>DASXOA010000231.1:0-3594 GCA_036494675.1 Rugosimonospora sp.
GTCGCTGACCAGCGCGGCTTGGCCGTCGCCAGGCGCGAGGGGGCCGGCCAGCGCGGGCTGCGCTGCGAGCGTGGCGGCGGACAGGATTGCGGACAGGCAGGCCGCCAGCACGGCGGCCCGCGTCTTGCGCGCGAGTTTCACAGGGGTCTCCTGGGGTTACTGGTCGAACAGGTACAGCTCGTAGAGGGACACGTAGTTGCCTGGCGCCGATCCGGTGTCGACCATCTTCAGGTAACGGGTGGTCACCGAGTTCAGCGGAATCGTCAGCACGCCCGCGTTGGTCATGCTGGAGACCTGCGCGGCGGTCAGGCTCAGCGCGGTCGTGTAGGTGGTGCCGTCCTGTGAAATCTGGATGTCGACGCCCCGCGGCAGGTCGCCGGGGGCGGGCGAGTCGTCCCAGACGATCCGGGTCAGCGTGTGCGTGGCGCCCAGGTCCACGCCGTAATACATGCCGGGCGCTTGCAGCGCGTTGCTTGACCAGCGGGTGGACTCGATGCGGTCGAACGCGTTGCCCGCCGCGCCGTTGTTGGGACTGGCGAAGCCCGTCCAGCCCGTGGTGGGCAGCAGCCCCGACCCGGAACCCGCGACAAACCCCACGCCCAGGCCGGCCGCGATGCCCGCCGCGAGTGTCGTCTGGGCCGGGAGCGCGATCGGAGCGGGCCAGGACAGCATGTCGATGACGACCTGGCCGGAGCCGCTGCGGGAGATCCAGAAGACGCTGCCGGGCGTGAAGCCGAGCGCGCTCTCCTCGGCGACCTGGTACTTGTTCTGTTCGGCACCGGCCGCGAACGCCGTCCAGTTCACGCCCCGGCTGTCTGCCGCCGATGTGCCACCCGCACCGGACACGGTGGCGGTAACCAGGGGATTCGACGCGCCGGGCCAGTCAAGGTCGGCGTTGTTCAGGCCGTCGAGAACGGCGGAGTCGCCGGTGGTGGTGGCGCCGAGCTGGTGGGCTGTGTCCAGGGCCGTCAGCGTGACGCCATCCGGTAGCACGCCGCTGAGCGAGCCGAGCGTGGCGGTGGTCAGCCCGTTCACCCAGAGCGTCCCGCCGCCGCTGACCCAGGTACCGAGGTCGGACGCCCCGGCCGAGACCGCGGAGAGCCCCGCGGTGTTGGCCGCCGAGGCGTCGACGAGCAGCACGTCGAGCGCGGCGAGCGTGTCCGCGGACACCGTGGTGACCGTGGTGAAGCCCAGTGAGGAGGCGGTCAGCGTGCCGGTAAGCGGCGAGTCCGAGGGGCTGACCACGCCGAGCCGGTACCGTGGCGACGGCGGCCGGGTGGCCAGGTAGTCGACCAGGTTGCGCAGCAGCACCGCCGCGACTGGCTCCGCGCCTGCGGCGGAGATCACCGGGTACTGGCAGAACAGTGCGGTGCCCGAGCCATAGGGCGCCTCGGCGAGCGCGGAGGAAGCGAGCCCCGGTCCGGCGTCGGCGAGCGAGGTGAACGCGCCGTAGCGGGGTTTGACCATCGTCTTCTGCACCACCTGCTCGGACGCGGTGTTCCACCACCGCAAGTCGTCCGCGCCGATCCCGGCGAGTGCCGGGTGGTGCGGCGCCGCGACGTGCGTGATCGTCTGCGGCGAGCCCGCGAGCAGCACCGGCCACGGCAGCAGTTGCGGCAGCGTCTGCTGCGCGAAGCTGAGCACTCGCCCGCCGCCCTGGATGAACGCGGTTACCGCCGCGGTCTGGTCCGGCGTCGCGTTGACCGTGGCGCCCTCGCCGAGGACCAGCACCTCCTGCCCCGTCGGCAGCGAGGATAGGTCGGTAATCGTCCGCGTGGTGACGCCCAGGGCGCCCAGCGCGTCGCTCGTCGCCGTCGATCCGGCGGCCTCGATCACCGCGGCCGCGAGCGGCGCCTTGCTGGTCCGCTGCCCCGCGGACGCCGGGTACACCGTGACCGGCGCCGGGTGCTGGTAGAGGGCCGGGCCGCCCGCGTCGACGCGCACGGTGAGCGTGCCCGTGGTGATTTGCTTGACCGCCGGCACCGCGATGCCGAAGGTGACGTCGGCTTTGCCGTCCGGCGGGACGACGACTCGCTGCGACCCTCTGGTCGTTCCCGCACCGCTCAGCATCAGTTCCCAGGACACCGTGATGGTGCGCTGGGTGCCCACCTCGTCGTAGACGGCGTAGTTCCGGGTGAGCGTGCCGCCGCCCCAGAAGTGAGTGCGGTAGTCGGTGGCCAGAGCGGCTATGGAGGGCATCACCCTGGCCACCGAGTCATGGATGGGGTTCGGCTCCCAGCGCGGCAGGTCGTTCTCGAACCCCGGGTTGAGCGTGGTCGCGTAGCGCCCTACCTGGAGCAGCTTCGGCCCGGTCGCGGCGGGCAGCGGCAGCGACTCCTTCGACGTGTCGAACGGCAGGTGTCGCATGCCGTACCACACGGTGTTCCACGGCGAGATGCCCGTCGTGCCGGCGTAGCGGAGCCCCTCGATCTGCGCGCCGACGATCAGCGCGTGCGCCGACCACAGGCCGTCGAGGTCCGCGTAGGTGGCCGGGCCGCCGATCGCGCTGACCTGCGAGGGCGTCGCGTAGTACATGGAGCTGAACTCGCCGATCAGCATCGGTTTCTTCCGGTCCCAGAACCCGGCGTTCTGCCCGCCGGGGGCCAGCGCGTACGCGGACTCGGGGATCGCCGTGTTGCTGGTGGTGATCTCCCACGGGTAGTGCGTGCTCTCCAGGTCGCCCGCGCCCTGGGGGTCGCCGTCGCCCTCGAAATAAACCGGCCGCGTGGTGTCGAGGGCGGTGACGACCGGCTTGAGCGCGGCGACCTTCGCCGCCCAGCTCTGCCCGAACGCGGCCAGCATCTCATTCTCGGCCGACCACGCGAACACGCTCGGGTGGTTCCGGTCGCGGAGAACCCGGTCCGTTAGGTGGGTGACGCAGTTGTCCCAGAAGTCCGCGGCGGACAGTGCGTAATTGCCCGAGGAGCCGTAGATGCCGGACTCGGCCACGAGCAGCAGCCCCATCTCGTCGGCCACGTCGTAGAAGACCGGCGGGTACGGCATGGCGTGCAGCCGCAGGTAGTTGACGCCGAGCGCCTTCACCATGGTGAACCACGCAGTGGCGTAGGCCCGGCTGTTTTCCACCGAGCCCATGTAGTGCCAGGCGTCGCCGCGCAGCATGACCGGCTCGCCGTTGAGCAGGATGTCGGTCTCGTTGACCGTGACCTCGCGGAAGCCGAACCGGACCGAGTAGGTGTCGCCGGCGCTGCCACCGGCGGCCGGCCGGGTGGTGATGGCCAGGTCGTACAGGTGCGGGTCGGCCGGGCTCCACAGCCTCGGGCTGGTCCACGCGCTTGCGAACGTGACCGTCTCGGTGCCGCCTGCGGGGACGCTGACCTGGCTGCCCTGGCCATCGGTGAGAACGGTTTTGCCCTTGTCGAGCACCTGGTGGTTTATCGTGGCCGTCGCCGCGGTGGCGCCGTCGTTGGCCAGCGTGGTGGTGATCGTGATCCGCTGTTTGCTTACCGAGGTGACCACGTAGCTGTCCCGCACGTAGACGGCCGGCCGGGCCAGCAGCCAGACGTCCTGCCAGATGCCCCAGCACGTCTGGCCCCACCAGGATCCGTTCGGGTAGTGCCATCCGTCGGACTGCCG
>DASXOA010000232.1:0-10368 GCA_036494675.1 Rugosimonospora sp.
GGCGGAACTTCCGCATCCGCTGCCGCACACCGAATTCGGTCGGGCGGAGACCGGCGGAACCGGGGCGGGCCGCACCGGCGCGCAGCGGCGCCCCACCGCGACAACCCGCCAGCTCGCGCTGAACATCATCGCCGCCGAACCCCACCTGTCCCGCACCGAGGTCGCGGGCCGCCTCGGGGTCTCCACCCGCCGCCTCCGCGAAGTCCTCGCCAGCTAAGCCCGCCGGGTCTTTTCGGGCACCTTTGCCGGCAGGTGGTCAGAGTAGTTCTGGTGTCGTTCGCGGTGCCTACCACAAGCTCGACGGGATCTCGCCGTCCCCGGGGCCGATGCGCGGCCCAGGTGTCGGGCCCGCGAGGGCCGGCCCTCGGATGGCACTCGCCGAAGAAGGGCCCCGGTCGCCGAGGCATACCGCGCCGCCGGGTATTCGCCGCGTTCGCCCGCACGAATCTCGTGGATCCAACCGGGAAGTGGTAACTCGGGGCCGTTGTTCGAGCACGGGCGGGCCACTGTTCGTCGCGGTGGCCCGCCCGATCGCTGTTTCAGGTGGTTGCTTCAGGCTGCGCGTCGGACGTTTCAGTCGAACTGGATGATCGCGGCGCTGCCCGCGGGCACCGTGACGGTCGCGGTCTGGTGGTGGACGGAGACGGGAGTGGACCGCGGCGGGAGGAAGGCGCCGTGCGGGCCGACCTGCTGTGCGCCGAGGGTGATGTCTGTCGTGGCCGACAGGCCCGCCGAGGACGAGGTCGTCAGCGCGGTGAGCCGCCCGGAGCGGAAGTCGCCGCCGAGGTTGAGCGTGACCGTGGTCGCGCCGTTGGTCGCCGGGTCCTGGACGTCGTCGAGCACGACGGTCAGGCGGTGGCCGTGCCTGACCGCGTAGGTGCGCACGTCCGCGGCGTCAGGGTTGTCCAGCGCCGCGAAGCGGCCGGTACCCACGAGTTCGGTCGCGAGCATGCCGTAGTAGATCGGCCGGACGGTCAGGTCGCCGGTCGTCGGGCACAGCGGGGTGTAGGGGTCGCAGCCGGCGGCGTTCGTGCCGCCCATGAAGTCGGCGTTGACGATGCCCTGCTGAGCGATCAGCAGACTGTAGTCCAGCGCCCACAGCGCTGAGGCGAACGCGTCGCTCACCCCGGGGGTGCCGGCGCAGACCGTCGAGTTGGTCTCGGTCATTGCCGCCGGGACGCCCAACTGCGCGGCCGCGCTGAGCGCCGCTTGCGCGTTGGCGGTCTCGTACTGCACCGAGCCGGTGCCCAGCAGTTCCGCAATGGTCGCGGTCGACGTGCCGCAGGCGCTGGTCGGGTAGGTGTGATCGGAGATCTCGGTGACGTCCGGGTGGCCGGCCTCGAGCGCGGCGAACCCGCCGAGCCACGAGCTGTGGTTGGTCTCGGCTTCGGGACCGGTGACGCCCACGCCGGGCACGGCCTGCTTGATCGCGGCGGCGTAGGACTCGAAGTCGGTGTAGTACACCGCGGCGCTGCTGTAGTAGAAGTTCGGCTCGTTGCCGATCTCGATCGCCAGCAGCGAGTCGCCGAAGATCTGCCGCGCGTATGTCGCTTCGTCCGCGGCCCTGGTCGGGTCCGGGTGCTTGAGGTTGACGGCGAGGATCACCTTCCAGCCGGCGCCCCGCACGATGGTGGCGAGATGTTGCAGCTTGTCCGGGGTGATCGTGCCACTGGTGGCCCAGGACGGCGCGGTCTCGCCGGTGGAGGTCCAGAAGGTGGAGTCGCCGGAGTTGCCGCCGATGCGGATCACGCCCGTGTGGCCGAGCGTCCGCAGGTAGCCGCCGAGGTCCGTGCTCGCGTAGTTGTCCTGCGCGACCGTGGCCGCCCCGAAGGAGAGGCCGACGAATCCGGGGTGCAGCTGGTTGCCGAGCTGGTCCGGGTGCACGGTGATCGACAGGCGGCCAGCCGGCGCGCTGTCAGCGGGCGCCATGGTGGCGGCGTGGACGGGACCAGCGCCGATCAGCATGGCTCCGGCGACACCTGCGGCCACTGCGGCAGCGGCGATCCGGGTGCGTCTGAAGTTTCGTATAGATATAGAGGGATTCACAGACCTAATCTCGGCCAAGTCGGGGTCATATACAAGAAGGCGAATGAGAAAATTTCAGAAGAGTGACGAGAATTCACATACATGCACACCACGGGAACTGGCACCCGGTTCGCCATCACCACACTCCAGCCGCTCATCGACGCCCTGACCGGCACCACCATCACCACAAGCTCGCCGGTCCATCTCGGACCCTGGTACGTGCGCGCGACTTCGTCACCGCCAAGGACTGAGCCGACGAGTGGCGGCGTCACCCAACGGCCTCCCCGATGCGGGGCGCCCCGGCCGGCGGGCAGCTCGGCGCGCTCACCGCAGAGGATAAGCGGGCCGGGTGCCGAAGACGGCTAACGGGCGGAACACACCGCCAACGTGCGCGTTACTCCCACTTCTGGTCGCTTCCGCCGGTGCAGTTGCTGAGCTCGAGAGCCGTGCCGTTGCAGCTACCACCTCCCCTCACATCGAGACACAGCCCCGACCCCACGCCGAGGATGGTGCGGCTGGATCCGTATCGATCCGAGGACCGGGCTCGTCACCCGGGCGGCGAGCTGCCACAGGAAGTCACAGGCACAACCGGGCTCGTCATTTGTGCGCCCGTTGTCGGCATTTCCCCTCTGCATGCATGACCGGCCGGCGCGGGAGCCGAACCCGCGATGACCGACCACGACAAAGCCCAGCCACCCGTATCCGACGACGTGGCCGCCGAACAGCTCGCCATCCGGGACGACGTGCGGCCCTGCCTGTGCCGCGTTGCGGCCAGCGCCGACGGGAACCTGTCGCCGCAGCTGGCACGACTGCTCCTGGACACCCACACCACGATCGGCGACTTCGCCCTCGACGTCGACAACGACGCCGCCTTCGCCGCCGCGGCCGCGCAGGCAGGACGCCGCCTTCACGCCCTCGGTGGCGCCCAGCATCTGGCGGCGATGAGCCACGCCGCCGGCTACATCGACATGATCCTGCTGCACTGGCCACGGCCCGCGGTCAACCCGCAGTGGCTGCTCGTCGCCTGCCGCAGCCTGCTGCGCAACGCCGGCTGCCTGGTCATCGCCGCCAGGGTCGGATCCGAACACCGCATCAGCCGCCTCAGCGCGCTGCGCGACGCCGCGACCACCGCGGACCTGCACCTCATCGACCACATCGCCGCCGTGAACCCCGCCAGCGGCACGGCCACACGCGCGGCCACTCCGCCGGCCGCCGCCCAGCATCGCCAGCACATCACGGGGCACGACGCTGCCGTCGCGACGCCGCTCGTCCCGCACACCGATTTGCTGATCTTCGCCACCCAGGCCGGTCCACGATGATCCCGCCGTCCACCAGCCCGCAACGGCCGACCCGCGGCCACTCCCCCACTCCGGCGCCACCGGACGCAGCCGCGCCCGCCTGGACCAACCTGGCCAGTGGGCCCCCGGTGGCGGTGCCATGCACAACCGGCGGCGACGCGGCCGCGGCCTCCGGTGGGGACGCGGCGGGACGATGGTCCTCGGTGATCCTCCTTGGCACGTCCAGCGCCCCCGGCCGGCCGCGGGGACGCTACGTCGCCGGGTCCGCTGCCCACCCGGCCCGGATGGCCCCCGACCTGGCCGCGACGCTTATCCGCGCCTACAGCCAACCGGGAGACCTGGTGCTCGACCCGCTCGCCGGCGCCGGCACCACCCTGGTCGAGGCGCTGCACCTCGGCCGCAACGCACTCGGCCTCACCGACGACCCCGGCTGGACCGCGCTGGCCCGCGCCAACATCGCCCACGCACGCCGGCAGGGCGCCAACGGTCACGCCCGGGTCCTGGCCGGCGAACCGACCCGCCTGCCCGCGGGTGTCCCCGCCGAGCTGCACGGGCAGGTCACCCTCGTCCTGACCAATGCGCCACCGCGCCGGACCATATCGGTCAGCACCCGACGCGACCGATCGGATACCGCGGGCGGTGCGCCATATCCAGCGAAGCGGCACAGGATGCAGCTGCTCGACGGGCTGACCGCCGTCCTGGCCGGCTGCGTCCCGCTGCTCACCCCCGCCGGCATCCTCGCGGTCGCCTCCCGCCCCTGGTACCGGGACGCCACCCTGACCGACCCGACCGCCCAGATCATCCACGCCGGTCACAGCGCCGGCCTGATTCTGGTCGCCTGCCACCGCGCCGTGCACGACCGTATCCCTCACAGGCGGGTCGCCGCGTCTCGAGACGTTGACGTGGCGCTCGACGGTCGCAAGCACCACGACGCTACTCAGGTGCTCGTGCGGCACGATGACATCGCAGTGTTCCGGGCATCCCCGGATCCCGCACGCCTCGGCTCGCCTGAGCCGCCTCGCTGACCCGTGGCACAGCGAAATCCATTGTAGACAGTCGAGCATGCGAGGTTGAGGGCATTCGTCACGCACCGCCTATTGACGTGGGCGGCACGCGAGCCGCTCACGTTCCGAGACCGTTCACGGCACCCGCGCGACGCCCGCCCAGATGTTGCTCTGCTCGCGGGTCACAGTCGGGACACCCTCCGCGCGCCACTCGGCCACCGGGACGATGCCGGGTTCGACGAGCTGCAACTCCTGGAAGAACCGGGAGACCTCGGCATGGGTACGGAACCGGAAGTCGATCCCGTGCGCCTTGTTGGTGGCGTCCGCCGCGAGGGCCTTCTCCTCGGGCCAGAAGTCCCCGGTGGCGTGAGAGATCACCAGATAGCTGCCGGACGGCACCGCCTTGACGAGCGCGTCGATGGTCGGATACGCGACCGCGTCGTCGGTCACGAGGTGGAGGACGGCTATGAGCATGACAGCGACGGGCTGGCTCAGGTCCAGCGTCTCGGCCAGCTCCGGGGCGCCGAGAATGTCGTTGACGTTGCGAAGGTCGGCGTCGATGTACGCGGTTCGACCCTCGGGCGTGCTGGTCAGCAGCGCGCGGGCGTGCGCCAGCACCATCGGATCGTTGTCGGTGTAGACCACCCGCGACTCCGGCGCCAGCGCCTGGGCGACCTGGTGGGTGTTGTTGGCGGTCGGCAGCCCGGTGCCGACGTCGAGGAATTGCCGGATGCCGGCCTCGCCGGCCAGGTAGCGCACGACCCGGCCGAGCAACCGCCGGTTCATGAGCGCGGCGGTCCTGATGTCGGGAACCCTCGCCTGGAGCTCGTCGCCGTAGGCCCGGTCAACGGCGAAATTGTCCTTGCCACCCAGCCAATAGTCGTAGACGCGCGCGACGTGGGCAGTGCTCATGTCGAGTCGACCAGCCAGTCCCTGTTCATCCACCGCAGACCTCCGACTGACTGGCGAATACGCTGACCGCGTCGCTGGTGAACATAGCAGGGCCGAGACTGCCGACGGCTTCGCAGGTCCGGCTGCAACGGCTGAGTTGGGCGCGGCGCACGCGGTCGGCTGACCGAAGCACCGAGGCCAGCGCAGCCCCGGTCCAACCGGCGCTGCGCTGGCGGCCCCGGGACGCCCCGCCAGAACAACCCAATACAACGCATACACTGCGTGCGAAATGGTGGTCGTCGGGGTATGGGCGGCTCCGTTGCGTTGAGCGGTGGCAAGATCGAGGCACGCTTGAGCCGTGAAGTCATCCATCCGCTCACGCCCGCGGCTGCCGCCGAAGTCGGCGTTCGCCGGGTTCCGGTTCCCGGCAGAGGTGATCGTCGTCCCGGTCCGGTGCGTGTGGAGGCTGTTCAGCGGCCGCGTGCCGGGCGGGATGAGGCGCGGTTGCGGCGCAGTTAGCTCCGGGCCTGCGCTTCAGCGACCGTCGCTGCCGCGGTCGAGGTTGCGGAGGTAGGCGAGGACGGCGGCTACCCGGCGGCTGAGTTTGGGTTCCTCGGACAGGCCGAGTTTGGCGAAGATGGTGTTGACGTATTTCTCGATGGCCGATTCGGACAGGTGCAGGCTCTCGGCGATGGCGGCGTTGGTCTTGCCTTCGGCCATTTCGCGCAGGACGTCGAGTTCGCGGGGACCCAATCGGTTGAGGGGTGACTCGGCCTGGCGGACCCGTTGGTCGACGAGTTGCTCTACGACTCGTGCGTCTACTACGGAGCGGCCGACGGACACTTCCCGCAGGGCGTGCAGCAGGTCGTCGAGTTCGCCGATGCTGGCCTTGAGGAGGTAGCCGAGGCCGTCGGTGCCGTTGCGGAACAGTTGGACGGCGTAGGCGGCGTCGGAGTACTGGGACAGCACGACGACGCCGATGCGCGGGTAGCGCTGTCGGATGGTGTGCGCCGCTTGGATGCCTTCGAGTTGGTGGCTGGGCGGCATCCGGATGTCGGTGAGTACGGCGTCGGGGCGCAGCTTGTCCACTGCGGTGAGCAGTTCGTCGCCATCGCCGACGCCGGCCAGGACCTGCACCTCGCCGGAGTCTTCCAGGAGCCGTCGGGTGCCCTCGCGGACCAGGTAGTTGTCCTCGGCGATGATGATGCGGAGGCGGTCAGCCATGAGTCTGTTCCCCTGTCGGCAGCCAGGCGCTGACGGTGGTGCCGTGCCCGGCGCTGCTGGCGATCTCCATCCGGCCGCCCAATGCCTCGATCCGGTCGGATAGCCCGTGCAGGCCGAAGAGGTTGACGGAACCGACCGCGAAGCCGAGCCCGTTGTCCCGGACTTCGATGCTGAGGCGGTCGACCGCCGACTGCAGGCGCACCCACGCCCGGGAGGCTTTGGCGTGCTTGAGGACGTTTCCGAGCGCTTCGGACACGAAGAAGTACGCCGCTCCCTCCACGTCCGGTCCGAACCGCAGGTCGGGTTGCAGTCCGTCGCTGCTGACCTCGGTGGTGATCGGCAGGCGGGCGGCCCGTTCCCGTACCGCGTCGAGCAGTCCGCGATCGGTGAGGATGGGCGGGTGAATGCCGCGTACCAATTCTTGCAGGCTTTCCAGGGCACGCCGCCCGTCGGCCTGGACTTCGCGCAACGTGCTTTCGGCCAGGTCCTTGTCCCGGCGCAACTGATTGCGGGCCAGGCCCAGCCGCGCGAGTACCGCGACGAGTTCCTGCTGCACTCCATCGTGGATGTCACGCTCCAACCGGCGGCGGCCGGCTTCTTCGGCGTGCACGAGGCGGGCCCGTGAGGCGGCAAGCTCGTCCAGCCGTTGGGACAGCTCCGTGGTGAGTTGGGAGTTGCGGATGGCCAGCGCGGCCTGCCGTCCGAGCGTCTCCAGCAGGTGCTGGTCGGCGGCGGTGTAGCGGCCTTCGACCTTGGGGCCGCAGTCGATCGCCCCGATCACCTCGGTGCCGTGCACGAGTGGCACGTGCAGGGCCGGCGGGTCCGGTGCGGCCAGGTCGATGCCGGCGGCGGCGACCGGGCGCGGACGCGGCCGATCAAGGGTGAGCCGGACCCACCGGGCACCCAACCCGGCGTGCACTGCGGCCGCTACCGAGTCCGCGACCTCCTCGGGTGCCGGCGATGCCTCCAGCCTGGCACCGAGTTGGCTGATCAGCTGATACCCGGACAGGCGTTGACCGAACGCCAGCCGGTCGGCCAAACGCTCCAGGCGGCGGCGGATCGGCGCGGCGACCAAGGTGGCCAGGATGGTCAGCACGATCGCCAGGTCAAATGGGACCCGCTGGCCGATGGCGACCCCGAACCCGGTGGCCAGAGCGACATAGCCGGCCGTGATCAGTGCCCACAGCACGCCGTAGACCACCGAACGGCGGACCACCACGTTGATGTCCAGCAACCGGTGCCGCACGATTCCGACGCCCAGGCCCACCGGGAGCAGCGACGCCACCGGCAGGAACATTAGGTACCTCAGCCAGTCGGGCCAACCGTCCATGCTGGACGAGGACGCACCGAGTACCACGATGCAACACACGGTCAGCGCCAGCGCGTACAACGGCCAGGCGATCTGGCGCCGCTGGTGCGGATCGGCGCCGCGGTAATGCCGGACCAGCAGCACCACGCCCAGCAGCAGCGTCAGCACACCGGCCTGGATCGCGACCGACGCGACACCGCCCATCCACGCGAGCGAACCGACGGCCAGCGGATTGCCGGCCTGGACCTGGTCCTGCCACACGAACGCCGTCGTGGTCAGCCGAGCCGACCCGACCAGCTGCATCACCACCAGGACAGGAGCGGCCGAGGCCACCGCGACCACGAGCCGCCGTTCGAACCGGCGCCGATACTGCCCGTCGGGGAACACCGCGATCAGCGCGAACTCGACGGCGTACAGCACGAAGTCCAGCGCCTGGAAACACAACCACGGCAAGCCACGCCCAGCCCGGTCTGCCCACCCCTACCAGGTACGCCGAGTACGCGACGCCCAGCAGGTTGAACCACGCCTGCAGGACCCCGTACCACAGCAGCCGCCGCGCCGCCCGGTTGTCCGGCCGTTGCCCGAATGCCAACGCACCAAACAGCAGATACGCCGTCACCTGCGGCGTGCTGCGCACCGCAGCCAGCGGGTGCCCCACCACAGCCCCGACCACGGGCGTGGCCAGCAGGGCCAACGCGCCCGCCACCGCCAACGCCCCACCGAGCCGCCGTGTGATCACGCGACCATTCTGCCTACCTGGGGCGCCGGCTGTCGTGGGGTGGACCGCACCGCTCATTGCGGTAAACCGCACCACCAACCACAGCCAGGTATGCGGCCCGTCAGGTCCCGCGACGCCGCCCGGCGCGATTAGCGTCGGCGCCGACACCAGTCGTGACCTGCACCTCAGTCAGGAGGAACCCCCGTGTTCAAGATCTGGAACGCTGCGAACTTCCGCCGGTCGGCCGCCGGCCTCAGCCTGTTGCTCGCGCCCCTATTGTTCGCGGCGGCGGAGATGGCGGGGCCGGAGACGTCCGGCGACGCCTCCGCGCAGTTGGCGACGTACGCAGCCCACCGCGGCGCGCTGCTCGCGTCGGCACTGCTGGATATCGGCTCATTCATGCTGTTCCTTCCGGCCCTGTTCGGACTCCTGCAACAGGTACGCCGCCGGGGCGTCGTGTATGCGCACATCGCCGCCGCCATGATCGTCTACGCCGCGGTCGCGCTCGCGGCGCTGTCGGGCGTGAACCTGATGTTCTGGGAGATGGCCAAGCCCGGGCTGGACCGGAACGCCATGGCCAACCTGCTCGACAGTCTGCAGCACGAGATGGTCGTCGGCGCGCCACTGCTGCTCGGGCACTACATGCTCGCCTTCGGCTTCATCCTGCTCGGCATCGGGCTGTGGCGGGCCAACGTCGCGCCCCGCTGGGCCGCGCTCCTGGTGATCCTGTTTCCCGTATCCGACATCCTGGTCTCGTATCTCCCCGTCGACGGCCTGGTCGGCGACCTCATCAGCAACGCGTTCGGCATCGTCGGGTTCGCCACCCTCGGGCTCAAGCTGCTCGCCTCGCCCGACACGGCCTGGGACCAGGCGCCCAGCGCACGACCAGCTGCGGCGCAGCCCGTGGCAGCCTGACCAGATTGCCCACCCGGTGCGGAGGCCGCACCGGGTGGGAAGCCCCGGCCCCTGCATCCACGGCGTGGGTCATGTCGGCCCGCTGTCCGCTGGGCGACCGGCCACTCCCCGCTACGCCGACCGGCCGTCACCGCGCCACGGGCCGCGCCTGGACACCCGCAGGCATGGTCCGTGGCGCCCCTCCGGCGGACGACCTCGGCGGCAGCCGCATCAGTCTGGCGACGGATATGGAACATCCGGCGGATGGATGCCCCGAACTGGCCCGGCCCATACGGTCGGACCGGCCGCGTGCCGGATCCCGTGAAACCAAGGGACACCTGTCCCTGGATGGTGGGACAGCCGGACCGTGACCATTGCGCAATACATCAATCCTTCCAAACGCAGGACCGACCGACGGTCGATTCACGGCGACGAAGGGAACTCGATGAAGCGCCTTGCCATCATCACCTGCGCGGCCGCCGTGGGCCCGTCGACATCCGCTGAGGGTCACTTGGAGGGTCAATCGAGTCCCGCTCGGGGGTATCAGCGGCAGTAGCATCGGAAGGCTCGTCGACGACGACGCCGGCGGGTTCCGCCGTCAGGAAGGGGAGCATCACGATGAGCCCACGACACGGACGACGTCGAGGATGGGTGCCCGCGATGGCCACTGCGGTTGCAGTGGCGGCGGCCGTGGCCCTGTCACCGGTCGCTTCGAGTGCTAATCCCGCAGCTCCGACCGCCGACGCCAACCCGACGGCGTGTGCCCACCGGGTCAACGACACCCCGCGCAAGCTCGTCGACTGCGTCAACAGGGACGACCTCTGGGCCCACATGGTCAAGTTCCAGCAGATCGCGGACGCCAACCCGGGCACCGACGGCCACCCGTCCCGCAATTCGGGGGAGCCCGGCTACAAGGCCTCGGCCGACTACGTGGCCAACGTCATGAGAGCAGCGGGCTACGACGTGACGTTGCAGGAGTACAAGTTCCACTACTCCAGCTTCGTC
>DASXOA010000233.1:0-8325 GCA_036494675.1 Rugosimonospora sp.
CGGGTCGGCATCACCATCGCCGCGGTCGCCATGGTGCTGGCCTCCGTGGTCGGCGTGGTACGCGTCGGCGCGCTGCGCAAGGAGAAGTTGCGCGGGGCGGCGCATCAGGACGACGACGGGCAGCCGGCCCACGACGGGTACCCGCCCCGCAACCCGGACGCCACCATCGACCTGGACGCCGACACCGAGACGGCGCCGGCCCGCCCCGCCCGGCCCCGGTGGCGCCGGATGCGCTCCGCGAAGGCGGAGCGGGTACGCGTCGCCCGGAACAGGGCAGGCTCGGCCGGGGCGGGCTCGGCCGGGACGGGCTCGGCCGGGACGGCGGACCCCGGCGGGGATGCGCCACCCACCGCGCCCGGCTGGTCCGGGAACGGCCGGCCCCCGTCGGAGGCCGGCTCCGGCTCCGGGGACCGCACCTCCCCGGTGGCGCACCCGACCCGGGTACTGCCCCGGGACGAGGACACCGAGCCCGGCTACCACCTGTACCGGCCCTCAGGCCTGCCGCCCCAGGAGGACGAGTGACGGCCACCCGCGGGAGTCGGCTGCTCGTGGTGACCGCGGTCGACGCCGAGCGCGACGCCCTCGTCGCCGGAGCCGGTCAGCTCATCGACGTCGCGGTCGTCGGCGTCGGGCCCGCCTCGGCCGCCGCCGCCACCGCCCGGCTGCTGGCCACGGCCGCCACGCCGTACCGTGCGGTGGTCTCGGCCGGGATCGGTGGCGGGTTCCGGGAGCACGTCGACGTCGGCGGCCTCGCGCTGGCGACCCGTAGCATCGCCGCCGACCTGGGCGCCGAGTCGCCGGACGGCTTCCTGCCGCTGGACGACCTCGGGTTCGGCACGGCCCGGTACGAGGCGGACCCCGACCTGGTACGGCGACTGAGCGAAGCCCTCCCGCAGGCGATCACCGGGCCGGTGCTGACCGTGTCCACCGCCACCGGCAGCGCGGCCAGTACGGCGGCGCTGCGCGGCCGGTACCCGGACGCGGTCGCCGAGGGCATGGAGGGCTTCGGCGTGGCCACCGCTGCCGCGCAGGCCGGAGTGCCGTTCGGTGAACTGCGCAGCATCTCCAACCCTGTCGGGCCGCGCGACCGGGCCGGCTGGCGGATCGGCGAAGCCCTGGCGGTGCTGGCCAACGCCGGAACGGTGCTGGGTAAGTTGGAGGCGTGACGCTTCGCCTGGCCTTCTCCCCCTGCCCGAATGACACCTTCATCTTTCACGCGCTGGTTCACGGCCTCGTGGAAGGAGCCCCACCGGTCGACGTGACCTACGCCGACGTGGACGTCACGAACACCGCCGCCGAGCGGGGCGAGTTCGACATCGTGAAGGTCAGCTACGCGGCGCTGCCCTGGCTGCTGGACAAGTACGAGTTGCTGCCCAGCGGGGGCGCGCTCGGGAGGGGCTGCGGGCCGCTGGTGCTGACGAACGGCCGCGGCGTGGAGGGTGGCACGGTCGCCGTACCGGGCGAGCGGACCACCGCGTACCTGCTGTTCCGGCTCTGGTCGGCGGAGAAGCCGCCGGCCAGGATCGAGGTGGTGCCGTTCCACGAGATCATGCCGGGCGTCGCCGACGGCCGCTACGATGCCGGGCTGGTCATCCACGAGGCGCGGTTCACCTACCAGCGGTACGGGCTGACCTGCCTGGCGGACCTCGGCGAGTGGTGGGAGGGCGACACCGGGCTGCCGATCCCGCTGGGCGCGATCCTGGCCAAGCGGGGCAGCGTCGATCCGGCCGAGGCGGCCCGGTGGCTGCGCGACTCGGTGCGCCACGCCTGGGCGTACCCGGCGGCCAGCCAGGAGTACGTGCTCGCGCACGCTCAGGAGATGGAGCCGGACGTGGTGGCCCAGCACATCGGGCTCTACGTCAACGGGTTCAGCGAGGATCTCGGCGACGAGGGGTACGCGGCGATCCGCGCCCTTCTCGGTCGCGCCGCCGACGAGGGCCTGGTCCCCCGCTCAGATCTCTGATCTCGCGCTCAGATCTCCAGCTCGCGGGCCACGGCGTGGATCGCCTCGGCGATCGGCTTGGTGGTGCGCTTGTCCGGGTACCGGCCGCGGCGCAGGTCCGGTAGCACCTTCGCCTCCAGCACCTTGATCATGTCTTCGATGAGGCCGTGCAACTCCTCCGCGGGGCGGCGGCGCAGTTCGGCGACCGACGGCGGTGCGTCCAGCAGCTTGACCGCCAGGGCCTGGTTGCCTCTGCGGCTCTCCACCACGCCGAAGTCGACCCGCTGGCCGGGCTTGAGGTCCTCGACGCCGTCGGGCAGCGCTGCCTTGTGCACGAAAACGTCGCCACCGTCGTCACGGGTGAGGAAACCGAAGCCCTTGCCCGTGTCGTACCACTTGACTCGCCCCGTCGGCACCGCAACCTCATCCTTCACCGGGTACGGCCGCGTCGGTTCCGCGGTCCGTACACCAGGCTATCTATCCGAAACTTCTGGCCCAACCCGAATGTCAGCCAGACAATTCGCAAACAGGGTCAAGTCAGACAAAACGAACTTGGCTCCGGCGGCGGCGAGTTCGGCGGCAGAGCAGGGGCCGGTACTGACTCCGATGCCCGGTACCCCGGCAGCCACGGCGGCCGCCATGTCCGCGACATGATCGCCGACGTACCCGATCGCCCCCGCCGCCAGCAGCGCTCGCGCCTTGCCTTCCTTCCACGCCAGGCCCTCGACCCCGTCGACCGCCAGTCCCAGGTGCTCCAGGTGCAGCCGGGCCAGGTCGGTGCGCTTCGCTGTGATCACCATCACACGGCCGCCCCGCTCCCGTACCGCGGCGACCGCCTCGGCGGCACCGGGCAACAGGCGGGAGGGTGCGATGGCATGGACCGGATACAGCGCCCGGTACCGCGCCATGGCGCCGGCGACCTGGTCCGCCGGGAACCAGTGGGCCATCTCCTGCTCCAGGGGCGGGCCGAGCCGGCTGACTACAAGATCGATGTCGACCGGGACGCCGGTGGCCTCGCACAGGGCGCGGTAGGTCGCGGCGATCCCCGGACGGGAGTCGATCAAGGTCATGTCCAGGTCGAAGCCGACCGTGAACGGCCTCACCTCGACGTGGGAGGACGAACGGCGCTCATCGTGACCCGGTGCTCGGCGGGGTTTGCGGCGGCGGCGAGTACGGCGGGGACGAGCATCCCCCACGCCGCACGGGGGCGCGCGGCCGCGATCACGGGTGGACCGGCTCCGCGTCGTCCTCGCTCGGGTGCACGTAGGTGATCCGCTCATGCGCCAGCGGCAGGCGCTGGTCGTCTCCGAACGGGGACCCGGCGCCCGGCCGGTCGTAGGCGAACTCGCTGACCGGCAGCCGGCCGTACGCGACCACGGGGGGAAGGCTCGGTGCCTCCTCGGCCCGCTCCTCGGTGTCACCCGCGATGCGGTTCGACTTCTTCAACGGCTCCGCCATCGGTGATCCTCCTGATCAACTGGCTTCCTGATCAGTGTCCCACAACCGCCAGTCCCGCCCACCGGCCGGGATGAGCCGGCCGGGCTCCGGCTTGGGTAGCGTGGAGGGACGATGGCCACATTCGCCGACCACCTGCGCGCCCTGCCCGACGACGGGCTGGCGGCGCTGCTGCGGCTGCGCCCGGACCTGGTGATGCCGGTGCCCGGTGACCTGTCCGCGCTGGCCGTACGCGCCCAGTCCCGGGTGTCCGTCGCCCGCGCGCTGGACCCGCTGGACCGGTTCACACTGGAGATCCTCGACGCCCTGCGGCTGACCCGCGCCGGTGGGGACGGCGCCGGCGGGGAGACCAGCGTCGACGCCGTCCAGGCACTGGTCGCGGCGGGGCGCACACCGCCCGAGCCCGACCGGGTGCGCGCCGCGATCGACCGGTTGCGCGCGTTGTTCCTGGTGTACGGGCCGACGCACGCCCTGCACGTCACGGCCGGCGTCGACGAGGTCACCCCGCCGTACCCGACCGGGCTCGGCCGGCCCGCCGCCGAACTGGACGCCGAGGCCGCGGCCCTGTGCGCCGACCCGCCCGGCCTGCGCCGTACCGTGCTCGCCGCACCGCCGGCCGCCCGCGCGGTGCTCGACCGCCTGGCCGCCGGGCCACCGCTGGGCGCCGCCTCGGCCGGCGCGATCGAGGATCCGGACAGCCCGGTCGGCTGGCTGGTGGCCCGAAACCTGCTGGTGCCGGTCACCGGCGTCGGCGGCCCGACCGGGCCGGGTGAGTCGGTCGAACTGCCCCGGGAGGTCGGCCTGCTGCTGCGGCGCGACGTCGGCCCGCTCGGCCCGCTGCACCCGGACCCGCCCGCGCCGCAGGCCACCGCCCAGACCGTCAAGATCGTCGACTCGGCCGGGGCCGGCCAGGTGATGGCGACGGTCCGCACCGTCGAGGACCTGCTCGACGCGGTGGCCGCCGAACCGGCACCGGTACTGAAATCGGGCGGCCTGGGCATCCGCGACCTGCGCCGGCTGGCCAAGGTGGTCGGGGTCGACGAGTCGGCGGCCGCCGTACTGATGGAGACGGCCTCGGCGGCCGGGCTGATCGGCGAGACCGAGCCGGATACCGGTGCGGAACTGCGGTTCCTGCCGACCCCGGCGTACGACCACTGGCGCAACCTGGCGATCGCCCCGCGCTGGGCGCGGCTGGTCCGGGCGTGGCTCGACATGACCAGGCAGCCCGGTCTGGCGGGGCGCCGCGACGAGCGGGACAGGCTGCTCAGCGTCCTGGCGCCGGAGCTGGAACGGCTCGGCGCGCCGGCCCTGCGCTGCGCCGCCATGGGCGTGCTGGCCGATGCCGAGCCCGGCGTGGCGCTCCACCCCGACCAGGTGCTCGACGTGCTCGGGTGGCGGGCTCCGCGCCGGTTCGCCGGGCCCGCGCAGGCGCGGCCGGGCGGCCCGATCGGGGCGGTCGGGACCGACGACCGCCGGCCGGCCGGTCCGGCGCCGTCGCCCGCCCGCGACGCGGTCGGCTGGGCGCTGGGCGAGGCGGCGCTGCTCGGCCTGACCGGGATGGGTGCGCTGACCGGGTACGGCCGGCTCCTGCTGGTCGAGCTGATCGACCCGGCCGGCCGGGATCCGGACGAGGACCCGCTCGGCCTGGCCGGATCGCAGGCACCGCTGTCCGCCGCGATCGCCGTGCTCGACGGGCTGCTGCCAGCGCCGGTGGACCACGTGCTGCTGCAGGCGGACCTGACCGCGGTGCTCCCCGGGCCGGCCGAGCCGGAGCTGGCGGCCGAACTGGCCCTGGTCGGCGAGCCGGAGTCGACCAACGTCCTGCGGATCACCGGGGACTCGGTGCGCCGGGCGCTGGACGCCGGGTACTCGGCGGCCGAACTGCACGCGCTGTTCGCCCGGCGGTCGCGGACGCCGGTACCGCAGGGGCTGACGTACCTCATCGACGACGTCGCCCGCCGCCACGGTGGGCTGCGGGTCGGCTCGGCCGGCGGGTACCTGCGCAGCGACGACGAGGCGCTGCTGGTCGAGCTGCTGGCCGACCGGCGGTTGACCCACCTCCAGCTGCGGCGGCTGGCACCGACCGTGCTGACCACGCCGTACACGTCCGCGCGGCTGCTCGGCGGGCTGCGCGAGGCGGGCTACTCGCCGGTAGCCGAGGATGCCAGCGGGACCGCCGTGCTGGTCCGCCCCAAGTCCCCGCGCGCACCGGCGCGGCGCTCACCCGCCGCGGTGCGCTCCGTCAACGACGGGATGGTCCGGCTGTCCCAGCCGCGGCTGGCCGGCATCGTCGAGCAGTTGCGCCGCGCGGACACCGCGGTACGCACCGCCCGGCGCCCACCGGCGAGCCTGCGTCCGGAACGCAACGGCACGGGCACTCCGGCACAGGCCCACATCCAGGCCATGGCGGTGCTTCAACAGGCGGTCCGGGACAAGCAGCGCGTCTGGGTCGGATATGTGGACGCGCACGGCGGTACCGCCGCCCGGCTGGTCCGGCCGGTCTCGGTCGGCGCCGGATACCTGCGCGCCGAGGACGACCGGACCGAGACGCGGCACACCTTCGCGCTGCACCGCATCACCGCGGCGGTCGTCGAGGAGTAGGCGGCTCATCACGGCCGCCTCATCACGGCCGGTGCTCACCGTCGGCGCTCACGGCCGGCCGGTGGAACGGGTGTCGCCGGGGCGACGCGCCCGCCCCCGTTGCCGCGAGTGACGGACAGTTCGCCCGCCCGGGACCGCCGCGGCCCGGACGCGTACGCCCCGGCGCAACCCGGACCGGCGACCCACAGCCGGCCCATCTAGATAGACGCGATCGGGTGGTCTGGGGTTGCACGATCGAGCCAACTTTCTTCAATTCCCGGATGGCAATTTGCGAAAGCCGGTGACCGCCGCCACTGTCCGGCGTCCCACCGCCACCGCGTGGGAGACTTGAGGTTCCCGTGTCCGCCACGATGGAGGTGCTCGCCAGGTGTCCACCGGCCCGCTGATCGTGCAGTCCGACAAGACTCTCCTGCTGGAGGTCGACCATCCGGACGCGCTCGCCTGCCGGATGGCGATCGCTCCGTTCGCCGAATTGGAACGCTCGCCGGAGCACGTGCACACCTACCGGCTTACCCCGCTCGGGCTGTGGAACGCGCGGGCCGCCGGCCACGACGCCGAGTCGGTCGTCGACGCGTTGCTGCGCTTCTCCCGGTATCCGGTCCCGCACGCCCTGCTGGTCGACGTCGCCGAGACGATGGACCGCTACGGGCGGCTGCAACTGGCCAACGACCCCGCACACGGGCTGGTGCTGCGCGCACTGGACCGGACGGTGCTCATCGAGGTCGCCAAGTCCAAGAAGCTCGCCGGCATGTTCGGCGCGAAGGTGGACGAGGACACCATCGCGGTGCACCCGTCCGAACGGGGGCGGCTCAAGCAGGCCCTGCTGAAGCTGGGCTGGCCGGCCGAGGATCTCGCCGGGTACGTGAACGGCGAGGCGCACCCGATCTCGTTGCGCGAGGACGGCTGGACCCTGCGCTCGTACCAGCGGGAGGCCGTGCAGCATTTCTGGGCCGGCGGCTCCGGCGTCGTGGTGCTGCCGTGTGGCGCCGGCAAGACACTGGTCGGCGCGGCGGCCATGGCCGAGGCGTCGGCGACCACGCTGATCCTGGTCACCAACACCGTGGCCGGCCGGCAGTGGAAGCGGGAACTGATCGCGCGGACGTCGCTGACCGAGGAGGAGATCGGCGAGTACTCGGGCGAGCGCAAGGAGATCCGTCCGGTCACCATCGCCACGTACCAGGTGCTGACCACCCGCCGGGGCGGGGCGTTCCCGCACCTGGACGTGTTCGGCGCCCGCGACTGGGGCCTGGTCGTCTACGACGAGGTCCACCTGCTCCCGGCGCCGATCTTCCGGTTCACCGCCGACCTCCAGGCACGCCGGCGGCTCGGCCTGACGGCGACGCTGGTGCGCGAGGACGGCCGGGAGGGCGACGTGTTCTCGCTGATCGGCCCGAAGCGGTACGACGCGCCGTGGAAGGACATCGAGTCGCAGGGCTGGATCGCGCCGGCCACCTGCACCGAGGTGCGGGTGACGCTCACGGACGAGGAGCGGATGGCCTACGCGACGGCGGAGCCCGAGGAGCGCTACCGGGCGGCGGCGACGGCACGCACCAAGCTGCCGGTCGTCCGGGCCCTGGTGGAGCGGCACAAGAACGACCAGGTACTGGTGATCGGCGGGTACATCGACCAGTTGCACGCGCTGTCGGAGTACCTGGACGCGCCGGTGGTCCAGGGGTCGACGACGAACAAGGAGCGGGAACGGCTGTTCGACGCGTTCCGGGCCGGCGAGATCGCCACCCTGGTCATCTCCCGGGTAGGCAACTTCTCGATCGACCTGCCGGAGGCGGCGGTGGCGATCCAGGTGTCCGGCACGTTCGGCTCCCGGCAGGAGGAGGCGCAGCGGCTCGGCCGGGTGCTGCGACCGAAGGCGGACGGCCGGCAGGCGCACTTCTACACGGTGGTGGCCCGGGACACGATCGACACGGAGTACGCGGCGCACCGGCAGCGGTTCCTCGCGGAGCAGGGGTACGCGTACACGATCGTGGACGCGGACGACGTGCTCTCGGCGTAGCGCCGTGAGCCTCATGCAGGCGTGGCTGCGGCTGATGCCGGCCGGTGCCGATGCCGGCGCCGCCGAGGCGACCGGACGGGACCTGCTGGACCGCTGGGGTGAGCCCCACCGCCGGTACCACACCGTGAACCACCTGGCCGGGATACTGTCCACATTGGACGAATGGGACGCGTCACGGAACGCTCGGCTCGCCGCCTGGTTCCACGACGCGGTCTACGATCCGCGCCGTCCCGACAACGAGGAGCGGTCCGCCGCCCTCGCCGCCCAGGTGCTCACCGGTCTGGGACTGGGCGGACCGGTACCCGAGGTCGTCCGC
>DASXOA010000234.1:0-9429 GCA_036494675.1 Rugosimonospora sp.
CTCGACGAGCACCAACAGGCACGGTAGGGCCATGCCCAGCGCGAGCAGCGACCGCACGCGGACCGACCGGAGCCCGCCGGCCCGGGCCCGCATCCGCTCGGTCAGCGCGGTCAATGCCCCGGCCGCCAGCAGCGCCAGGACCAGGGTGACCCACACGATCAGCCGGCCCGGCGTGCGGATGGCGTCCCAGCCGGGCAGGTACGCGTACATCTGGTAGTAGAACGAACTGACCGGTGCGCGCAGGCCCATGGCGAGCGTGCCGAAGCCGAGCAGCCCGATCGCCAGCAGCACCCGGCGCCGCCAGGACCAGGCCGAGTAGAGCAGGCCGGCGGCGGCCAGCGCGTAGAGCGTGTAGCCGGGCAGCATGAGGGCCTCCCAGCCGCCCTGGCCGATGAGGCCGACCTGGGCGCCGTGCTGCCGCGGCCCCCACAGCCATTCGTCGGACGGCGCGGTGAAGAAACCCTTGAACCCCGGCGAGTAGAACAGGATCTCGGCCAGCGCCCGCCGCGCGTACGGGTAGGTCCGCTCCATCTGGAGATACGGGTACGCCATGGCGGCGGCGACCGCACCGAACACGACAAGCCCGATCACGTCCAGCCGCAGCAGTCGGCGGTGGAACGGGGGCCGGCGCACCAGCCACCATCCGAGTGCCACGAGCACGAGCAGCGCCAGCACGTACGCGAAGGGCAGCCCGATGCCGAAGCCGAGGGTGACCTGCCAGGCGGCCACCAGCCAGCCGGCCAGTGCCCAGCGTGGCCGGACGCGTTCGGGGCGGTACCCGTGGCGCAGGCTGTACCCGTGCCCGCGGGCCAGCATGGCCAGGCTCAACGCGACGCCGCCGGTGGACAGCACGTGCAGGTGGGACACCTGGGTCCAGCGCCACGGGGCGTAGGCGAAGGCCGCACCGGCGACCGTGGCACCGGCGATCCCCGAGCCGAGTTGCCGGGCCAGCACGTAGGCGCCGAAGAACGCGAGCGCGAAGACGAGTACGAAGAGGATGTTGTAGCGCAGCACGGCGGCGGTGGGACCGGAGCCGATCAGCCCGGCCGGCAGGTACCCGAGGAGCGAATCCGAGTACGCCAGGCTGTACCGCTCCGAGTAGAACGCGTTGCCCTGCCACAACTGTCCGGGATGGTGAAGGATGGCCCAGCCGCTCCAGGCCATCTCCCAGGACTGCAGGGACGGGTCCCAGGTGTCGCTGGGGATGGTGTGCAGCGGGTCCCGCATGGTGGGCCAGGTCATGACGAGGGACAGCAGCAGCGACGACGTCGCCACGAGGGTCCACTCGTGGCGGGCGAACGCGGCCACGGCCCGGTAGGCGAACCAGATCCGGCGCTCGCGCGTGGCGGCGGGGCCCGGTTCCGGCTCGGACCTCACGGCGCTCCCGGTGATGCTCGTCGAACCCATCGGTCCCCTCTTCAGATGTCGGTGGCCAGGACCCGCACCGTGCCGTCCGGGAACCTCGCGCACAACTGCGTCAGGCCGCCGCTCTCCCCGGCGAACAGGCGTACCGTTTCGGCCTCCTGCGATGCCGGGGCCGGCTGCGCGCGAAGGTCGAACGCCGGACGGACGACCAGATTGTTCGGGGTGTCGCCGATGCCGTCGGTGATCTCGACCTGGGTGGTCGGGTGGGGAGTGCCGACCCAGCCGCGGCCGGTTCCCGGTATCGGCGTGCCCTGGCTGCCCGGCACGCCGGGTTGCGAGATCGCCGCCCGTACGCTGGAGAGCCCGCGCTCGCCGCTGAAGTCGACCGCGGCGGTACCACAATTCAGGATCTTCGTGTCGACGACGACGCCCGCCGGTTCGTTCGGTTCCAGCCCCGGTGCGAACTGGATGCCGATCTCCTGAGCCGGCGGCGGGCGGTTGTTCCCGAGGACGGCCCCGCCGACCCACCGGCAGTCGTTGCGCGAGATGCGCACACCCACGCCGCCGCCCAGGTCCGCGTGGCAGTTCACGCAGCCGATGCCCGGCGCGGCGAGGTCGAAGCCGAGGCCCTGCGGCACGCCCCAGCCGCGGCAGCTCACCAGCGAGGTGCCGCTGCTGTCCCCGTCGAGGCGGAACCCGGTGACCCGGTTGGAGAAGGCGACGCAGTTGAGGAACATGGAGTCGTGCGGGCCGTTGAAGTTGAACCCGTGCCCGTCGTTGTCGTGCGACCGGATCGAGGACAGCCGGGCCTCCATCTGGTGCGAGGGGAATGGCAGTGCTCCGGCCAGTCCCCACTCGCTGAAGACGCCGTCGTCGTGGCAGTTGAACACGACAACCTCGGTCAGCTCGTATCCGTATCCGTAGATGCGCAGACCGTAGCCGCGGCTGGGGTTGTGGCCGCGGTTCCCGTCCAGCGTGAGGTCACGCACGCTGAACATGGTGATGCCGCCACTGGTCCGGGTACCGGTCAGGTCGGCGAAGCCGTCCGATTCGAGGATCGCGGAGTTCGCGCCGGGCTTGAGCCGCAGTATCGTGGCGTCGCCGCCGGAGCCGCGCAGGTGGATCCGCGAATACAGGGTCAGGCGTCCGGTGAGATAGGTACCGGGCGGGAAGAACACGACGCCCCCGCCCGCCCGCGCCGCGTCGATCGCCCGCTGGATGCTCCCGGTGTCGTCGGTCTCGCCGTCGCCGACCGCCCCGAACGCGCTCACGTCGTACGCCGTCTGCGCCGGCTCATCGGCCCGCGCCAACGGTTCTCCGTAGGCTGCCGCACCGATCGCCGCGGCACCCACCATGGCCGCGGCGCCGCCGGCGGCAACCACGCCGCCCTGGGCGAGTACCGACCGGCGGGACAGCTGCGCGCCCGGGGCGGTACGGCCGGTGGGCTGCTGATCCATCCTGATCTCCTCGCGTTCCCCCGGCCGGACCGACCCGCGTTCCCCCGGCCGGACCGACCCGCACCGGGCAGGCGTGATGGGCACGGCCGCGCCGGAGGCAGCCTATCCGAACGTTGGCCCGCGCCCGCGGGAGCGGGGGCCGGGGGAGCGGAGCCGGGGGAGCGGAGCCGGGGGAGCGGCAGCGGATCCGGCGGTGGTTAGGCTGTCGCGATGCAGCAGTCGCCACCGTCGGGCTCGTTCGAACTGGTACCGGCCACCCTGCCGGTGACCCAGCTCGCCCGGATGGAGTCGGGGCGGCTGTGGCTCGCCGAACTGCCGTCGCTCATCGAGCAGGTGCGCGAGGCGTTCGGGCTGCGACTCTCGGCTCCGCTGCACGGCGGCAGCTGCAGTTGGGTGGCTCCGGCGGAGTTGCCGGACGGGACCCGGGTGATCGTCAAGATCGGCTGGCCGCATCGCGAGATGTACGGCGAGCCGATCGCGTTGCGGCTGTGGAACGGACTCGGCGCCGTCCGGCTGCTCGCGCACGATCCGCTGCGGCATGCTCTCCTCCTGGAACGGTGCGAGCCCGGACACCAGCTGGCCACCTCGACGGGCTCGGCCAGGGACCGGCTTCGGGTGGGCTGCACCGTGCTGCGGCGGCTGTGGAACGCGCCGTTGCCCTCGGCGGGTGATGTCGAGGAACTGGGTACGGTGGCGGCCGAGTGGGCCGATCTGGTGGACGAGCGGATGGCCCGGATCAGGCCCGGCTACGACGCGGGGCTGGTGTCCGACGGTGCGCGACTGCTGCGCGAGCTGCCGGGATCGGCGCCGCGCATGGCCGTCCTGCACGGCGACTTCAATCCGGGAAACGTCCTGTACTGCGGGGACAGGCGGTGGGTCGCGATCGACCCCAAGCCGATGGTCGGCGACCCGGCATACGATCCCTGGCCGCTGCTCGAACAGATCGACGACCCGTTCGCCGGCCCGGACCCGGTACGGGTGCTGCGGGCTCGCGCCGATCTGCTGGCGGACGAACTGTCCCTGGACCGGCAGCGCATCGTGCTGTGGTCCATCGCCCGCCGGGTGGAGACGGCGCTGTGGGCCGCCCACCACGGCGACGTGGCCGGCGGCGACGCCGTCCTGCACGAAGCACGCGTCCTCGCGGACGTGTGAGTACGTGCGATCGCCCCGAAGACCCGGAGGTGTTCCCGGTCTTCGGGGCGATCGATGGCCGATCGGTCGGCTCAGGTCGGCGCCGCCATCACGCCGACCATCACCGGGTCAGCCCGCGTTGGCCGCGCCGGCCGGAGGCTGGTCGTAGCCGACCGTGCCGTTGACGGTCTGGGTGAATTCCAACCCACTGGTCGTGAGATTCAGCTCCACGTCGATCTCCCAGCGTCCCGCGACCGGGTTCGGTTGGATCAGGGTGGCGTCGGCCGCCGGCTCGCCCGAACTGCCGGTCGTGGGCGTGGACGCGCGGGAGACGACGGTGCCGGTCGGGTCGATCAGGAAGAACGTGAACTTGTTGTCGGCACTCGCATCCGCCGTGTGGAAGCTGACGTCCAGGTCCTGCTTTCCTTGCGGCACATCGACGTTGTAGGTGCTGATCTGCCCGACGCCACGACCGACGCTGCTGGTGATGGTGGTCGTGAACGCGCCGCCGGCCGCCGGTACCAGCGTCCGGCGGGCCACCGGCAGCGAGGTCCGCGCCCCGTTCAGAGCGGCGAACTGCGCCGACTCCGGGTGGTCACCGGCCGCCGTCGGCATGGCGACCTTCAGCGGCACCGTGACACTCGAGTGCGCCGGGATGATGACCAGACCGACCGCCGGAGTCACCACGTAGTGCTGCCCGGTGGCCCGGAACGAGATGTTGCCGGTGAAGGAGCCCGGCACGTTCGGCGGTGACTGCAGGTGCGCCCGGCCGTTCGCCCAGAGGATCTTCGCGGTCCACTTTCCGGCCCTCGGCGCGGTGACCTCGACGTGCTGGATGTTGGACACCGAGCCGAGCTGTCCGGCCCTGGTGGACGCGGTGCCGTAGTCGTACGAGATCTGGGTCAGTTTGCCGGTCGGGTCGATCAGCGTGAACGACAGGATCGTCGAGTTCGTGGGATCCGGGATGATCATGTCGGCATTGAGCCGGTCGAGTCCGGCCGGCACGGTGAAGGTGATGGGGGCGGCCGCCGTCGCGCCCTCCGCCGGCACCGGCAGGCTCGGGTCCGGCGCACTGACCGGCTCGCTGACGGTCTTGCCGATCTGGCTGGCCGTCCCGAGTGAGCGGTACGTCCCGGTCACCAGGCTCGGCGACCTGCCGGTGTTGTACAGCGTCACCGACTGCGAGCTGGTCCCGCCCTTGGCGGTGACGTCCAGCTGGCTCGGCGAGACGATCAGGCTCGGCGAGTCCGACGCGGCGGGCTGGGTCGCCCTGCTGCTGCCGGGTTCCTGCTGGGCGGCGCGCACGGCGGCGTAGACGTTCAGCTGGCCGGCGCCCTGCTCGTCGGCCGGCGCGCCGATGTCCTCCGCGGTGCTGGTCAGGATCTGCTTGATGAGTGCGGGCGCCGGCTTGGCGCCGTTGTGGGTGTCGGCGTAGGCCTGGATCACGTCGGCCACCGCGCCGGCCACCAGCGGGCACGATTCGCTCGTACCGCCGAAGGCCTCGGTCTGCGTGTTCGTCGGGCAGTCGCTGCCGGTCGGGCTGCACGCGGCCTCGCCGCCGTAGCCGGGGGCGACCAGGTCGACCACCCGGTTGTTCGGCGCCGTGCCGCCGGAGGACAACGGGGTGATGTTGTTGTTGGTCCAGCTCTTGTAGCCGTAGGCCTGGCTGACCAGGCGCAACGTGTTGGTCGCGCCGACGGCGATGACGTTCGGGTCGGTGGCGGGCGAGGACACCGTGCCGGACACGCCGCTGTCGCCGGAGGACACCACCACGGTCACGCCGGCCGCGACGGCCGCGTCGTTGGCCGCGTAGAAGACCGAGTACCGGCCGGGCTGCTGGCGGTAGCCGTAGGACTCCGAGATCACGTCGGCGTGCTCCACCACGACCGCGTGGTCGATGCCCGCGACGACCTGCGACTCGGACTCCACCTGGATCTGACCGGCCCCGCTCTCCGGGGTGTCGATCAGCGACGTGTCGACCAGCGAGGCGTCCGGCGCGACACCCTTGATCCGGAACGTGCAGCCGGTCGGCAGGCCGGAGAACGGCAGCTCGGTGGCGAAGTCGTAGGTCACCAGGCCCTGCCCGGCGATGGACGAGGCGTCACCGTAGTACTCGCCGTCGCTGTGGTCTGCGGTGTAGTCCGGGGCGTCGAGGACGACGTGCGACCCGTCCGCCCGCTGGAAGTTGGGGTTGCCGGCGAGCTCGTTGATGCCGTCGTTGGCGACGATGACGCCCTTGCCGGTGGCCACGAGGGCGGCCTGGTCCCGGTCGCCCTTCACGTCGGTCTCGACGTGAAGCACCCCCAGCGCCTCGGGTTCGAGCAGCGGCTTGGCCGGGTCGGTGGGGCACACCGCCGGGTTCAACTTCGCCGGCGACCCGTGCGGGGTGCTGGCCGACGGCGGCACCAGGAGCTGGTCGTCCGGGACGACCTCGCGGACGGCCGGGTTGCCGCGCAGCCGGGCGACCTCCGCCGCGGAGACGTGCGCCGCGACCGCGTTCACGCTCACCAGCTGCGTGACGTCGGTACCGCTGTTGGCCTTGATGTCCGACACGATCGAGCGCTGGTCGGACCGGGTGGTCGCGGTGCGCTGCGCACCCTGCGCCTTCAACGCGATGTCCGCGTGCTGGTCCTTCAACACCACGATGACCGCGCCGCCGTCGGCGGCACCGTCGACCGCGGGAGCCGTCGGGCCGGGGTCGGCCGCGGCGGGCGCCGCGGCGGCCAGCATCACCAGCACTGTCCCCAGCGCCAGCGAAGCGATTAAGGGAGCTGAACGAGGTCTGCGCACCGAGCCCTACTTTCGTCGTGGTCGTACGCCAACAGGTGTGGTTGACAGGGACGCCGTGAATGGGCCGTCGGCAGCATCGGCGCCTTTTGCACAGAACGCGGGTCGGGATGAGTTCGGGAAAGGGTGTCTGAAAGGGTTGTCCCGTCACAATGCATTGACACACCCCGTCCCCGCATGCCGGAATACCGGACTGTGCAACGAGATTTCTCTAGATCATCGCTTTGAGGTGCCATCAAGCTACGCCTACATCCCAGGCGTGGCAACCCGCTTAAGGGAGTGGGGCGCATCAATGGAATTCTGCCGGTACCGGGGTCACCGCGAGGCCTACCCGCATTGATCGTGGTTTGTGAGCAATGGGCTCGACGCTCACCGGTCGGCGCGCGGCGCTCACCGGCCGGCGCCGGCACCGTCGCGCTCGACCGGGCGCAGCCGACCCTGGTGCCCGTCACGACTATCCACAATGGACATGCCGCGAACCGGGCGAACGTTCAGCGCCTGCCGGCGCCCGGCACCTCCGGTGCCCGTACCGGACCGGTCACGCGTCCGGCTGGTAGAAGTTGCGGTCCCAGCGGTGTGCGGCCAGCGCCGCGCGCCGCTGTGCGGACAGCCCCCGCCCGTCGCCGACCGCCGCGTTGCGCTCCACGTTGCGTACCGTGCGCATGCCCGCGATCACCGTGGACACCACCGGGGAGGACAGCGTGAACCGCAGCGCCGTCTCGGCCACCTCGTCGGGCCGGATGCCCAGGTCGGCGACCATCGCTTCGACCCGCCGCCGGACCTGGGCGCGCCGGTCGCCGGCGAAGTACCGGTTGCGGAAATCCCCGTCGGGGAACGTGCTGTCCTCGGTGATCCGTCCGGTCAGCCCGCCCTCGTCCAGCGCCACCCGCACGATCACCCCGACGCCGTACTCGGCGCAGGCGGGCAGCAGCTTCTCCTCCGGCGCCTGGTCGAACACGTTGTAGATGACCTGTACCGTGTCGACCAGCCCCGAGCGGACCAACTCCACGGCGTTGGCCGGCTCGTGGTCGTTGTTCGAGATGCCGAAGAAGCGGATCTTGCCTTCCTGCTTGAGCGCCGCAACGGTCTCCAACCAGTCGCCCCGCCCCACCCACTCGTCGCTCCACACGTGGAACTGCAGCACGTCGAACGCGTCCAGGCCGGACGCCCGCAGGCTCGTCTCCAGGCTGGCCCGGATGTGCGAGCCCGGGAACGCCACCATCGGATCGATGCCGTCCGGGGCCGGCCACAGCCCGTTCTTCGGCGGTACCTTCGTCGCCACGTGGATCTGCTCGCCCCGGGACTCGCGCACCACCCGGCCGACGATCCGTTCGCTCTCGCCGTACCCGCGGGCCGTGTCGATGAAGTTCACGCCCAGTTCGATGGCCCGGCGCAGGGCGAGGACCGATTCGTCCTCGTCGGCCCCGATCCAGCCCGATGCGCCGATGCCCCAGGCGCCGAAGCCGATCTCGGACACCGACAGGCCGGTCCGGCCGAGCGGGCGGTACTGCATGGTGAGCCTCCCAGGGTGCGATCGCGGCCATGGCCGCACCGAATCCTAAGCGGCGGTGCGAACGGGGGAGGCCGGCGGGGGAGGCCAGCGGGTCGGAGGCGGCTCCGCCCGTCCCGGCCCCGGCGGTCGGTCGGGACTGGGATTCCCGCTGGCCGCCGGTTTCTCGCGTCGCCGCTTCCTCGCGCCGCCGTCGCCTTGCGTCGCCGGTCTCCTCGCGTCGACCCGGAAAATGCCTCAAGATTGATCATCGATCCATCACCTGGAGGCGGCAATGGCAGTGTTGGACATGTTCCGGCTTTCCGGGCGGGTAGCCGTCGTCACCGGCGGTAACCGCGGCCTGGGCAAGGCGTTCGCGCTCGCTCTCGGGCAGGCCGGCGCGAGTGTGGCTGTCCTCGCCCGGGACACGGCAATGACCGGGCGGGCCTTGCGGGAGTTCGAGGCCGCCGGCGTGCATGCCCGGGGATTTCCGGCCGACGTCGCCGACCGACCGCAGGTGGAGCGCGCCGCCGAGGCGATCGTGGCCGAGATGGGAGGCGTGGACATCCTGGTGAACAACGCCGGTACCTGCATCCACCGGCCGGCGTTCGACGTCACGCAGGAGGAGTGGCGGGAGGTCGTCGACGTCAACCTGAACGGCGTGTGGAACTGCTGCCAGGTCTTCGGCCGCCAGATGGCGGACAACGGCGGGGGCAGCATCGTCAACATCGGCTCGATCTCCGCGCAGGTGGTCAACCGTCCACAGTGGCAGCCGGCGTACAACGCCTCGAAGGCCGCGGTGCACCAACTGACCAAATCCCTGGCCGCCGAATGGGCGCCGCTGCACATCCGGGTGAACGCGCTGGCACCCGGATACGTGAAGACGGAAATGGCGCCCGTGGATCGGCCGGAATTCCGCCGGCACTGGATCGAAGACGTCCCCATGCAACGTTACGCGACCCCGGAGGAGATCGCTCCCAGCCTCGTCTACCTCGCCAGTGACGCGTCGGCATTCATGACCGGCTCGGTGCTCGTCATCGACGGCGGTTACACGCTCTTCTAAGGTCTGTCTCGAAGTCATGTTTGATTGACTCATCAGACAGCGCCCTTCTCGGGCGTCCCCACTATGCCGGTAAAGGCGGGGGGTGGGGTTCCTCCGTCACTGGGGTCGGTTTCACCCACGCGTTGGCATGGGCCAGA
>DASXOA010000235.1:0-1855 GCA_036494675.1 Rugosimonospora sp.
AAGCCGGCCCGGTCGGCGACGCTGGCCGCGGCCGTCGCCCTCGGCGCGATCGGAGTCACCTTCGGCGTCGGCCTCGCCGCCTCGCTCACCGGCATCGACCGGGGCCTGAACCAGCACGAACCCGGCCAGGTCACGGTCCACACGTTCGCACCCCCGGGGCCTTCCACGGCCGGGCCGCCCCAGCCGGCTGACCAGGCCGCGGTGGCCGACGCGATCCGCGCGCAGCCCGGTACCCGAAGGTTCTTCGGCACCGGCCAGACCCGGGTCGGCGTCGCCGGCCTCGCCGGCCCGAATACCACCGTCATCGCCTACCAGGGTGACTCCTCCTGGGGCCCGTACCAGATGATCTCCGGATCCTGGCTCACCGGCCCGGGCCAGGCGGTCGTACCGACCGGTTTCCTCAACCTCACCGGTGCCCACATCGGGGACACCATCACGATGACCCACGCCGGCCACCAGGCGCCGGTCCGGATCGTCGGTGAGGCCCTCTCGCTGAACGACGAGGGCCAGGAGATCCTGACCGAGGCCGCGTCGTTGGCCGGCCTCGGTGCGCAGGCGATTCCGGACCCGGACGAGTTCCACGTCGACCTCAAGCCGGGAACCGATGTGAAGTCCTATGTGGACTCGATCAACGCCAGCCTGCAGCCGCTCGGCGCTCTCGCCGAAGCCAACTCAAGCCGGTCGAGCGACACGGTCGTCGCGATGGACTCGCTGGCCGCGACGCTGACGCTGATGCTGGTCACGGTGGCCGGCCTCGGCGTGCTCAACACGGTGGTACTGGACACCCGGGACCGGGTCCACGACCTCGGGGTGTTCAAGGCGTTGGGGATGTCGCCGAAGCAGACGATCGCCATGGTGATCACGTCGGTCGCCGGGATCGGTTTACTTGCCGGCGTGCTCGGCGTACCGATCGGCATCGTGCTGCACCATCTCGTCCTGCCGGCGATGGGACACGCAGCGGGTACCCGCATTCCGGCGGCGGATATCGCCGTCTACCACCTGCCGGTACTGCTCCCGCTCGCCCTGGGCGGGCTGATCATCGCCGTGATGGGCGCACTGCTGCCGGCCGGTTGGGCCGCCCGGACCGGTACCGCGACCGCCCTGCGTACCGAGTGAGTCTTGCCGGTGCCTGGGGATGGTCTCCTTCTCCCCCAGGCACCGGCAACCCTCTTCCCTGACCCGCGGCGGGATCGCGGGCCGCGAGCCAAATCCGTGCTGTCGGTGACGGTCCGGCACAGCAGCCGATCACTCGTATGCGACCGCCTGCCGCCCGTGCAGCGAAGCCCGGTCGGCCGCGGCCCGGCCCGACGCCCAACCCTCCCGGTTGTTGACAGCCGTCGAGTGCTTCGTCAACGCGGGGAACTGCTTCTCGAAGGCATCGCGTACCGCGTCGTCGCGGGCGGCGAGCACAGGCAGCAGTTGGGCCGCACCCACCGACGCCGTCATCTCCCGATCCACCCCTTCGGTGGCGGCGTCCAGCCGTTCACCGATCCGCGACGCGTACGCCGTCAGGAACGACTGCCGGAACGAGCGGGTCGTGTTGCGCCCGTACCTGTCGGTGCTCGGCTTGGCCTGCGTCATCGCCCTCGTCGCCTGTACGAGCAACGACGTGAACAGCAGTTCGGTCGACTCCAGATCGGCCGGGAAGCCGACGATGGTGGTGAAGCCGAACCGCTTCGCCCACACCGCCCGACAGCTGTTGGCCTCCGCGACGACCTGCAGCAGCAGCGTCTTCGGCGCCTCGTACGGATTGTCGATGCCCACCCTGCGGCTCACCGGCTGGTCGCGTTCGCCCGTCGTGGCGACGAGAAGAGCGTGGTCGATCCGGTGACGGGCCATCAACTCCTGCGCCTTT
>DASXOA010000236.1:0-35914 GCA_036494675.1 Rugosimonospora sp.
CCGAACGCGACGGTCAGCAGCGCGAACGAGTCGAGCATCTGGAACGACGTGAACCGGATGCCCACCGCGAGGAAGTTCTGCCCGATCGACGGTGGCACCGCCGAGCGCAGCGCGGCCAGTTCGGCGGCGACCCGCTGGGCCGGGTTGTCGGTCGGAGCGGCCTCCAGCGAGTTGTCGGCGCCCTTGGTCGCCTCGGCCACCAGCGGGAACTGCGCGACGCCCTCGACCGGCGGCACGATCAGCGCCCGGTTGTAGCCGAAGCCGGCGGCCAGCCCGGTGACGAAGAAGAACGACGGCCCGCCGATCGGGTAGTCCAGCACGGCGTAGATGAACAGCGACGGGTGCCCGTCCAGGTACGCGTACGAGCCGATCGCCGACAGGGTGAGCGCCTTGGCTCTCAGGACCGCCGCGCCGTCGTACTCGTCGTATGTGCCTCCCTGGTCGTCGGTTACCGTGGTGCGCAGGAACGTGGCGCCGATCTCGATGGCCGGGTTGCGGTAGTCGATGCCCAGTCCGCGCAGGTCGAATCGGGGGTCGAACCGGTCGACCGGCGAGCCCAGGGCGAGCCCGTCCAGCGAGATGGTCAGCCCCATCGCGGACAGCGCCGCGTCCAGCAGTACCCACAGCACGGCGTCCTGGTACCGCACGCCGATCCGGGCCAGGTACAGCGGGCCGAGCGTCTTCTGCAACGTGAACCACCTGGCGGTGTCCGAGGACGTGACCGCGACCGGGGCGGCCGGTGTGGCGGGCTGGTTGCCGCCCGTACCCGATCCCGCGCCCGCGGTCACCGGCAGGGCCAGCGTCTGCGGGGTGCCGCCCAGGTTGAGCCGGGCCGAGACGGTCAGGCCGCGGGGCACGGCCACGTCCGGCGTGCCCGGGTCCGGCGGGGCCGACGGTGTCGGGAGCTTCGCGACCGCGTCGGGCAGCAGCGTGTTGATTGCCGCCACGCCGGCCCGGTCGAGGTTCCCGGTCGCCACCAGCAGTCGCAGATCCTCGATGCTGGCCGTCTGGTCGTCCGGCAGCATCTGCCCGACCAGCGGCAGTCCCGACAGGTCGAGCCGCGCCCCGAGGTCCAGCCCGACCAGCACGGTGGTGCCCGCCGTGGTGCGGTTCACGGCCAGGATCGCGTCGTTCAGTTCAATGGTCAGATCGGTGGGTACCAGCGCCGCGACGTCGGCCGAGACCGCGGCGACAAGGTGACTGACGCCGATGGTGCGGGCGGCCCCGGTGCCCTGGTAGGTCGCGACGAACCGGGTGTCGGTGCTGCTGGCCGCGAACCGCAGATCGAACGCGAGCTCGCCGATCGTCAGCTGCCCGCCGAACGTCCCCTCGTACCCCGCCGCGCCCTTCTTGAAGGTGATCGAGACCAGGATGTCGGCCGACTGGTCGGCGCCGACCGGGAAGGTGGCCTCGGCGCCGAAGGTGACGTCGGTGGACTTCGTGCCGAACGCGGCCCGCAGGTTCGACACCGTGAGGCCGGCCAGCGCCGCCGGCAGCTCGATCCGGGCGAACTGCCGGCTCAGCGAGTCGATGAGCTTGCCGATGGGTATCTGCAGGCCGGTCCCGGTCTGGCCGGCGAACCGCCAGCCGTCCGTCGAGTCGTACCCGGCCCGGACGGACACGTCGATGGTGTCGAGGCGGAACGTCGCGGCCGCCTCGAAGGTGGTGCGCGCGCTGGAGTGGCTGACGTCGAAGCCGATGTCGGACAGCACCACACCGTCGGTGACCGGCCAGGTGCCGCCGAGCTGGAGGAGGCTGCTGACCGCGAGCGGCGCGTCGGAGGCGGGCAGCGTCACGGTCGACTCGTACCGCGCTACGGCGAGGTCGGGCAGGTGCGTCGCGTCCCCACCGGCAAGCGCGGTGTAGACGGTGCGTACCGGCAGCGGCGGGTCGCCGGCACGCAGCCGCGCCCCGATCATCCGGGTCTGGGAGTCGGCGTTGATTTCCAGCGACGCCACCCCGGCGATGTCGATCAGGCCGGTTGCCACGACCGACGGCCCGGTCGGCTCCACGGTGAACGTGATGTCGATTCCCGCGATCGTCAGCCGGTCGGTGATCGCCCACTGCGCCCCGGTGTGTACGGTCGCGGCGAGCCGGGCCACCGGGTTCGTGGCACCGGGCGTGTAGAGCAGTTCGACGCGGGCCAGCCGGACGGCGCCGGGCACCTGGAACGGGAAGGGTACGGCCAGCGCCTGCCCCAGGAACGTGGCGATGTCGTCGAGGCGCAGCTCCCCCACGCCGCTGAAGTCCGCGGCGAACAGCGCGGCGTCGGCCGGGCCTAGCAGCTCGGCCGAGATCGCGATGCTGCGCGCCACCACGTCGAGGGTCACCGGTAGCGTGCCGGCGACAGCGAGCCCCGGGTCGTACGGCGGCTCGCCGAGCGCCGTGGTCATCCGGGGGTCGGCGGTCGTACGGTAGTGGATCCCCGTCACATGCAGCGGGCCGAGGTCGACCTGGCGGGCCGGGCCCTGCAACACGACGTCGGGCCAGCGGTCGGTGCCGAAGCTGGGGTCGACGCCCGGGGCGGGTTGCACGGTGACCGACCCGGTGAGCGCGCTGCCCGCCGGGGGCAGCACGAGATCGGGTAGGGCGAGGCCGGTGGCCGTGGTCAGTTCGCCGGCGAAGGCCAGGTGGGCCGCTGCCGGGTCGCCGCCGGCCCAGTCGAACGACAGCACCGGGGCGGAGAATCCCAGCAGGTCCAGCAGCGTGCCGCGCAGGCGGGGCAGGCTCGTCCCGAACGACCACGCGGAGTCGCCGGTGGCCCGCAGGTGCAGGGTCACGTCGCCGGCCACGACCGCGAACGCGGCGGTGACGGTGAGGCCGGTGAAGGGTTCGGCCGTGCCGGTGCCGGTCACCGAGACGCCGTCGTCGGACTCGGTGCGGTCGGTGACCGGGTCGAGCACCAGCTGCCCGCCGGGCGGCAGGAACGGGCCGAGCGCGGCGGCGAGCCCGCCGGAGAGCGCATCGAGGGCGCCGGTCAGGCGCTGCTCGACCACGACCAGGGCCGCCTTCAGCGATTCAGGAGTCACTGGACACCCACTTGTAGTCGAGGATGCTGAACAGGGCCGCGATGTCGGCTTCGATCCCGGTGCCGTGGAAGGTGCTCCCGACGGCTTTCAACAGGATCGGGTACTTCTTCGTCACAGCGCGCCGCTGCTGGCCGTCGAGCTGATTGAACAGCTGGAGCGCGTTCGCGAGGTCGTCCCGGTATTCCCCATAGGGGTTGGTCGACGCGCGCAGGTCCGCTTCCGTCCCCACCGCGGCCAACCACTTGTTCCGTATGGTGTTCAGCGCGCCGATGGCGAATCGCCGGGGCAGGCTGTCCCGGGCCTCTTCCAGAACCGGGACGACATATTCCAGGTTCTCCGCAGTGCCGTTGCGAACCTGTGGCGTCTGCTCGTCGGGCGGCTCGATGACATCGTCGTCGGCCAGCACCAGCCAGGGCGGCTCTGCCGCTCCGGGATAGCGCTTCTTCAACATTAGCTGGGCCACCATGGGGTCATAGAGCATGAAGTCGACGTTGGTAATGTTCATCTTCGCCGTCCACTGGCCGGCGAGGGCCGCGGTGGTCAGCAGCGACGGATCGATCACGAAAGGCCCGTTGTCGTCCCCCAGAAAGACGACGGGTGCGATGTGCCACTTCCAGCTGAATCCCGTCGCGCCGTTCGGATCCAACATGTCGTCGCCGAAGATGGAGTCCGCACGCAATCCGCCGTGGTTGATCAGCATGAGCTTTCCGGCCTTGTATCCGGACTTCTTGAGGAGCGTGGCCATGACGCTGGCCCGCGCCCAGCAGTACATGCTGGCTGCCAGGAAGGGTATCGGCCGCCAGATCTGGTTGGTGTCCTTGAACATCTCCCGCTCCATCGCGGCCGCCAGGGTGGTCAGTTCCTGCTCGGTCTTGACGTATCCGTTCTTGTCATCGAGCACCCTGTCTCTGGGCACCCGGCCGGTCAGGCCGGCGAAGGTACCGGTGAGGACCACCACGTCCAGCAGCGCCGACGCCCCGTCGTCGCGCGGCCGATAGAGCCGGACCGGTTCGTTGACGAGCGCCACCGGGTTGCGGTTGACGTCGTACACGACCTCTGGCTTGGTGTCCGACGCCCACAGGAAGTAACCCATGCCGATCTCCCTCCCCCGCTCAGTCCGAATCACGAGTGGTCTTCAGCTGCCCGCTCACCCGACGGTCCCCAGGTCGATGTTGATGAGGGCGAACAGGTTGCGGATGTCGGTCGCGACGCCGGAGCCGGTGAAGGTGCCCCCGACAGCGCCGAGCAGATTCGGGTAGTCGATGAGCAGCCGATCCCGGGTCCACGGCAGGATGCGGCCGAACTCGTCGCGCGCCGCGGCGAGGTCCTTGGGATAGTCCGGGTAGGGGTCGGGCGCCTCACTCCTGGAGTGGTCCGCGTTCACCGCCTGGCGCCAGTGGCCGAGCAGGACGTTCAGCACGGCGGCGGCTCGCCGTACCGGTACGGATTCCCAGGCCTGCTGCAGGAAGTAGGCGATCGAGTCCTCGTCGGTTTCGGGTGCGTAGTCCAGGTCGTCGAGTTTGGGTGGGCCGGCGACCCGGGCCGGCGCGATCACCAGCCAGAGCGGGTCGTTCGGGCTCGCCGGCCACCGCGGGTCCACCCGCAGTCGTTGCACCATGGTCTGGTAGCTCATGGCATCGACGTTCGCGGTGGTCATCCGTGCCACCCACTGTTGCGGCGTCCCGGCCCCGTCCAGCAGGGACGGATCGAACACGAACGGGTGCTGGTCGTCGCCCAGATAGACGATGGGAGCAATGTGGAACCACCACCCGACCGACGCGCGGTCGGACAGCTGCGGAGGATCGTTGCCGTAGATGGTGTACGGGCGCAGCACGCTTTTGTCGATGAGCAGAACCTTGGCGACACGGTACCCGGAGTGCTCGAGCCGCAGGGCCATCAGCTCGGCTCGCTCCGAACACATCTCCGCCGGATTCTGGAACGGCACCGGCCGGAGGATGCCATCGGTGTCGGTGAACTGTTCCAGGCTCATCGCGCGGGCCAGGATGTCGAGCTGCGCCGAGTCTCCGACGTAGGGATTCCCGTCCGCGTTCAGCCTGTCTCTGGGCACCCACCACACCTGGCCGGCCCTGTCACCGCTGAGAATCCGGACCCGGACCAAGGCCTCGCCGGTGTCCTGCGGCCGGTAGACCCACGCCGGTGCGGTCACCGTCAGCCAGTTGTTGACGGGATTGGCGACCGTACCGGGGTCGTAGATGTCCACTGGTCGCTGGGCGGACGCGTCGATCACGTAACCCACCGGACCTCCTCCGGCTCGGCAGACAGGTCGGCTCAGAACGGGAGTTCCAGGAGCGTGACGCCGAAGAAGTCGTTCGTGTCGGTCAGCATGTCGGGCGCGTCGGCGAGCGCCTCGACGGTGAGCGTGTGGTTCCCGGCGGGCAGGCCGGTCTTCACCATCGTCCCGTCGATCGGATAGTGCTGGTTGCCCACGCTCACGAACCGGATCAGCGCGTCCACGATCCCGCTGTCGATGCGTACCTGCAGACCGAGCCCGCCGGGGTTGCGCCGCCACCCCGTGCCATGGACGAACAGCAGCACCGTGCCACCGGACGTCGTGAATACCTCGCTCTTGACGGGCAGCGGGCCGGTCTCGTTCTGCAGCAGCGAGATGGCCTGCCACATGGGGCTGCGGATGGCGCCGTTGACCAGCAGCGCCGTGCCGGGCGTGTCCTGGAGACCGATCGTGACCCCGCCGCCGAGCGGGTTGAGCAGGAGCGGGCGGGCGCCGGTCCCCTGGGTGACGGCCTGGATCGAGCCGTAGTCGGACCCGGTGTGGTAGCCGATGGTCAACTGGTCGCTGGCGTTGCTGCCGCCCTGGACGAGGATCTGGCGCGCGTCCTTGCTCGTCGCCGAGTCGGCCCGCACGGTCAGCGAACTCGCCGGATCGTCGGTCCCGACACCGACCTGGCCGGTGTCCTTGACAGTCACCAGCGCGCCGGTCCCACGGGTGTTGAGCCCACCTCCGGCCGACTCGCGGGACCGGGCGATCCGCAGTCTACGGCCGGTCTGGTCGCCGAAGCGCAGGCACGGGCCGTCGGCGGTCGGTTCGAGGCCGACGCCCCTGACGTCGTCGCCGACCTGCAGCGGGCGGGCGGGGCTCGCCGTTCCGACGCCGACGTTGCCCCGGGCGTCGTAGTGGATCGGCCCCTTTTCGAGGGTGCAGACGAACTGACCGTCCCAGTAGCCGGGGATGTTCTCGTAGCGCAGGTACAGGTTGGTGTCGCCGCTGGGCAGCGCGGTCACGATGTTGCTGATGGTCAGCTGGATGACCTGACCGGGGGCCAGGACGGCGTCCTTCTTGTGGGTCAGGGTCCAGGCCAGCCCCTTGCCCAGTTGCCGGCCGGGGGCGACGACCCAGTCGGCCTCGTCCAGCTTGGCGCCATCGATGGCGTCGAGGGTGAACGCGGCCAGCGCGTCGGGAGTGGCCAGGCCCCAGGTCTTCCCGGAGTCGAAGGAGAGGATGAACGTCGACGGGGCGGCGCTGGTCTGGCCACCCAGGGTCAGGCTGGCGCTGGACACGTTGGTGATGCGGACGGTCAGGGTGTTCGGGGTGACGCCGTCGTTGAGGACGGTGTGCGACCCCGCGAAGCCGATGTGCAACGGGATATTCTTCTGGCCCCGCTGGTTGACCAGGTCCACGTGGATCAGCCGCAGGTCGGCGAGCGGGGTGCCGTCGGCGTACCGCAGGCCCTGCATCCGCAGTTCCACCTGGGTGCCCCGGGCGCCAGCGGTGCCGTCCGCGCTGATCTGGTTCAGCAGCAGCCGCACCGGGGTGGCCGGGCTCAGCCCGCGCAGGCCGGTGCACAGCAGGTACAGCGAGACGGTGCCGTCCGGCTGGCGCTGAGGCCCCGTGGCCGACCAGCCGTCCTGGTCGGACACGCTCAGCTTGGTCGTCGACACCGTGGAGAGCACCCCGGGCCGGAACCGCACCTCGAAGTGGTACCGGTCGGCCGAGGCCACACTTCCCGCGTCCGGCGGGTCGAAGAGGATGTCGGCACCCGAGGTGTTGGTCAGCTCCAGGTGGGCGTGCTGCTCGGACGGGTCGTCGGCGATGGCGAGTACGGCCAGGCCGTCGTCGTCGAGGAGGGCGAAGTCGATCGGGTAGCTCGCGCGGTCCACCGGCGCGGTGTCCGATACCGTGATGGCGGGCGGGTTGGTCATGTCGTCGCTCCCAGTCTGCTGAGTTTGAGCCATCCCTCGCGGAGCTGCCGCGGGCCGGCGGTCCCGGCGGAGTCCGGCGGCACGAGCCGCCGCTGGCAGATGTCCAATGTGGACCGGATGAGGATCTCCATGCCGGTCAACGGCGCCGGCAATGCCGTGACGGCCGAGGCGTCCAGGGTGACCCGGGCGGTGTCGCCGGATTCGAGCGGGGCGAGCCAGCCGGCGTCGGGCGCGGCCAGCCGATCCCAGGCCGGGGCGGCGATCGCGGCGATCGCCGCGGTGGTGAAGTCGGCCAGGGTGAGTTCGGCGCCGGCCGGGGCGAGTACCGGCTCGACGGTCGCGGCATACGCTCCGGGCGGGCCGGCCCGCCCGGCCGGCGGCACGACCTCGGCCCGGGTCGACGCGGCGTCCAGCGGCCGCAGCCACCGCACCTCCGGGACGAGCAGCCGCCGCCACAGGGCCTGGACGAGCGTGTCCTGGAACGCCGACCGGTCGACGGTGGGCCACGACCGGGTCTCCTGCCAGCCGCTGGCCGTCCGCTCCACCCAGGACCACTCGGCGCCGGGCTCGTCGGGCAGCGGCAGGTCCAGGACCGCGCCGGGGGCGAGCAACGGGCCGATGACGAAGGTCACCTCGATGCGGCCCAGCGCGTCGACGTACTGCCCGGTCGGGATGTCGATGCTTTTCACCGGCAGTACCCCGCACGTGGCGTGGACCGCGCCGCGCGGGTCGACCAGCATCGTGAGGACCTCGGGCGGTCCGCTCAGGGACAGGTCGAAGGGTGCCTCGCCGTCGGCGTGGGTGCGGATGGCCGGATCGTCGAGCGGCTCGCTCAGCGGTGCGTAGAACGGGTCCTGGTACCCGTCTCCGGCCTCCCGCCAGTACCCGACCAGTCCATCCCCGAGCCGGCGGTAGTCACCGACCCGGACCGGCACCCGTACCTGTTCGAAGCCGCCGGTCGCCCGGGCCGTCCGGGTCAGGTCGGCACGCAGGTCGGCACGCAGGTCGGCCCAGCTCTGGCTGGCCGCGGGCAGGCCGCGCAGTTCCAGGTTGAGGGCGGCGCGGACCACGGCCAGCGGGCGGCCGACCAGCAGCGCCACCCCCTCGGACCCGGCCGGGCCCGCCGGGTCGATGTTCTCCAGTGCGCTGTCCAGCGCGCCGTGCAACGCGCTCAGGAAGCCGGCGCCCCGCCCCCTCAGGTAGGTGACGAGCTGGCGCAGGTGCGGGTCGGGGATCTGCTCCGGGGTGGTCGCCGCGGTGCCAGGGGCGTACTGCCACTGGCCGTCACGGTCCAGCGCGCCCAGCGCGGCGCCGTCCGCCCCGTGGAACATCAGGTTCTCGTCCAGGTGGTTGGCCAGGACCCAGCCGCAGATCGGCGTCTCGGTGGCCAGCTCGGTCAGCTGCTGGTCGCCCACGTCGGCGGACAGCCAGCGGAACGACAGGCGGGCCGGCTGGACGACGCGGGGCGGGAGGGTGACCAGGCTGCCGTCACCAGACACCGGCATCGATTTGGCGGCCAGCACCCGGCTCCAGGCGGGATCCTGGACCCGCCCGTACGCGTCGAGCAGCCGCAGGCGTCGCAGCCGCAGCGCACCGGCCCGCAGCGGGCCGAACTCGTTGCCCGGCTGCGGCGCGCTGCGGTTGTGCCCGCGCAGGTACGGCGGGGCGTCGCCACCACCCTGGACGTAGGCGCGGACGGCGTCGGTGAAGCGGCGATAGTCGTCGAAGCCCAGCGGGTCGGCCACGTCCAGTTGCAGGGTCTGCCGGCGGGAGAGCAGCGCCTCGTTGAAGCCGCCCAGCGACTGCGCGAGGCTGGGGGTGCGGCGCAGCTGGACCAGGGCCTGCAACGCGGTGCCGACCGGATCCGGCCCGCCGTCGGCCGGCTGTGGCTTGCCCTGCTGCCAGTCCAGCAGCCGCTGCGTGTTCTCGCCGTCGGCGAGGTACTGCGCGGCGTCCGCGTCTGACATCGCCGGGAGGCCCTGCTCCCGCTGGTACACGCTCATGACGTAGCCGGACAGCCGCTGCAGGTACAGGTCCTGCGCGTGCGGGGTGAGGATGCTGGCGCCGGAGTAGACCGTCGCCGCCGCCCGGACCTCGCCCTGCCCGTCCCGCCAGCGCAGCTCCGGCTCGTCCTCGGCCAGCATGTAGGTGCTCTGGAGGAAGTCGGTCGGGTACGCCGCGGCCGGGCCCGCCGGCAGGACCTCGACCTCCCAGGCCAGCAGCAGCGGGTCCCACGCGCCCGGATCCCAGGCCTGGAACCCGATCTGCGTCCCGCCGTCGGCCGGCGCCAGCCCGTCCAGCAGCCGGACCAGGGTCGCGGCGTCGTCGCGGGTCTGCGGCGGCAACGGCGCGCGGTCGGCGATCTGGCAGTCGAGCAGGCCGTCCGGGCGCAACCGCCCATCCTGGCCGTGCCGCAGCGTCGCGGACATCCCGTCGCCGGCCAGCAGCACCACCGGCTCGTTCGGCTCCCAGTAGCGGGGCGCCTCGACCTGCTGCAGCCGGTAGGCCAGCCCGGCCTCGGTGAAGGCGGGGCTGCCATTGAGCGCGTCGAGCGCGGCCCGCGCGTCGGTGGCGGCCCGGCCCACCGCCGCCGCGGCCGAGTCGGGGTTGGCGTCGACGGCCACCGGGTAGGGGTCGCCGCCGTCGTCCGCCCGCAGCCGCACGACTCCGGTGGCGGCGACGCGTCCGTTCAGCTCGGCCAGGTCACGGTCTTCGATGAAGTGGCGTACGTCGTCGATGGCCGGGTAGTCCTCACCGGTGCCGGCCGGCGGGTACGCGCACAGCATGTACCGGTACCAGTCGGCGAAAAGCTGGTCGCAGAGCGACCCGATCTCGTCGGTCGCCCGATCGTAGGCCTGCTGGGCCGCGTTGAGCGTGTTGACCGCGTGGTTCAGCCGGTCGACGACCGGGACCAGCTCATCCGGGATCTGCCGGGCGACAGCGTTCTGCCTGTCGGTACGGATCGCGTCGGCGGGCGTACCGTCCCCGCCGGGCCGGCGCACCGTCCACAGTGTACCGGCGGGAGCCGCCACGAATCCGCTCTCGTGGACCGCGGCGGCGAATCGGGCGCCGGCGTCCGGCCCGGACGGGGGCACCCGCGGGGCCAGCAGGACGGCGGCGAGCTGGTCCTCGACGGTCGAGGCCGGCGACGTACCGAGCGCGTCGGCCAGGTAGGCGCCGAGGGCCTGCCCACCGGTGTTGCCGAGCACCACGGTCACCGGTGACTCGGGCGGCGCGACCGGGGCCGCCGCGTCCGTGAACGCCAGGCGGGCGTAGTACAGCAGCCGCGCGGGAACGGCCTGTCCGGTCGACGGGGCCGCCCACCCGGCCAGCCGCTGGAGGGTCTTGCGCGGGTCCTCGTCCGGCGCGGCGGCAAGCAGCGTGGCCAGGTAGTCCCGGGTACCGTCGTCGTGCCAGCCGATCACGTCGTAGCGCAGGCCCGGCCCGACCTCGGCGCCGTCGCCGTCGTAGAGGCCGAACACGTTGCGGCAGTTGGGGTAGAACGCCGCGAACAGCGGATCGCCGTAGCCGACCGCGGTCAGCTCGGCCAGCCACCCGCTGCCCGGCTCGTTCGCGACCTGCTCGCCGAACGGGACCACCCGACCCAGGTAGCGGTACGGCGGGGAGGTGCCGGCGGTCGCGGCGTCGAGCGGGTACGCAGCGCTGCCGGTCTCGGCTCCCGTGCCGAACGGGTGCAGGTAGTCGCTGTGCACCAGCCACGCCTTCTCGAAGGGCTCGCCGGCGCCCTCCCGACCACGTAGCACCAACCACCGGTTGGGTGCGGCCGGGAAGGTCAGACCGTCCGATGTGGACCGTGCCCGGGTCAACGCGTCCGGCAGCGCCCAGTGTAGGTGTACACCGGCCGGCAGACGCAGGTTCTGGTTGGCGAACGGGCTGGCGAGGATCGCCTCGCTCAGGTACCCGACATCGGAGTGCACGTCACGGGTACCGTCGAAGTACGGCATCCGGGTAAAGTCGGCCAGCGTGTCGACCACGGCGCGATCCTGAGTGAGCACGAGCGCGTCGAGGTGCACGGGAACCATCAGGACAGCCTGATCGGGCATGCGGAATTCCCCCATCACCGGGCTGGAGCACAGACGCACACAGGCACAGCAAGCACTCGCGAGAAATTTTCGCGGGAATTGCCATTCAGTATTACCGAGCCGCACCCGCTTGACCATGGAGCGTGGGTGTCCAGCACCCGACTGATTCACAACGCCGGAGGACGCGCCCCGGTCGCGTCCCAAGAGCGGACGCGTTGCCAGTGCTCGCGGGAGCATGCGTTGCCAGTTGTGGAACACGAAACGGTGCACTGACTTCAACCCGACCCACAACGCCGCGTAGAGGGCGGCGCGGCCATGGCCGCTGACCGTTACGGTCGTGGTCCGGCCGTATGCAAGAGGTGGGCGGCGACGCCACCGGCCGGAATGAAAAGCCAGTACGACAGCAGTCGATAGATGATGACTGCGGCGGCGGCACTGGCTGCAGTCTCTCCTGCCGCGACGAGCCCGGTAACGTACACCGTTTCGATGACGCCGACGCCGCCGGGAGTAAGCGGAATCTGCCGCACGATCTGGACACCCAGGTAGATACCTGCCAGCGTGGTGATACCGATCGGGAATCCTGCGGCCCTGGTCGCTGCGCCGAGGCACAGCAGGTCCGTAAGCCGGTTGAAGGCGGCGAAGGCGAGAGCGGCCAACCAGTGTCGCGATCGCAGCCGGGCACCTGTCTGGAGCGCGTCGCGGGCCGTCGCCAGGACCCGCGCCGTCATCTGGCCGAGCCCGCCACCGGCCTGGCGCCATCGACCTGTCCCGGACGCCGACCAGGCACGAAACCGGCGCGTTCTGCGCACGAGGAACGTCGCGATGGCGCCCAGCACGGCAATCCCGACGAACGCCGGCAACGGCCACGTCCACAACACCTTAGGCGACCGTACGACGAGTCCCGCGCTGCCGATCAGATACAGCGCGACCAGACCACCGATGGACGCCAACCAGGCGACGACCAAGGTCGCGGTCGCGGCCTCCGCGGTTGCTCCGGCCCGACGGTACTGACGTACCGCGTATCCGGCCGACAGTGCGGCCCCGGCCGGAAAGGTCATGGAGATCGACGATCGCGCCGTGGCGATGGCCACCATCCGCCATCGGCGTACCCGCACCCCGAGACCGGCGAGGATCGTCCGCTCCTGCGAGGCGAAGGAATCAATCGACAGCGCTTGCAGGACCGCGGCGGTCGCGACCCATCGCCAATCAGCATCAGCCAGCGCCGCGGCGACCGTTTGCGGACTGGGCAGCCGACCATGCAGCCCGATGAAGGCGGCGAGGACGGCCGCGACGATGAACAGCAGCCAGGGCCACCGGCGTCGACGTGCACGGGCCGGCGCGTCCGGGCCACGCGCCGCCACCGGTACGGCCGCACGTGGGGAGACCAGCGCCTGTTCATCTGGCGGGGTCGGTGTCGCCGGCCACACGACCTGCGGCCTATGACGGAAACGCCGCAGGTCGCGCAGGTCGCGCAGGCCGCCCGCATAGCGGCGGGCGGTCCGGACGAGGGGCAACATCGGCAGTCCAATCGGCTCGGAGCGGGTTCATGCCCGGGTTGCCCGCCGGTGGGCAGGCGAACAGTCCGCTGCCGACGTACTGAAATGTATTCGCCGAGGGCGTCGTCGTGCTTACCGGCCAATGAACGATGCGGACGACCTGCATGGACGGTCATCAGCTCCGGATCCACACACTGGTCATGCCGCATCATGGAACACCAGCGCCAGAGTGTGGCGCATTCCGGAGCGGATCGCGGACACGCCGTGGCGCACCGGCGCCGCCGACCAGCCACGGGCGGAGGCGACCGGGCGGTCGCGGGTGGTGAACACGTACCCATGTCCATGTGGCAGCAGCGTGGCCGTCCCGCGGGACTGTGCCCGCGGCCGCTGTTCGAGCAGCAGGAACTCGCCGCCGGTGTGGTCCACCCCCGGTTCGTTGAGGTTGATCACGACCTGCAGGGGGAAGACGAGCTCGCCGTACAGGTCGCGGTGCAGCGCGTTCCAGTCCTTCTCCGCGTACCGCAGCAGGATCGCTGTGGACTTCGTCTGACCGGCGTCGTGGCACATCTGCAGCCACTCGTCCAGCGTGTCCGGCCACGGGGCGGGTCGACCCAGCTTGCCCCACCAGTTGCGGGCGATCGGAAGCAGCCGCGGATACAGGCCCTGCTTGAGCCGTTCGATCGGTTGCGGGTACGGGGCGTTGAAATACCGGTACTCGCCTTCGCCGAAGCGGTGACGGCCCATGTTGACGGTGCTGCGGAACAGCTCGTCCCGGTCGTACAGCTGCCGGATTGCCACGGTCTCCTCCGCGGTCAGCAGTCGTGGCAGCAGGGCTCCGCCGTACTCGTTGACTTCCGCGGTGATCGCCTCCCAGTCACCGGAGTCGACGCGGGAGCGCCACGGGTCGGTGGTGGTGGTGGTGTTCTTCGTGCCTGTCATGCGGCCTCCAGGTTGAGCAGGGCGGTCTTGGCCTCTGTGCCCCCGATGTAGCCGCCGAGCTTGCCGTCGGTACGCAGCACCCGGTGGCAGGGCACGACGATGGGCAGCGGATTGGTGGCGCAGGCGGTGCCGACCGCGCGAACCGCCTTCGGGTTGCCGACCAGTTCCGCGACCTGCCGGTAGCTGCGGGTCTTCCCGTAGCCGATCTCGGGTAGATGCTTCTGCACGAGCTGGCGGAACCCGTGCGACAGGGACAGGTCCAATTGCAGATCGAAGGCCTGCCGGTGCCTGTCGAAGTACTCGTCGAGTTCGCGGGCCGCCTCCTCCAGACGCCTCGGCGCGCGCAGGATGCGCGGGCTCAGCTTCTGGCTGAGGACCTCCAGCACCCGGTCGTGGTCCTCTCTGGCGTAGGCCACCCGCACCAGGCCGCGGCCGGTCGCCGCCAGCAGCAGCTTGCCTACGGGAGAATCGACCGTGGTGTACCCGACGTCGAGCAGACCTGCCTGCTCGGCCTCCCGTTGCAGGCGGCGGTGTAGTCGATTCAGCGTCTCAGTGTGCACGGGCACCGACAAAAGGGCGGTGACATCGTCATCGGGGCGAAGGTCGCTCACAAGGGTGCTCCTTTCGAACTCGCGCCCGGATAGTTTTTGCGCAGGTTCTTGATGCCGTCCGCTGCGGCCCTGCGTGCCGCGTCGACGGTGCCGCCGAGGATCTGGGCGACGTCGGCGTACGGCAGGCCGGCCACGTAGTGGTACACGAGCACCTGGCGTTGCTTGTCCGGCAGGTCGCGAACCGCGCGCCACAGGTCCGGGTCGTCGCTTTCGGCAACGCCGGATCCGGTTGGCTGTTCCGGCAGCTCCTGCACCGGAAGTGGAAGGCGTCTGGCCGCGCGCAGCACGTCGATCGCCTTCCGGTGCGCGATCGTCACCAGCCACGCCTGCACATTGGCCGTCTCCGGAAGGTCCGGGTAGGCACGCAGGGCGGAAAGGAACGTCTCCGACCAGGCGTCCTCGGCGTCGTGCGGTCCGAGGATGACACGGCACACCCGCAGCACCGTGCCGGCGTGCTGCGCGACAATGTTCTCGAACGGCTGCTTCATACCCAGTCTCATTGAAGACGCGCTCGTGGCCCGCAGCGTGCGGTTTGCCCTCAGAACAGTCTCCCGGTGGCCACCGTCGCCGGCTCTTCCAACTCCAGCAGCGCCCGCTTGCGCATCAGACCGCCGGCGTAACCGGTCAGCGCGCCGCTCGCGCCGAGCACCCGGTGGCAGGGCACGAAGATGCACTGCGGATTCGCGCCGACGGCCTGGCCGACCTTCTGCGCGAGCGCACGGTCGCCGAGCTGCTTGGCGATCTTGCCGTAGGTGGTCGTCTGCCCGAACGGGATGTCGCTCACAATCTCCCACACCGAACGCTGGAAATCGTCACCGATGGCGTCGAGGGGAAGGTCAAAGGTGGTCCGCCGCCCGGCGAGGTACTCCAGCAGCTGCTGGCCAGCCTCGCTGAGCAGCCGGTCGCTGCCCATGGAAACGCGCGACCCGAACGTCTCCTGGGCGGGACGCTGAGCGTGCCGGTCGAAGTAGAGGCCGATGACCGCGCCACTCTTCGCGACGATGGTGATCAGACCCAGGTCCGTGTCGATCACGGTGTGCCGTGTGTTCATCCGCATTCCTTCCGTCACAGGGAAGACGCCGCAGACGAACTCGACGTGAGATTATCGCGAGACAAATTTGCTGGGATGGTGAGCACGCCATCCCAGGACGAGAGAACGCGCGACGTTCCCCGCCACCGCGGGCGGTGAGACGCGCTGCTGTTCCCGTTCACATGCAAGATCGCTCACTCCTCCATGATCGGCAACAACTGGTAACCCGGCGCTGCTTGGCTCTCCCAGGGTCGCTACGCACTCTGCCTGGCGGCCCCGGCCCAATTGTGGAGGCGCGAGAAATGCGTACAGCTAAACCCGGGGCGGTCACGCACCCAGCGCATATTGGTTTCACTGGCCACCGCTGGCGACGCCTTGGCGTCGGCGTGCTGGTGGCCGTGGTCGCCGGTACCGTGTTCGCCAGTGGAGCGGCCGCTGCGCAAACCGGGCCCGGCGACCACTCCAGCTCCAAGCAGAGCTGGCTGCCGGAGACACCGGACAACTGGCCACTGGTCGTTGACCAGTCGAGCACGCAACCGATCCCTATCACCTCCGGCGCGACCGAGCACAGCGAGACTTACGACACCGTGGGCGGCCGGCAGCACGCTCAGGTGCTTCAAGCCGAGCTGACAAACCCGAACGTCCGCCTCGGCGTGGTGGAGGCGCACGACCACCTGACCGACCCTCCGGCCGAACTGATCAGCTCGATGGCGGACCGGACCGGCGCGGTCGCTGGGGTCAACGGTGACTTCTTCGAAATCAACTCGACCAACCGGCCCTCAGGCATGGTCGTCATCAACGGCAAGGTGATTAAGAGTCCGAACTCTGGCTGGAGGTCCGACCTGTGGGTACGCCAGGACGGCACGATCGGCATCGGCACGGAAACGTACGCCGGTACGGTCACGGACGGCTCGGCGAGCCGCTCGGTCACGTCGGTGAACACGCTGGCCGACCTGTCCTCCGGCGGCCTGGTACGGGTCACTCCGGACCTCGGCGCCGGAGGCACCATCCCGTCGTCCACGGTGGTCACCGGCAGCACCAACGCGAGCGGCTTCGTGGTCGCCTCGGTCGCCACCAAGGTGACCTCGCTGGGCACCCTGCCCGACGGCACCGAGGCCCTGGTCGGTGCGGGCGCTTCGGCGACCTGGCTGTCGGACAATGTGCACGCGGGTGACACGGTGGCCACCACCGAACAGCTCTCCCCCGACAACAACGTGCAGCAGGCGATCTCCGGCGGCGCTCTGCTGGTGCAGAACGGGAAGGTGGCCGTACCGCTGCAGGCCGGCGGCGAGAACAATGTGGATTATCCGGTGACCGGCCTGGGCGTGTCCAAGGACGGCAAGCACGCCATCATGGCGACCTTCGATGGCCGGCTGACCGAGGGAGTGGCGCAGGGGCTGACCAGGCCACAGTTCGCCAGCTGGATGATCCAGCACGGCGCGTACAACGCGATCCTGTTCGACACCGGTGGCTCCACCGAGATGGTCGCACGCAAGCCCGGTGACTCGCACGTCTCGGTCATGAACAACCCGGCCGACGGCGATGAGCGCCCCGTCGCCAACGGCATCTTCCTCTACAGCACGGCACCGGCAGCCACGCCGGCGACCAAGGTCGTGGTCAATGGCGGGAAGCCGGTCACCACGGTGCCCGGCGCGAGCATTCCGGTGCCGGTCTACGCCACCGACGCGCAGCAGAACCCGGCCAGCGGTACGGTCAGCGTGCAGGTGAAGCCGGCGTCGCTGGCGACCTGGTCCAACGGCCAGCTGGCGGTGCACGGTAGCGGGGACGGCCAGATCATCGCCCGGATTGGCAGGGCCACCAGCAGTCAGCCGTTGCACGTGGTCAGCAAGTTGGCCATCCTGGCCATCTCGCCGGACGCGCCGGATCTGCCCAACGGTCACACCCAGCAGTTGACCCTGCAGGGTACGGCGGGTGGGTTCCACCTCGCCTCGGGCGCAACGGCGCAGGTGCCGGCGGAGGCGGCGAAGTGGTCGGTCAGTGACCCGAGCCTCGGCTCGGTGGACGCGCACGGTGTGTTCACCGCGGACAGCAACAACAGCGGCCTGGTCACGGTGACCGCCACGGTGGCCGGCGCGACCGCCACCGCCACGGTGGCCGTGGGTGAGGTGGCGAGCACTATCGATCCGATGGACGACGTCGCCGACTGGAGCCTGCGCAACACCACCGGGCAGTCGGCCACTTTCACCAACTCTCCCGGCGATGTGCCGCCCGGTTCCACCGCGTCGGGCTCGATGGCGCTGAGCTACACGATGCCTGCCGGCCCCGGAGTCAAGCAGCTGGTGCTGTCACCGACGAAGGCGCTCACCGTGTCCGCAAACGCCGACGGAGTCAACCCGACTCAGCTCGGTATCTGGGTCAAGGGGGACGCGAAGGGGCTGTGGTTCGCCGAGTCCTATGTTGACATCGCCGGCACCACGACCACGCTATACCCGACGTACGTCACGTTCAACGGCTGGCAGCTGGTGGTCGCGGACATCCCGCCGGGCCTGAGTTTCCCGCTGACCATCGGCTTCGTGGACTTCCTGGCGCTCAACCCGACCACCGCCTACTCGGGTACGGTCAACGTGGGCGGTCTGGAGGCGATGTACTCGCCGCGGCCGGTGGTCGCGCCGACCTACACCGCCATCCCGAAGAACCCGTCCTGGTTGACCTACGAGGAGAACGCGGGCGACTTCTCGCACAACGGGGACACGCTGCTCGTCGGCGACGATGCGCACCTGGTCGCCGCCGACACCGGATCGGCCTCCAGCGGGGTGCTGGACGCCGCCAGGGCGCGGATCCCGTCGCTGCCCGCCCAGGCCCAGCCGGACCAGCTCCAGACGCTCGGCGACATGTCCGACGACGGGGCGCCCGCGGACCTCGCGTACGCGCAGCAGAAGATCTCGGCGTTCGGCGTGCCGTACTGGCGGGACCCCGTGGACTGATCCAGGGTTTGTGAGTGTGGTTATCGGTGGGTGCAGGCGGCAGCGTATCCGGCTGGGGTCTGGTAGGCCAGGGATGAGTGTCGGCGGTGGTTGTAGTCGTCCTTCCAGTCGCTGATGATGACGTGGGCGTGGGTCAGGGACCAGAACAGGTTGATGTTGAGGCATTCGTCGCGTAGGCGGCCGTTGAAGGATTCGATGTAGCCGTTGCGCCAGGGTTCGCCGGGTGGGATGAAGGCCAGGCCGACGCGTTCACCGGCCCAGTCGGTCATCGCCGTGCAGGCGAACTCGGGGCCGTTGTCGCTGCGGAGGACCTGTGGGTAGCCCCGGTTCAGGGCGATGCGGTCCAGTTCGTCGATGAGGGTGTCGGCGGTGATGGATCGGGCGACCAGGCCGCCGAGGCATTCGCGGGTGTGCTCGTCCACGATCGATACGATCTTGACGGGGCGGCCGTCGGTGGTGGAGTCGAACTGGAAGTCCACCGCCCACACCACGTTCGGCGCGTGCGCGGTAGGCGTCGTCGTGGTGGTACTCGTACCCACGCGTTTGCGTCGACGTCGTTGCGGCACGCGTAGCCCCTCGTCGCGCCAGAGCCGCTGGACCTTCTTGTGGTTGACGCTCCAGCCCTCACCGCGGGCGTCGTGGTACGCCCGTCGGAACCCCCACCGCGGGTGAGCTTTCGCGTACTGGCGAAGCCATTCCCGCAGCGCGGCGTCGGGGTCAGCCGGGGTCTGGTCGACCAGCTCACGGCGCTGGGTGCCACGATTCTGCCCGGTCACCCGGCAGGCGAACCGTTGACTGACCCCCAACACCCGGATGAGGTGATCAACGGCCGCCCGCCGACGTGCCGGGCTCAGAATTCCCCCTTGGCGATCTCCTTCAAAGCGGCCTTCTCCAACTCCGCGTCGGCCAACAGGCGCTTGAGGGTCGCGTTCTCCCGCTCCAGCTCCTTGAGCCGTTTGGCGTCATCGGCCTTCAACCCACCGAACTGGTTACGCCACCGGTAGTAGGTGGGCTCGGAGACCTGCAGGTCCCGGCAGACGTCCGCGATGTCCTTGCCCTCGCCGAGCATCCGATCAGCCTGGGCCAACTTCCGCACCACCTGCTCAGGCGTGTGCCTCTTCCTGGTACTCATCGTCGTCAAGCCTTCCCGCCCACCACAGTGGGCCGCAAGACTCACATCCCCCGGATCAACCAGAAGGGGTCACGTCAGTACCACGACGCGGTCGGCAACCACGAGATCAGTCAGGGCGCGCTGCCGGAGAACGCCAACTTCACCAGCGTGTTTGGTGACACCCACTACGCCTACACGGCCGGCGCGGCCCAGGTCGTCGTGACCGACAACGCGCACGGCAGCCTGCTGTCGTCCGACCCGTACCAGGTACCGGCGCAGTCGCAGTACCCGTGGCTGGTCGACGAGCTGACCAACACCACGTCGCGCGCCGTCATCGTGATCACCCACATGCCCGCGTACGATCCGCACCCGGTGGCCAACAGCCAGTTCGGCGACCGGTGGGAAGCGCAGATGTACCTGCGCCTGGTCCAAAAGTACCAGCAGTCGCACCCAGACAAGCACGTCATCATGATGTATGGGCACGCCCGCGGCTTCGCCGAGCAGATCCTCGACCCTCAGGGCAACAACGTCTCGGAGCCGGTCGGCGGCATTCCTCAGTTCACCGTGGCGGACCTGGGCATGCCCGCGTACGCCACGTCGAACGAGGGTGGCTTCGAACACTTCGGCCTGTTCCACGTGACGCCCAGCGGTGACATCCAGTTCTCCGTCGAGGGTGTCTTCACCTCGATCGCGGTCGACGCGCCGCAGTCGAGCCTGGCCGTGGGTGGGCACGAGACGCTGACCGCGACCGGTACCCAGATCGCCGGGGACAACTTCACCCCGCCGACGGTGCCGATCGCCGACCCGGTCTCGCATGCGTGGTCCAGCGACAGCCCGAGGGTGGCCACGGTCGACGCCCGGACCGGGGCGCTCACCGCGCATCGCGCCGGTACGGTCACCATCACCGTGACGGCAGGCGGCATCACCGGCAAGATGTTGCTCACCATCAAGTAGCGACTGGCAGTCTCATGTCAAGGGGCCCGGCCACAAGGCCGGGTCCCTTGCCCATTGGCATGGACGGCACCCGGCTCCGCGGCCGCACCCAGGTCGGCATCGCCGGCGTAACGAGCCGGAGCGGCGCCGTCATGCACCACAGTGACCTGCTCGCCCTGTCCTACGCCCTGGCCGGAGCTCTCAACATCCGCTTGGCGTCGCTGGGCCAGGGAATCACGGTCGCCCCCTGACTCCCGTCTCACTTCGTTGCCGCATCCGTGCTGCCGACGGCCTCCTGACCGGCGGTTTGCGGCCAGGCGCGAAGAGCCGCCTCGGCGATCTGCTGCAGGTCGGCTGTTGTGGCGCCGTCGCGGGCCTGGGCGGACATGCCTTGCAGGACCGCGGCGTAGAAGGCTGCGAGGGCATGAGCGTCGGTGTCGGGGGGAAGCTGTCCGGTCCGCGTGGCGGCGGCGAACTTGTCACTGAGCGCGCGGGCGCCCACGGCGCGGATTTCGCGTAGGTGGGCCGCGATGTCGGCGGACTGCGGGGAACAATTGGTCGCCGCGGTGATCAGCAGGCAGCCACGCGGGCGGGCGGGCCTGGTATAGGCGGCCGCCGCCTCGCGTAGTAGGCGTTGGACGGCGTGACGAGCGTCCGGCTCCTCGGCCAGTGCGTGTTCGGTGAAGGCGCCGTAGGTGCGCATGTAGCGGTCGAGCGCTTCGAGGAACAGTGCCCGCTTGTCGCCGAAGGCCGCGTAGAGGCTGGGCGCGCCGATGCCGAGCGCATTGGTGAGCAGAGCGATCGAGGTCGCGTCGTAGCCGTGCTCCCAGAACACGGCGATCGCGCCCTCCAGCGCCTCATCGCGGTCGAACGACCGGGGCCGCCCTTTTCTCATGTCACAGATTCTATAGCGATCGCTAGCCAAGTGGACTACCGTACTTCTGGAACGATCACTACAAAAGTAGGGAGTGCGCACATGACCAGCGTAGGACTGTTCATCCGCGTCGAGGCCAAGCCGGACAAGGTGCCGGAGGTCGAAGCCACGCTGAAGTCGGTGGTGGATCTGGTGCGCGCGGAGGGGAAGGCGGTCGCCTGGTTCGGGCTGCGGCTTGGGCCCACGACGTTCGCGATCTACGACGCGTTCGCCAACGACGCCGACCGCCAGGCTCACCTGGAGGCCAACGGCCCGGCGCTGCGCGCGGCGGGGGCGGAACTGTTCGTCGAACCGCCCACCGTCGAGCACGTCGACATCGTCGCCAGCCTGCTGCCCGGCGAGTGACCCGACGCGCCGAGCGATGACCGCCTGCCGCACGCCGCCCCGGATTCGCCACGGCGTGCGGCAGACCCGGCAGGACAGTCGCCGGCCAGAACTGGCGGGAACTCCTCGCGACCGCCGGGCCGGACGCGCCGGCGGCATCGGCACCCGCGCCACTCCCCGGTACGCCCGGCGGCGCAGCCCCTATGGATCGGCTACGTCACCGGGCGTACTGCGTGAGCCCGATTGCGCTCGGATGGCGTACCGGATGGGCACGGTTACGCGCTGGGGATCTGGGTCAGTCGTTGAGCAGGTCGAACTCCTCGCCCTGGCCGATCGCGGTGCTGCTGGCTATCAACGGGGAGGCGCCGGCGTTGGCCGCGGTCACGACCCGGCCGTTCGCATGCGCGCGGAGACTCACACTGCCGTCGGCGTTCACGAACAGGTCGAACTCCTCCCACGGGCCGATCGCGGTACGGTTCGCGATCAGGGCTGAGCTGCCGGCGTTCTCGGCTGTGACGAGCTGGTTGTTCGCGTGCGCGCGGAAGCTCACGCTGCCGTCGTTGTTGCCGATCATGTCGAACGTCTCCCACGAGCCGACCGCGGTGCGGTTGGCGATGAGCGGAGCGGCGCCGGCGTTCTCGGCGGTCACGAGCTGGTTGTTCGCGTGCGCGCGGAGACTCACCGGCTCCGTGTCGCGGACGAGGTCGAACTCCTCCGACGCGCCGATCGCGGTACGGTTCGCGATCAGGGCTGAGTTGCCGGCGTTCTCGGCGGTCACGATCTTGCCGTTCGCGCGCGCGCGGAAGCTCACGGTACCGTCGGAATTGTGTATCAGGTCGAAGGTTTCCCACGGACCGGCCGAGCCCCGGTTGGCGATGAGTGGTGACGCGCCCGCGTTGTCGGCGGTGACGATGTGGCCGTTGGCGTGTGCACGCAGGCTGATCGCGCCGCCCGGGCTGGCGAACAGGTCGAAGGTCTCGTTCTTGCCGATCGTCGTCGCGTCCGCGATCAGCGGGTTGGCGCCGTTGTTGGCCGCGTCCACGTATTTGCCGTTGGCGTGTGCACGCAGGCTGATCGCCGACTCCGAGGTCGCGAACAGATTGTTGTTGCCGCTGTAGCCGGCGGTGGCCAGGGATGCCTGTACCGCGTTCTCGGTGGCGTCGGTCGGGAAGCCGGCGGTGACCGCGCCTTCGAAGAACTCGCCGAGGTCACCGTCACTGTTGTCGCCGCCGGTGCCGAGCAGGATCGACGGCTGCACCTTCATCGGCGCGTAGCCGTTGGGCAGGGCCCCGGAGTAGGTGGTGGTCAGGCCGCCGGTGGTGGCGTCGCCGACCTTGAGAGTGAAGTTGGTCGTGCCGTTGTTCTTCTCCCAGGCGCTGACGAACGGCAGGTGCGTACCGGTGAAGCTGGGGTTGTTCGGCCCGGCGGCGCTGAGGTACATGCCATTCTCCAGGTCGCCCGCCACCCACGGGCCGGTGCCGGTGCAGCCGCCGGTCCAGCACGCCTGGCCCCAGTAGATCGCGTTCATCGTGGAGTTGCCGTCGTCGTTGCCGTCGGCCTCGCCCGAGCCGTAGTCGAAGCAGCACACGCCGTTCACCGCGTTTGACGAGGTGACCATGTAGATGCCCTCAGGCTGGGAACCGGTGGCCACGTTCTTCGCGGCAGAGATGCGGTAGCCGGTGCCGGGGGTGACCAGCACGCCGTACGCGGTCTGCCCGCCGACGGTCACCGGAAGCGCCATAGCGTTGGCGCCGACGTCCGCGCCGTTCGGGCCCGGGCCGGCGAAGGTGCCGCCGGGCGATACCGGTAGATCGTTGTGGTTGGTTGTCTGGTCGTAGATCTTGGTGATCGTGCAGGTGGTGCCCGCGCAGAAGGACACCTGGGGCGCGGCGTTGGCGACTCCGCCGGCGGCGCCCACGCTGATGTTCAGGAAGCTGCTGTCGGAGGAGCGCTGGATTTGGTACAGCGGGCCGGTGTAGGAGGCGAACAGCGCCCGGGTGGTGCTGTGCGCGGTCACGCATGGCGTGCCACCGGCGGCGTAGATGTCGCACGGCAGGGACGGGGTCGCCGCGGCGGCGGTGGTCGCATGGAGAGTGGCCGCGGTCAGAGCGGCGACGACGATCAGTAGGCACGCGGCGGCGAGCCGAGCCCGCCGTGGGACGGACGGTGCCAGGTGCATGAGAACCTCGTTTCCGCACAACGCCGAACGGGGGCGGCGTCGTGCGACGCAGGGGTGTGGACGGTTCAGTGGGTGATGAGGTCGAACGATTCCCAGGTGCCGATCGCCGTGCGGTTGGCGATCAGCGCGCTGGCGCCCGCGTTGTCCGCGCACACGTACATGTTGTTGGCCAGCGACCGCAGGCTCACCGTACCGTCGGCGTTCCGGATGAGTTGGAACGATTCCCAGGTGCCGATCGCCGTGCGGTTGGCGATCAGCGCACTCGCGCCGCCGTTGTCCGCGCACACGTACATGTTGTTGGCGTGGGCGCGCAGCGCGACGCTCCCACCGCCGGCGTCGACCAGGTCGAACGTCTCGAAGGTGCCCACCGCGGTGCGGTTGGCGATCAGCGCACTCGCGCCCGCGTTGTCCGCGCACACGTACATGTTGTTGGCACGCGAGCGCAGGCTGATCACGCCGGTCGTGGGGCCGCCGCCGCCCGATACGACGGGCTGGGTGGGCCGGGTGGCGGTCAACGCGATCTGGCGCTTGAGCATCCGGCCACCGTCGCCGGTCAGCCTCAGGTAGTAGTCCGACGAGCAGGCGGTGCCGTCCTCGTCCAGGCCGAGCAGCCCGGAGTTGGTGGGCACGAACGCCTGCGACTCGGCGGTCTTGACGATCTGGTTGCCCTCGTTGAACTCGTCGAACATGGAGATGTAGATGCCCTGCGCCCCGACCCGGACCATGTTGTAGAACTGGCGCCACATGAAGTCGCCGTGCGCGCGTTGCCGGGCGCTCACGTCGCCGGGCAGCACGCAGGGCTGGTAGTCGACGCCATGCGCGTTGCAATCCGCCTGGTCGGGCACGTTGACGCTGGTGTAGAAGTTGTCCGAGTCCGCGGCGGTACCGATCCGGCCGACCATCCACGGGGAGAGCATGTTGAACGCGTGGTACACGTCCAGGTACCCGGCGCGGGAGTCGCTGTTGCCGTCCCGCCAGTGGGTCGGTACCCCGCCGATCACGTAACAGCCCTGGCCTTTGAACCAGTTGATGACGTCGAGGCAGGCGGCCGTGCTGAACGGGTGGTTGGCGTCGTTGAACCCGAAGCCCCAGATGCACACGACCGGCTTACCGTTCTGGCGCGCGTAGGCGCTGGAGGCGGTGTGGGCGGACATCTTCGACGTCCAGTCGGTCTTGATCTCCGACTGCATGTTCGTCCAGCCGGACACGTCGTACATGATGTGGAACTTGCGCCCGTAGGTCTCTGCGGCGCTGCGCACCCTGGTGGTGACCCCGTCGCGGGTCGGCCCCTCCGAGCCGTTGGGGTTGAACCGTTGCAGGGCGGCGGTGTCGATGCCGTTCTGCTGCATCCACAGGAAGTGGAGGTTGACCGTGGTCTGGTCCCAGTGCGAGAACAACGTCGCGGGCTGGCCGTTGCCGAGGTTCGCGTAGGCGGTCTGGTACCCCCTCGGGTACTCCCGCATGTCCGGCCAGGCGCGCAAGGTGCCGTTGTTGCTCGGCGACGGAGGCTGGCCCCAGTTCGCGCTCCAGTGCCACCAACCGTTGATCGGCGCACCGTCGCCGGTACAGGCGAACCACCCCTGGTACCCGACGGTCACCTTCCCTACCACGTCCCCGGGCGCGCTCGCGGCCCCCGCGTACTGGGCGAACGCTGTGCCCAGACCCCCGGCGGCGGCCAGCGCGGAGCCGGCGACGGCGGACCGCAGCACGGTTCGGCGTGAGACTGTCATGATGCTCCTCTGTCGTGCGTGGACGGACACACCGGGGGTCAGTCCTGGATGAGGTCGAACTCTTCCCAGGGACCGATCGCGGTGCGGTTGGCGATGAGCGGCTGCGCTCCGGCGCTCTCGGCGGTCACGTATTCGTTGTTCACCAAGGCTTTGAGGCTCACGCTGCCGTCCGGGTTGTGGATCAGCTGGAACGTCTCCCACAGCCCGATCGCGGTACTGCTGGCGATCAACGAGCTCGCGCCCGCGTTCTGCGCTGTCACGATCATGTTGTCGGCGTGCGACCGCAGCGCGACGTTGCCGTTACCGGCATCCAGCAGATCGAACGTCTCCCACGAACCGATCGCCGTGCGGTTGGCGATCAACGCACTCGCACCCGCGTTCTCGGCGCACACGTACATGTTGTTGGCGTGTGCCCGCAGGCTGACCGCCGGGCTGGATGTCGCCGAGCCGAACAGGTTCAGGTCGACGGCGTTCGCGATCGCCTGCATTCCCGCGTCGTTCGGGTGCAGGTGGTCACCGCTGTCGTACGCCGGCAGGTACCGGGTGGGGTTGGCCGGGTCGTGCGTCGCCGCGTCCTGGTCCACCACGCCGTCGCAGCCACTGTTCGCGCCGCGGACGAAGCTGTTGACGGCTTCCCGCGCGGTCTCCCCCTGCGACGTCCAGTACCCGGCGCCCTGGTACGGCGTCAGCGTGGAGCACAGGAACTTGAGGCCGGCCTGGTGCGCCCGGCTGATGAGTTGCTGGATACCGGAGATGAGCTGGGCGGCGGTCGGCGGCGGACTGGTCGACCCAAGGTCGTTGATGGGATCGTCGGAGAAGATGACCCAGCGCACGTTGGGTTGAGCGAGCACGTCGCGGCCGAAGCGGTTGAGCGCGCTCTGCCCGGCCCCGTCCACGAGCAGACGGTTGCCGCTGATCCCCTGGTTCAATACCCCGACCGTGCGGCCGCTGGAAGCCAGTCGCGAGGCCAGGTCGTTCGGCCAGCGGTGGTTGGCGTCGGAAGAAGAGCCGAACCCGTCGGTGATGGAGGCGCCGAGGGCGACGACCGCCCCCGCGGCCGCCGCGTTCTGGACGTCGAGGTTGGCCAGGAAGTAGTAGCTGCCGGTGGTCTGCGCGCCGCCGAGGCTCGCGTTCGCGCTGACGTCACCGGAGGCGATGTAGTTGGTCTGCTGACCGGTCTGGTGGTACGTGGCGGAGCCGGTCGGTTGCGGAAGGTAGAAGCTGACCGCCACGTCCGATGAGGCCACGACGGTGAAGCTCACGCTGTCGCTGACGGTCGTGCCGCCTGCGGGGATCGTGGTCGACGTGGCGCCGCCGAAGGTGACCTGCCGGTCGGTACCGGTCGCGATGGAGGATCCCGAGGTGCGTTGGGCGACGTGTACGTCGGCGATCGTCACCGACTGGGTACCGAACACATTGGACAGTTGGATACGCGCGGCGCTACCACCGATGCTGGTGTGCACGATCTGCCGCACCGTCTGCTGATTGAAGGCGGGGCCACCGCTCTGCGGCGACGCCGCCCAGGTACCGGTCCACGGGCCGGCTGCGGTTGCGGCCTGGGCCGCCGAGCCGCCGCTCGGACCGGCGGTCACCGCGGCGATGGCGAGCGACGCCGCCAAGGCGCCGACGAGTAGGGGCGTTCGGGCCTTGCGTGCCATCGTTTCTCCTCGCGAGCTGGGGGACGGACCAGCTCCGGAGCCTTACACCTGTCGATGAATTGCTCCGCGGGACGCGATACTTCCTCACTCGCTGACGTCTGTCAATACTCTAAAGAAGGATTCATCGGAGGTTCGCAGAGTCAGCAAATGATCACCCTCGGTATCGACTTGCAGTATGTAGCCGACTGGGCGCCAAGCAGGACTGCCGGTACCGCCATAGCGAACACAGATCCGAGACAGCCAACGCAAATCCACGTCTCCGAACATCGCCGACATTCATCCGATCTTTCTAGGGCAGGGCCGAACGGCCGCGGCCTCGATCGCACGCTACGGCCGTTCGGGATGCGCTGCCCACTGGGCGACGCCGGTCAGACGAGGAGGTCGAACTCCTCCCAGGCCCCGGTGGCGGTACGGTTGGCGATCAGCGCGCTCGCGCCCGCGTTGTCGGCGCACACGAGGTCGCTGTTGGCATGGGCGCGGAAGCTGATGCTGCCGTCGTTGTTGTCGATGAGGTCGAACTCCTCGGCCGCGCCGAGGGTGGTGCTGTCCGCGATCAACGACGACGCACCGCCGTTCGGTGCGTCGACGTACTTGCTGTTGGCATGCGCGCGCAGGCTCACGCTGCCGTCGGCGTTGTCGATGAGGTCGAAGGTCTCCCAGCCCCCGACGATGACCCGGTTGGCGGTCAAGGGGGACGCGCCCGCGTTGTCCGCGGTCACGATGCGCAGGTTGGCGTTGGCGCGCAGGCCGATCGTACCGTTGGAGAGCATCCACTTCTGGTTGGTTCCGCCGCCGCAGGACCAGGTCTGCAGGTTCTGCTTGCTGTACAGGTCGGCGTCCAGGCAGAGGTGGGAGTTGACGTTGCGGACCGTCCCGTCGGAGAAGAACAGCCACTGTTGGCTTGTGGCGCCCGTACAGTTGTCGATCACGACATGGGTGCCGTTGGCGGTGCCGGCGTTCTGCGCCTCAAGGCATTTGCCGCCGTTGTAGACGGTGATCGTGTTGTTGGCCTGCCTCGTCCATTGCTGGTTGCCGCCGTCGTTGCAGAGGGCGACCTGAGGCTGGGTGCCGTTGTTCTGGGACGAGCCCGGCACGTCGACGCACGAGTTGTAGTACGGGTTGCGCAGTTCGGTCGTCTGGTCGCCGAGGCCTCCCCACGCCCACATCAGGCGGTCGTAGGACGTCGGGTTCGGTACCCACAGCGGCAGGTTGCTGCTACTGCCGTCGTATCCGCTGTCGAGCCTCAGGATGTTGAGTGTGTCGTGGTTCGCGGTCGAGGTGCGGCCGCCGATGACGTGGCACCAGACCGCGCCGAGGTGGTATTGCCGGATGACGTCGGTGATGGCCCGCAGGTACGCGACTTCCTTGTCGGTGGTGCTGCTGGGCTGGGCGTCGTAGTTGATGCCGTTGTCCGACTCGGAGCCGAACTCCTCGATGACCGTGCGCGAGGAGCAGTTGCCCATCAGGGACGTGATGTCGCTGACCCAGTCGCTGTAAGACCGCGCACCGTACGGGAAGCCGTAGCGGTGCATGGCGAGGTAGACCCCGTTGAAGCGGGAGTCGTTGCAGAGCGGGCGCAGGTCGCTTCCCCAGCCGCCGCCGTCGAGCTGAGCGCCCTCGATGAACAGCCGGTTGCTGGGCATGCCTTCGCCGGTCTCCCGGGTGATGAAGTTGGCGGCGAAGTTCAGCCACTGCGAGGTGGTGAAGCCGATCGGCTCGTTGATCGGGTCGAGGTACACCAGGGGCTGGTTGACGTACCTGGACGTGATCGTGTCCCACATCTGCTGCCAGGACGGCAGCAGGCTGGAGTTGACCATGTTCGTGCCGTCCTGCGACCAGTAGGTCAGGAGGACCCTGAAGCCGTGGGCGACGGCCGAGTCGATCACGCCGTAATAGCTGGTCCCGGAGGCGGTGGCGGGGTTGATGGGCATCCGGACGGTGTTGGCGCCCAGGTCGCTCGCGAACGTGGCGAACATGGCGTCGGCCTTGCTTCTGGTGGTGTTGTAGTCGTCGCCGGCTGACAGCCCCTGCAGCACCAGCGGGTCGGCGGTGAAGTTGTCGCCGAGGCGGGACCAGGTCACGCCGTGGAACTGGCTGGGGTCGAAGATGGTGGCGGCCTGCGCCGGCGACGCGGCTGACAGGACCGTCAGCGCTATCGCGGCGAGCATGCTCAGCGCGGCCAGCGCCGAGGCCAGCACCTTGGGGCGGGTGAAGGTGGGACGGTTGCGAGCCATGGTTTCCTTTCCAACTCGACATGGAACGGCGGTCGGACGGGACCGGATGACGAGGGACGTGGCATCGACCACCAAGAATGAAGCTAGCGACACCACTGTCAGGCGTCGATCGTGTCTTTCGGAACTCGTCTATCCGCTCGGCGGATGGCTTCGCGCCGCAGCCATCGAGGTAGCCCGTCGGCGGCGGCCGCCAGGAAGATGACCGAACCGGTGACGATCTGCTGGTCGTAACTCTGCAGTCCGAGAAGGCTCATGCCGTTGGACAGAAATCCCAGAAACAGCACACCGATGCCGGTACGCAGCAGGCTTCCCCGCCCGCCGGAGAGGCTGGTACCGCCGAGGACGACGGCGCCGACGATGTTCAGCAGCAGTGGACTGCCCATGCTCGCGCCCGCCCCGGCCAGTCCCGACGTCAGCACCGCGCCGGCGATCGCGGAGAAGAGGCCGGCCACCGCGTAGACGCTCGTCCTCGTACGGACCACGTTGACGCCGCTGATCCGGGCCACCTCGACGTTGGCTCCCACGTGCACGACGCGGCGACCCCAGGCGGTACGGGTCAGCGCGATCTGGGCGAGGACATACAGCGCGGCGGCCAGCCAGACGGAGTACGGGACGCCACCGGGGCCGTCGATGCTGAAGCGGATGAAGCCGACCGGTACCGGAGCGATCGTCCTGCCGTGGCTGAGCAGCGTGGCGCAGCCGGTCACCACGTACAACGCGGCGAGCGTCACGGCGAACGGTACGACCCTGAGCCTCGCCACCACGACCCCGACCACCAGTCCGATGGCGGTACCGGTGAACAGCCCGGCGGCGATGCCCACGACCAGGCTGCCGCTGCTGGTGAGTACCCAGGCCCCGGCGACCCCGCTGGCACCGATGACACTGCCGACCGACAGGTCGATCCCGCCGGTCAGGATCACGAACGTGGCGCCGATCGCGGCGATGGCGACGACGGCCGACTGGCTCAGCACGTTGATGAGATTCTCCGACGACAGGACGCCGTCGGTCATGATGGTCAGCACGACGATCAGCGCGATCAGGGCGGGGAGCATCGCGAGGTCCCCGAGCCAGCCGGGACGGCGGACCCCGTGCCGCAGCCGCGAGTAGGCAGTGGAGGGCTCCACAGTGGAGCCCTCCACCGGAGCGGACTCAGGAGGACGCACAGCCCCACACCTGCGAGCTGGTCGTGGCGTAGTTGGCCTGATCGACGGTCAGACCCTTGGCCTGGACCGTCTTCGGTGTGGCCGGCTGGCCGCCCAGCGCCGTGGTGATCGCGGCGATGGACTTCTTACCGAAGTCGCCCACCGGCGTAGCGATGTCGGCGTCGAGCGTCTTGCCCTGCATCGCCTTGCAGCCGTTCTGGTCGCCGTCGATGGTGACCATGAAGACGTGCTTCGGGTCGCCGATCGGCACGAGCCTGTGGGCCGCGGTGAGCGCCGACTGGACGGACGGGAGGAGGAAGTCGGACGGAATGTAGATCGCGTTGATCGTCGGGTCCTTCTGCAACGCGTTCGAGGTACCGTCGAGGGCCTTGGTCGGGTCCCAGTCCGTCGGTACCTGGCTGGCGATGGTGATGTTGGCTTGTCCGGCGAGCGCGCTGTTGAATCCGTCGCGCCGGCCGATCGCGTTCTGGTCCGTCAGCCCGCCCACCAGTTCGAGTACCTTCAACGGCGTGGTCTTGGCCGCCGTGAGGAACTCGGCCGCGACCGCCTTGCCGTCGGCCACCGGGTCACCGGTGATCTGGAACGTGACGTCCTGCTGGTCCGCCACTGCCCGGTCGATGGCGAGGAACGGAACGTTGTGGGCCTTGGCCAGGCTGGCGGACGAGGCGATCTGCTGGCCGTCCTGCGCGATCACGATCACCGCGTCGACCTTCTGCGTCGAAATCAGGTCCTGGATCTGAGAAGCCTGCTTCTGCGCGTCCTGGTCGGCGACGTCGAACACGACCGAGTACCCGGCGGCCTCGGCAGCGCTCTGGATCGATGACTTCTCCGCTTGGCGGATCGCGTTCAGCAGGTCGAAGCTCACGCCGATGGTGTGCTTCTTGCCGGCCGTCGACCCGCCCGAGCCCGACCCGTTCGAGTTCGAGCTACAGGCGGCGAGTGCCAGCGACGCCATTGCCACGACAGCCACGTATCGCGCGACACCGAGTGGTTTCACGATAACTCCTTTCGACTTCTCCAGATGGGTTGAAGCAGGGCGGTCAGTCCCGTTGCGTGGGCGAGGTTTCGCCACCGTGCTACGGCGGCCAGGACCGCGGCGAGCAGCACGCCGCCGCGGACAATGTCGAAGACGTAGGGCGAGGCCCCGGAGAAGACCAGGCCCGTCTGTACGGTGGTGAGGATCAGGGCCCCCAGGACGCTGCCGCCGATGCTTCCCCGCCCACCGAACAGGCTCGTTCCGCCCAGTACCACCGCGGTGATGACCGTCAGCTCGTAGCCCTGCCCGATGGACGGTTGCACGGCGCCGAGGCGGGCGGTCTGGGTCAACGAGGCGACGGCGGCCAACAGTCCGGCCAACGCGTACGCCCCGACAAGTACCCATCGGACCGGCAGGCCGGCGTCGAGCGCCGCGTCGGCGTTCGAGCCCACCGCCTGGACGTACCGGCCGAACGTGGTGCGGCGGAACACGAAGTCACCCGCGAGCGCCACGGCCACGGCCAGCAGCACCGGCGTCGGGATGCCGAGCAGGTTTCCGGTACCGATGCCGCGCAGCTTCGTTGGCAGATCGATGTTCTGCTGCCCGGTGATGTGCCCGCCCGCGCCCCGGAACACCTGCATCGTGGCGAGGGTGACGATGAGCGCGGGTACCCGGGTCAGGGCGACCGCGAGACCGTTGAGCAGTCCCATGAGTACGCCGGTCGCGCAGATGATGCCGAAGACCACGGCCGGCGAATTGCCGACGATGACCCGGCTGGACTCGATCGCGGCCGCGAGGAACAGCATCGCGCCGACGGACAGGTCGATCCCCGCCGTCATGATCACGTAGGTCATCCCGACCGCGGCGATGATCAGCGGGCTCGCCTGGATGGCGATGTTGCGGAAGTTCGCGACCGTGGCGAAGCCGTGGTACGAAACGGCCAGCGCCACCAACAGCACCACCAGTACCGGCAACAGCGGCTCGCGCCGCACCGCCCCACGAAGCCAGCCGATCACCGGACACCGCCCGTGGCGAGCCGGATCACGGCCTCCTGCGTGGCCTCGGACCGGTCGAGGATGCCGGCGAGGTGACCGTCGTGCATGACCCCGACGCGGTGGCTGAGCCCGAGCACCTCCTCCATCTCGGAACTGATCAGCAGGATCGACGAGCCGGTGCCGGCGAGGTCGACGAGGAGCCGGTAGATCTCCGCCTTCGCGCCCACGTCGATGCCGCGGGTCGGCTCGTCGAGGATGATCAGGCGGGGTTGGCCGGTCAGCCACTTGCCGAGGACAACCTTCTGCTGGTTGCCACCGCTCAGCGATCCGCCGACCGCGCCCAGACCGCCCCGGGCCACCAGGCGTACCCGGCCGGCCAGCTCCTCGGTCATCCGCCGCTCGCCGCCGTTGTCCAGCCAGCCCACCCGGCGGTACCGGGACACCGAGTCGAGATCGACGATGGACAGGCTTTCGCGGATGGGTCGGTCGAGGAAGAGCCCCTCGTGGCGCCGGTCCTCCGTCACGAACGCCATCCCGGCCCGGATGCACGCGCGGACGTTGCCGCGCCGCAACCGCTGCCCGCCGACCTCGACGTGCCCGATGTCGCCGGACAGGCCGAAGATCGCACGAGCGACCTCGGTGCGGCCCGAGCCCATGAGGCCGGCCAGGCCGAAGATCTCGCCCTCGGCGATGTCGAACGAGATCGCGGGCACCCGTGCACCGTCACCGAGGTCGCGTACTGACAGCGTCGTAGCCTCGCGAGGCGGCGGCGCGGTCGGGTACCCGCGAGCCAACTCCCGCCCCACCATCAGCGACTCGAGCGCGCCGCGGTCCAGTTCGCCGGTCGGTCGGTCGGCCACGACCCGCCCGTCGCGCATGACCACGACGCGCTGGCTGAGCCGGGTGACCTCTTCGAGGTAGTGCGAGATGTAGAGGACAGCGACGCCGTCGGTCCGCAGCTGTTCCACGATCCGCATGATCAGCTCGCGCTCGGCGAGGTTCAGCGACGCGGTCGGCTCGTCGAACACGATGGCGCGCGGATCGGCGGCCAGCGCCTTGGCGATCTCGACCAGCTGGCGCTGCCCCGCGGACAGGTCACGGACGACGACCTCCGGACCGAAGCCGGCACCGACGCGCTGGAGCACCGGACCGGCCGCGCGCCGCAGCTGCCGCGGGCGGACCGTCGCGCGGCCCGGGAGCCGAAGCCGATCGATGAGGACGTTCTCCGCGACGGTGAGGTCCGGGAACAGGCTGGTCTCCTGGTGCACCGTCGCGACACCCGAGTGCCGGGCGGTGCCCGCCCCCGTCGCCGGTACTCCGCCGAAGCCGACGTGACCGGAGTCGGGCCGCAGGGTACCGCCGATGATGTTCTTGATGGTCGACTTGCCGGCGCCGTTCTCGCCGACCAGCGCGACGACCTCGCCGCTGGAGACGGTGAACGAGACGCCGTCCACCGCGGCGATACCGCCGAATGACTTCGACACGTTCCCGACCGCGATCGCCGGCGCCGGACGCACCACCGTCGGCTGACCGGCCCCGAACGATCGGCCGTCCTCAGACATCAATGCCTCCGATGCACTACGGGGTCGTCTGGGTGTTGGGAAACCGCGGTTCTGCGCCGCGTCGCCGCCGTTCTCGATGGCGTCCTTGCGATGTGCACCGACGTTAACGCCGAGTGATCACGCGCGTGAAGCGCATGTTTCGGGAGGTCGCAATCCGAAATTCGGATAGCCCGGGATTACGGGCGGCGTGAATCCGCGCAGAAAGCGTCGGGCACGAATGAGGCGCTAATCCCGGTGCCGGGCTGGGGCGCTCTATTCGCGATACGGATCGTACCGTTCTGTTACTCACGCTTCACCGGTCGACACCGACGACCTATGGTCGGTGCCATGAAAACCTTGCGTCCAGTCTGCTATTCCGAGCCCGATGGCTTTCCGAACGACCGGTTCGGCATTTCATGACGGTACCCACGCCGCCCGAGGTCGTGGAGCCGCTGGTACCGATGGCGGCGGTGGATGACGTCGGGTTGGTTCTCGGCGACGTGAGCCGGGGTTCGCTCGTCCGGACCGCGGTCGGCGCCCTCGCCGCGGTCGACGACATCCCGGCCGGTCACAAGGTCGCGCTGCGCGCGATCGCGGCGGGCGCGCCGGTGCACAAGTACGGCGAGGTGATCGGCGTGGCCCGGGATGGCATCCGGCCCGGCGCCCACGTGCACGTGCACAACCTCGGCGTCGGGCAGCACACGCCGACCGGTGCCACGCCGCTCGGCGTACCGAGGGATTGGCGCCCGCCCGCCGCACCGACCCGCGACCATTTCCTGGGCTACCGGCGCGCCGACGGTCGTGCGGCGACCCGCAACTACATCGCGGTGCTGCCGACCGTCAACTGCTCGGCTACGGTGGCCCGGATGGTCGCGCAGACCGCGAACGTCAAGCACGCCGGGGTACCCGGCCTGGACGGCGTGATCGCGCTGACCCACGATCTGGGCTGCGGCATGGCCGAGGGTACCGCCGGCGACGAGATCCTGCGGCGCACGCTGCGCGGGTACGCCGGGCACGCGAACGTGGCCGCGGTGTTGACGATCAGCCTCGGCTGCGAAGTCAACCAGCCGGAGAACGTCTTCGGCGCGAACGTCCTGGGCGAGACGCTCGGCATCCAGGAACTGGGCGGGACGGCGGCGACCGTCAACGCCGCGCTCGAGCGGATCGCCGCGATGGTTCCCGCGGTCTCCGTCCTGCGGCGCGAACCCATCCCCGTCTCCGAACTGGTGTTGGGGTTGCAGTGCGGGGGCAGCGACGCGTACTCGGGCCTGACCGCGAACCCGACGCTGGGGGTGGCGGCCGACCTTCTGGTCTCGGCCGGCGGCCGGGTCATCCTCGGGGAGACTCCCGAGATCTACGGGGCCGAGCACCTGCTGCGCGATCGGGCCGCCACGCCTGAGGTCGCGCACCGCATCGATGAGCTGATCGCGTGGTGGCAGGAGTACACGGTACGCAACGACGCCGAGCTGGACAGCAACCCGTCCAAGGGCAACAAGGCAGGCGGTATCACGACGATCTGGGAGAAGTCGCTGGGCGCGGTCCTCAAGGGCGGTACCAGTCCGCTCAACGCCGTCGTCGGGTACGCCGAGCCGGTCACCGCTCCCGGACTGACCTTCATGGACACCCCCGGCTACGACCCGGTGTCGGCGACGGGAATGGTGGCGGGCGGGGCGAACCTCCTCGCGTTCACCACCGGACGGGGTTCGGTGTTCGGTTCCCGCCCCGCGCCGTGCCTCAAAATCAGCACCACGTCCCGCCTCTACGCGCACATGCTCGGCGACATGGACTTCGATGCCGGCCCGGCGATGTCCCGCGCCGACCAGATCCGGTACGGCACCGGGCTGTTCGAGACGTTGATCGACAT
>DASXOA010000237.1:0-10802 GCA_036494675.1 Rugosimonospora sp.
TACGCGGCGATCGCCTCGTCCGGGTAGAAGTCGCCGCCCGACAGCGTATCGGCGATCATGACGACACTGGTCGCAGCCGGTCGTCGGGTCTTGTCGCTGCAGCGCAACCGCCCCGAGTCGCACAGCCGCAGCACGGCATGCACATCAGCCAACGCATGACGCTCGGTCAGGCGCAGTTCGTCCGCCTCAGGGCGATCTCTGTCGATCAGTGCGGTCGCGGGTTCAGACATGCCGGCGATCGTATTCACCGCCTGCCGCAGACAGACCATCGGCTGGTCACGGCGGAACGGTTTGCGCATAAGATCATCTGTGGGGCGGACGGGACTCGAACCCGTGACCGATGGATTATGAGTCCACTGCTCTAACCTGCTGAGCTACCGCCCCGGCGCCGCCACAGTACCCAGCGGCATCGAAAGATCCTCGAACCACCGACGCGCGCCGCACGGAATAGCGGTCAGGTACTCCGGTTGGCTCACGCCGACAGCTTACCCACCGGCCGCCCGCCGTCCGGACGGTTGCCTGCCGGCCGTGACCAGGGCCGGACGACCCGAAGAGACGACGAAGCCCACCGCTGTGAGGCGGCGGGCGACGACCAGGCTCCCCCGTTTGGACTCGAACCAAAAACCTACCGGTTAACAGCCGGTTGCTCTGCCAATTGAGCTACGGGGGATCGTGCGCGCCGCTCCGGTGATCACAGCCTCCGGGGCGACGCGGACTAGAGTACAGGATTCCCCGCCCTTCCACGCCACCGGGTTTCCGGGGCCGAGCGAGGAATCCGGGGCGGACCGTGCGCTCCCCTCCGAACCCGGCCAAAGACCACGGCAGGGCCTGGCCAAAGACCAGGGCCGAAGCCGGGCGAGGCCCGGCGCCGAACCCGGGCGGAGCCAGGGCCAAAGACCAGGCGAGGCCGAGGCCGAAGGCCGGGCGGGCTCAGGGCGCGCCGAACCCGGACGGGACCGGAACCGAACTCGCTCGGGTTCGATCGGGGCCGAAGACCGGGGGGCGGCGAGCCGAAGACCGGCGCCGAGCCGGCCGAGAACCCTGCCAGCCGCAGGCCGCGAGCCCGACCGGGGACCAGGGCAGAGAGCGCCTGGGACCCGCGGAGCCCAGGACCAGGCTGACGTTCCGGTCGCCCCCTCCGGAAACCTGCCCGGGCGCCCCCGGGAAATCGACATACCTCCACGGTTTCGCGGCGGGCGCGGCAGGATACTTAGAGACAGAGGACAACACGGCATTGACAGGACGTACGGGCACGACCACGCCGTATGTCGAGTCCGATTGGAGGGAGCCGCCATGCGCGGAAAGTTGGTATTTCTCGGCGGTCTCGCCGCGGGTTTCGTCCTCGGCAGCCGGGCCGGCCGCCAGGCATATGACGAGCTGGTTCGCACCGCCCGCAAGGTCAAGGACAGCCCCAGCGTGCAAGAGGCCGCGGGCGTAGTCCAGGCCCAGGCGAGCAAGCTGTACGAGCAGGGCAAGGGCACCGTCACCGACAAGATCAGCAGTACCCGCTTCGGTGACAAGTTGCTACACCCGGACGGTCAGCCGATGACCGTCAACGGCGCTCACGCGTCGAGTTCGACCAGCGCCACGTCGACCGGTCCCATGGACTGACCAGCGGTACCGATCAGCTGACGCGTTTGATCCCGGGCCGGCCCCAGCGGGGACCGGTCCGGCAAACGCGTCTGCCGACCGGAACGATCCGGCCGCACCAGACCGCCCGGCTCAGACCTCCCGACGGACCCGGATGTCGCGGAAACAGCCGTCGCCGGCCGACCCGAGCCAGATGCGACCGGCCGGGACCCCGCCGTCGACCCGGAGCGTCCGCACACCGTTCACGTACGCCTCGGCGCGATCGTCGGCGATCGAGATCTCGTACGTGTTCCATTCGCCCACGGCGTTGAGCGGTGCCGTCGGGTCGTCAAGCCTGATCTCGTACCCGCCGGAGCGCGCCGCGTCCGTCGGGTCCACGCTGTCTGGCACCCCGATCCGTGCCGACCCGCCCTTCCCCGCGTCCCGCCACCCGAACTTGACGGAACAGCGCCCGGACCGCTCGGGGCTTGACCAGTCTGACCGCTCGGGGCTTGACCAGCCGGACCGCTCCGGGCTTGACCAGTCGGACCGCTCCGGGCTTGACCAGTCGGCCACGTCGCCGGCCTCCAGTGGCACGTACCCGTGCTCCGGCCGGTCGTCCGCGTACGCCGTGCCGGCCGCGTACCGTAGCCCGCCCAGCAGCAACGTCCGGAACGCCGGCTCGTCGTAGGACTCGATGGTGTGCCCGGCGCCGGTGTAGAAGGCCCGACCACCCTCGTACCGGTGGCACCAGGTGATCGGGTGGTCCGTTCCCATCGTCCCGCCGGAGTACGACGACTCGTCGAGCGTGATCAGCACGTGCACGTCGGGGCGGGGGTTGCTGCGGTAGTTGTACAACTCGTCGACGCGCTCCCACCGGCGGGGCAGGTGAGCGGTGGCCGGGTGCGTCCGGTCCTCGACCTCGAAGGCGGCCGGCTGCACCTGGGGATGCGCGTCGAAGAACGCGCCGACGAGGCCGCCGTAGTACGGCCAGTCGTACTCGGTGCCCGCCGCCAGGTGCACGCCGACGTACCCGCCGCCGGCCCCGACGTACGAGCGCAGCGCCGACCTGCCGGCGTCGTCGAACACGGTGCCGCTGCTGTTCATGAAGACCACGGCGGCGTAGCGGGCCAGGTTGTCCGGGGTGAACACGCCGGGGTCCTCGGTCGCATCGACCGCGTACCCGTCGGCCGTGGCCAGTTCGCGCATGGCGGCGACGCCGGCCGCGATGCTCTCGTGCCGGTATCCGGTGGTGGCGGAGAAGATCAGAACTTCGCTCATTTCAGCAGCAACCTCCCCATCCGGCGGCTCGCGATCGCCAGCCCGAGTGCGGCCATCGCCACCAGGTAGCCGGTGTGGCCGAGCAGAGCCCAGTGCAGCGAGCCGGTGGTCAGCCCACGGATCAGCTCCACGGCGTGGTACAGCGGGGTCGCCTCAATGAGCAGCCGGACCGCCATCGGATACGAGCTCACCGGGGCGAACGTACCGGAGAAGAGGAAAAGCGCGAACTGCACCGTGCCCAGCACGTCGAAGTCCTGCCAGCTGGTCAGGAAGGTGGTCAGCGCCATGCCCAGCCCGCCGAACGAGATGCCGACGAGCAGGCTGGCGGGGAACGCGAGCAGCGCCCAGCCGACCGACGTGAGCCCCATCACCACCATGATCACGAGGAACGCGGCCGAGTACAGGGAGCCGCGGATCATCGCCCAGGTCAGCTCGCCGAGCGCCACCTCCATCGGCCGTACCGGAGTGGCCAGCACCCCGTCGTACAGCTTCATGAACTTCATCTTCCCGAAGAAGTTGAAGGTGGTCTCGGCCAGCGCCCCGGCCATCGCGGACGAGGCGAGCATCGACGGCGCGACGAACACGGCGTAGTCGACCAACCGGCCGTCGGACAGGGCCATCTTGTTGACCAGGCCGCCCACGCCGACGCCGATGGACAGCAGGTACAGCAGCGGCTCGAAGAATCCGGAGATCACCACCAGCCAGTACGCGGAGCGCAGCGCCCCGATGTTCCGGCGGGTGACCGCGCCGGACCGTTTAACCGAGCCGTCGAGCCGGCCGAGGACGCTCGGGCCGAATGAGGTCGCGACAACCATGAGACAACCTCCTTCAGATCACGAGCCGGCGGCGGAACGTGCGCAGGGCGAGCCAGAATCCGACGCCGGCCCAGGCCGCGAGGTAGGCCACGTGGCCGGCGGCGGCCCACGCGGAGACCCCGAAGCCGGGCAGGGTCGCGGCCCGGCACAGCACGACGCCGTGCCACAGCGGCGAGACATACGCCAGCCAGCGCAGCACCTCGGGCAGCCGGTCGACCGGGAAGAACACGCCGGCGAACAGCGACATCGGGATGACGACGAACCGCATCAGCATCGGGAAGTAACTGTCCTGGTCGACCCGCGCGGCGAACGCGAAGATCGGCGCGGCGACGGCCATCCCGAGCAGCCCGGCCACCGGCAGCACGGCGATCGCCCACCACGAGTGCACCGCGTGGAACGCCGAGGTCACCCCGAGGAACACCACGGTGGTCGTGAGCACGCGCAGGAGCAGGAACAGCAGGTCGCCGCCGACGATGTCGACCACGCGCACCGGCGTGGCGACCATCGCGTGGTAGGTGCGGATCCACTGGAACTTACTGAACACCGGGAACGACGATTCGCCGAAGGCGACCTGCATCGCCGTCGAGGCGAGCATGCCCGGGACGATGAAGTCGAGGTAGTGCACCGAGCCGAGCTGACCGCCGCGGTCGACGAACTTGCCGACGCTGAGCCCGAAGCCGATGACGAACAGCGTCGGCAGGACGAAGGAGGACAGCACCGAGGCGCGCCACGTGCGCCGGTACGCCGTGAGATCGGTCTCCAGGACCGACAGGACGGCCGCCACCTAATCCACCAGCGTTCGGCCGGTGAGGTGCAGGAACACGTCCTCCAGCGTGCTGCGGCGCACCAGCGTGCCGGACGGGGTCAACCCGCGCGCCGTGATGGCGGCGGCCGCGGCGTCGCCGTCGACCGCGTAGAGCAGGATGCGGTCGGGCAGCACCTCGACCCGCTCCCCCAGCCCGGCGAGCTTGGCGGCCATGTCCTCCAGCGGGGCCCCGCCGAACCGCAGTTCCACGACCTCCCGCGTCGAGTACTTCTCGATCAGCGCCCGCGGCGAGTCGTCCGCAACGATCTTGCCGGCGTCCATCACCACGAGCCGGTCGCACAGTTGCTCCGCCTCGTCCATGTAGTGGGTGGTCAGCACAAGCGTCACGCCCTGCTGCTTCAGCCGGAACAGCCGTTCCCAGACCAGGTGCCGCGCCTGCGGATCGAGGCCGGTCGTGGGCTCGTCGAGCAGCACGATGTCCGGATCGTTGACCAGCGCGCGGGCGATGGTCAACCGCCGCTTCATCCCACCGGACAGCGGCTCGACCTTGCTCTCCGCGCGCTCGGTGAGCTGGACGAACTCCAGCAGCTCATCGGCCCTGACCTTCGCGGTGCGCCGGGGAATCCCGAAGTACCGGGCGTAGCTGACCAGGTTTTCCTTCACCGACAGCTCGGGGTCCAGCGAGTCCTGCTGCGGGCAGACGCCCAGCCGTGCCCGGATCGCGGGGCCCTGCCGGAGCGGGTCCAGGCCGAGGATGCGCAGGGTGCCGTCGGTGGGCTGGGACACGCACCCGATCATGCGCATGGTCGAGCTCTTCCCGGCGCCGTTGGGGCCGAGGAAACCGAACGACTCTCCGCGCGCGACGTCGACGTCGATGCCGTCCACGGCGGTGAAGTCGCCGAAGCGCTTCACCAGCCCCCGCGCGTGGATGAGTGGTTCGTCGGTTTCCGCGGCACCGACACGCGAGGCAGGATCAGGCGAGGCAGGATCACGCGCGGCACCGCCATGCGCGGCATCAGGGCCCGCCGCCTGGTCGGGAGCGGCGCGGAGGCGTCTGAAGGGAGTCACGTCGCGACCCTAACCGGCCGGTACGACACTCCCCACTGGTTTACGCACCGGCGACGGCGATCGGGGGCCTGGGCCGAGGATCGCCTAGGGCGCCACCTCGACGCCGGCCCGCGCCTGGGCCACCAGCTGCCCGGTGGCCTCGCGGATGACCGGATCGTCCCGATCGACCCCGGGGTCGTACCGGACCGTCCAGCGCAGCCCGTTCACGCCGGGTACCCGCCGGGCCGCCACCCGCGCCCCGCCACCACCCGGCAGCGGGTGGTGGGTGCTCGGACCGACCGAACGGGTCACCCGGGCCCGGACCTCCCCCGGCAGGTCACCCGGCTCGGCCAGCGGGAATCCGACGGTGGGCAGGTCTTCGACAACGTCATAGCCGTCGGCGTGGTCGGCGACCCGGGCCGCGATGATCTCCAGCTTCTCGCCGGTCCAGATGGCTTTGTGGATCTCGTGCCAACCCAGCCTGGCCGGCGCGGCCACGGAGTCCGGGGACGACGGTCCCTGCCCGGCTGCGCCGCCTCCATCGGGCAGCCACAGCCCCCGGTTCGTGGCTACCAGCGCTCCACCGTCGGCCGCCTCGGCCCAGGCCAGTACCCGCTCGTCCCGCTCCAGTGGCGGACGGTACCGATCCGGTACCCGCCGCCGGCGCCCGAACAATGCCATGATCTCTACCCCCCGGCGGCCTGCTCGCGCAGGGCCCGCGCATGCTGCTCCAGCGGCACCAGTTCCCCGAACAACCGCAGGTGCTCGTCGACGTGGGTGACCGGGTTGAGCCGCTGGAGCCTGGACTTCAACTCCATGATCCGCCGCGTCACACTCGGCAGTTGCAGCCGGGCCAGGGTCACCGCCACGTACCGGGGGTCCGGTTCCCCGGACAGGTGCAGCGGATCGACCGCCAGCTCGCCGACCAGCGCCTTGGCGGCCAGGTCGGCGCACGTGTCGCGGATGCGCTCGACCCATACCGCGCCGCCGACCGCCACCGACGCGCCGCCCGCCTCGGCGATCGCCTCCCGCACCGCGGCGTGTACCGGATGCTGGTACGCCTCCGCGGGGATCGAGTCGAACATCGGGCCGGCGAGCACCGGCGCCTGGAGCGCCAACTTCAGCGCTTCCCGCTCCACCATGCCCTGCGGGCTGTCCGGCGCGACGGCGGCCCGGGCCGGGGCCGCGGCGGTACCGGACCGTCCGGCGGCCGTGTTCACCGCGCGCAGCACCGGCTCGACGTCCATGCCCAGGTCGCCGGCGAGCTTGCGGGCGTACTCGGGCCGCTTCTCCCGGTCCTTGATCTTCGCGACCAGCGGCGCGGTGCGACGCATGGCGTCGACCCGGCCCTCGACCGTGTTCAGGTCGTAGCGCGACAGCACCGAACGCAGCGCGAAGTCGACCAGCGGCTCGCGGCGGGCGACCAGATCTCGCACGGCCGCGTCCCCCTTGGCCAGCCGCAGCTCGCACGGGTCCATGTTGTCCGGGCCGACCGCGATGAACGTCCGCCCGACGAAACGCTGGTCGTCCTCGAAGGCGCGCAGCGCCGCCTTCTGCCCGGCCGCGTCGCCGTCGAACGTGAAGATGATCTCCCCGGCCACGCCGTCGGTGTCCATCAGCAGCCGTCGCAGCACCCCGATGTGGTCGCTGCCGAACGCCGTACCGCAGGTGGCGACGGCCGTCGGCACCTGCGCCAGGTGTCAGGCCATCACGTCGGTGTACCCCTCGACGACCACGACCCGGCCCTGCTTGGCGATCTCCCGTCTGGCCTGGTCGATGCCGTAGAGCACGTGGGACTTCTTGTACAGCGGCGACTCCGGCGTGTTGAGGTACTTCGGCCCGTCGTCGTCATCGAACAGCTTGCGCGCACCGAAGCCGATCACGTCGCCGGCCAGATCCCTGATCGGCCACACCAGTCGCCGGCGGAACCGGTCGATCAGCGACCCCGACCGGGCCGGCTTGGCCAGGCCACCGGTGGTCATCTCGGCCGCGGTGAACCCCCGCTGGCGCAGGTGCTTGACCAGGGCGTCCCAGCCGTCGGGGGCGAAACCGCAGCCGTAGGTCCGCGCGGTGTCGCGGTCGAACCCCCGCTGGGCCAGGAACTCCCGGGCCGCTCGCGCACCGGGGGTGGCCAACTGCTCCGCGTAGAACTCGGCCGCGGCCCGGTGCGCCTCGATCAGGCGTTGCCGCTGACCCTGCTGGCGTACCGGTGCCGGGCCGGCATCGACGTAACGCAGCTGGATGCCGGCCTTGCCGGCCAGCCGCTCGATCGCCTCGACGAAGGCCAGGTGCTCGGTCTCCATGACGAAGCGGATCGCGTCCCCGCCGGCGCCACAGCCGTGGCAGAAGTAGACGTTGCGCGCCGAGGACACGGTGAAGGACGGCGTCTTCTCGTCGTGGAACGGGCACAGTCCCTTGAGGTTGCCGCCACCCGCCGGCTTCAGCGTGACCTGCTCGGAGATCACGTCCACGATCGACGTACGGTCGCGTACCAGCGCGATATCCTCGTCGCGGATCTTGCCTGCCATCCGGTCGGGTCACCTCCGGCATATATCCTGCCCTGCCCGCGCCGGCTCCGACGAGCGGGCCGGGTGACGCGCCGGGCCGGGTGACGCGCCGGGGACGCTGGCCGGATCGCGCGCCGGATACGCGGGCGAGCGGGAGGATCGAGGACATGGCGAAGGTTCGCGACGAGCGGCTGTGCTGGCTGGCGGTACGCGACCAGCTGGACCGGCGCAGCCGGCGCAGGTCGGTGCTGGGGAGGTTCCTCGGCAACTTCACGCCCTCCGGGCGCGGCTTCGGCGCCGACCTGACCCGCGGCTCGGTCAAGTCCCGGATGATGCGGTACTCGTTCGCGGTCGAGGACGTGGCCCAGCGGCTGGCGCCCGAGGAACGGCAGGTGCTGCGGGAGACCGGTCAGGTACCGGACTGGTTCCTCGGTGCCGTGGAGAAGCGCTTCCGCGAGCTGCGCTGGCGGCGCAAGGGCGGCGTCTTCGGCTGAGGCAGGCCCGGGTCAGGTCAGCGCGCCGACCACCCGCTCGGCGAGGGCCTCGTGCCTGCGGTACGCGCTCGGGTAGGCCGAGCGCTGGACCGCCTGGGCGGCGGCGGAGACGCTCATGGACTGCCAGCCCCGTACCCGTACCAGGCGGTCGAAGAACAGCCCGGCCGAGGTGGCCGGATCCATCAGGTGCGCCACCGTGCCCCAGCCCTGGCTGGGTCGCTGCTGGAACAGGCCCACCGAGTCGTGGTCGGATCCGACGCCCTGATGCGCGAGGGCGAGCGATGCCGGAACCCTGCGGTTGGCGACGTTGCGCAGGCTGCTCTCCTGCAGGCCGGTCGCGATCGCCACGACCATGGCGCGATTCGGCAACCCACGCCGCCGCGCGACCGCCACGATGGTGACGGCGTTGCCGGTCTGCACCTGGTCCAGGCCGGACACTGGCGGATGCGGCGCCGGCGACGACGGGGCCGGGACGGACGGCCGCGACGACGGGGCCGGGACGGACGCCGACGACTCGGGCGGGGCGCTGCGTGCCAGGGCCCGGGAGACGTCGTTGCCGGCGGCCCTGAGCGGATCGGCCATCGGGTCGGCCGTGCGCGGATCGGCCATGTGCGGCGCGACCGAGCCGGTCGGCGGCGCTGGCCACCCCAGGTCGTACAGCAGGACGCCAGACGCCCCGGCCGCGACGGCGCAGGCGGCCGAGGCCATCGCGAACCGGTACCGGCGCCGCGGTGCCACCCGGCGGCCGGCCACCACGGCGGGCACGGCGGTCGTCGCAGGCATGGCGGTCGTCGCAGGCATGTCGGTCGTCGCGGGTCGCTCCCGGTGGCGGCGCCGCTGCCTCCCGGCGCTCTCCCGATGCCGTCCCCGGCCGGTGGCCGGGACGGGTAAGAGCGGATCCGCAGTAGATTGCCCGGTCTCGTCGCTTTCACTGTGAATAGTCACAGTTCGTTAAACGCCTGAGATCGCGCCGGCGCCGCGACACGCGTCACCGGGCCCCCGACACGCCGGGCCACCGCCCCGTTCTCACTCCATCGGGGGACGCGCAGCCGGAGCCGGGTTGTGGCGGAGGCGAGCCCCCTCCGCGCGATCGGGGGACGCGCAGCCGGAGCCCGGCGCAGGCGCCGCGGCCTTAGAGTCGACCGGTGCGACTGTCTCGCGGTACCGCCATGCTCGCCGCCGGGCTCCTGCTCGGCACCGCCCTGACCGGCTGCGCCCAGGCCACCGGTACCACCGTCTGGCGCACAGCAGCGTCGCCCGCCGCCGCCCCCAGCCTCGCCGCCAGCCCGACACCCGCTGCCTCACCCAGCCCGTCGGCTGTGCCCAGCCACGCCCCACCGCCGCCGATGGCCGGCAACCCCAACGGCCACGCGGCCGTTCCGGCGGACGCGAAGGCGGTCGACACCGCGCACCCGACCCGCGTGGTCGGCACCGGGACGCCGGCAAGCTGCACCTCCGCGGCGGTCGTCGCGGCGGTCGCCGCCGGCGGCATCATCACCTTCTCCTGCGGGCCGGCGCCGGTGACCATCGCGATGAAGGCCACCGCGAAGGTCCGCAACACCAGTTCCCGGGTCGTGCTCGACGGCGGCGGGCTCGTCACGCTCAGCGGCGGCGGGGTGCGGCGGATCCTCTACCAGGACACGTGCGACAAGGCCCAGGTCTGGACGACCGATCACTGCCAGAACCAGTCCGGTCCCCAGCTGACCGTGCAGAACCTCACGTTCGCCGACGGGAACTCGACCGGCGACGCGGCCGAGGGCGGTGGAGGCGGAGCCATCCTCGTACGCGGCGGCCGGTTCAAGGTGGTCAACTCCAGGTTCGTCCGCAACCGCTGCGACCGTACCGGTCCCGACCTCGGCGGCGCCGCGATCCGAGTGCTCGACCAGTACCAGGGGTTGCCGGTCTACGTCGTCGGCAGCACGTTCGGCGGCGCCTCCGGGCAGGGCGGCTCGTGCTCCAACGGCGGCGCGCTGAGCAGCATCGGGGTGTCCTGGACGGTGCTCAACAGTGTGCTGACCTACAACACGGCGGTCGGCAGCGGCGCCAACCCGGCCAAGAGCGGCACTCCGGGCGGCGGCAGCGGCGGCGCCATCTACAACGACGGCAACACCTACACGCTGAAGATCGCCGGTTCGATCGTCGAGAACAACCACGCGAACGAGGGAGGCGGAGCGGTCTTCTTCGTCAGCAACGACCGCACCGGGACGATGAGCATCGACTCCTCGACGCTGCGCGGCAACCGGAGCGACGGATTCGAGACGAGCGGCCTGCCCGGCATCTTCTTCCTCGGCGCGCGCAAGCCGACGGTGACCGGCTCCACGCT
>DASXOA010000238.1:0-18106 GCA_036494675.1 Rugosimonospora sp.
GCACGCGGGCGCCCGTAATCACCGCGGGCGCCCGCGTGCCGCCGCCGGCACCCGTCGTCGCCGCCGCCGCCCGTCGCCGGCGCCCCGGCCGGAACCCGGCCGGCGCGGGAGGCGTCCGCCTCCGGCATCGTCCCGACGGTGGGGGCCATTTTGACCGAGGGTGCTCTAGCGCGCGGCGGCCGGACGGGGTACAAACACATCGACCCCTTCCTTTACGGCTTGACTGAAGTCGGCGCCACGGAGAGAGCGCTCTCCCATGCCGGGATGTCTCGCCACCGTCCCCGATAGGTAGGTCGCATGAGAACGCTCCACGACAAGGACGACACACCGGACAGCCCACGCACCAGCGGCGTCAGCCGGCGGCACCTCATCGCGTTCGCCGCCTCGGCGGCCTCGGTGACCGCCGCGGGCCTGGTGGCCGCGCCGGGCATCGCCAGCGCTTCGGCCGGCGCCGGAGCCGCTGGGCCGGACCACAGCGACCCGGACCACTCCGGTCCCGGCCACTCCGGCCACGAGCCCGACTTCGGACCGAACGTCTTCGTGTACGACCCGGCCACGCCGGCCGCGCAGATCCAGGCCACATTCGATGCGCTGTTCGCCCAGCAGGCGGGCAACGAGATGGGGACCGCCCGGTACGCGGTGCTGTTCAAGCCGGGTACCTACACGGTCAACGCCAACCTCGGCTACTACACCACGGTCGCCGGGCTGGGCCTGTCGCCCGACGACGTCGACATCCACGGCGCGGTGCGCGTCGTCGGCCAGCCCGACCCGACCTCGCAGGCCGGCATCTCCGCGCTCATCAACTTCTGGCGCTCGGCGGAGAACCTGTCGATCACCCCGGACGGCGGGCTGGACCAGTGGGCGGTGTCGCAGGCCTCGCCGCTGCGACGGGTACACGTCCGCGGCATCCTGCTGCTGGAGCCCGGCAACGGCGGCTACTCCAGCGGCGGCTACATCGCCGACTCGAAGGTCGACGGGCTGGTCATCAACGGCTCGCAGCAGCAGTGGCTCACCCGCGACAGCGAGTTCGGCGGCGGCTGGACCAACGGCGTGTGGAACCAGGTGTTCTCCGGCGTGACCGGGGCACCGGACGAGAGCTTCCCGAACCCCACCTACACCACGCTGGCCACCAGCCCGGTGACCCGGGAGAAGCCGTTCCTGTACGTCGATCCCTCGGGGCGCTACCGGGTGTTCCTGCCGGCGCTGCGCCACGACAGCGCCGGTACCACCTGGGCCTCGGGCCACGCGGCGGGTTCGTCGCTGTCGCTCGACGACTTCTACATCGCCAAGCCGACCGACAGCGCACTGAAGATCAACCTGGCGCTGGCGCTCGGCAGGCACCTCCTGCTCACCCCCGGCGTCTACCACCTCGAAGCGCCGCTGCTCGTGACGCACCAGAACACCGTGGTGCTGGGCATGGGTATGCCCAGCCTCACCCCCGACCGGGGCACCGCCGCACTGCGGGTCGCGGACGTCGACGGCGTACGCATCGCCGGCGTGCTCATCGACGCCGGGCCGCGGGTGTCCGACACGCTCGTCGAGATCGGTACCGGCTCCGCCCACAAGGGACACTCGCACAACCCGATCTCGGTACAGGACGTGTTCTTCCGCGTCGGCGGCCCGTGGCTGGGCCGGGCGAAGACGAACCTCGTGATCAACAGCGACGACACGATCATCGACAACATCTGGGCCTGGCGGGCCGACCACGGCAACGGGGTGGGCTGGACCCAGAACACGTCCGAGACCGGCGTCATCGTCAACGGCGACAACGTCACCGCGTACGGCCTGTTCGTCGAGCACCACCAGAAGTACCAGACGATCTGGAACGGCGAGCACGGCCGGACCATCTTCTACCAGAGCGAGATGCCGTACGACCCGCCGAGCCAGCAGGCGTGGACCAGCCCGACCGGCAACGGGTGGGCATCGTACAAGGTGGGCACGAGAGTGAAGATTCACGAGGCATGGGGTCTCGGCGTGTACTGCTTCTTCAACCAGGGCGTGGACATCCGGGCCGACCGGGCGATCGAGGTGCCGGACCGGCCCGGCGTCCGGTTCCACAACATGATCTCGGTCTTCCTCAGCGGCAGCGGCGGCATCGAACGCACCATCAACGACGCCGGTACCCCGCTCATCGGCGCGTTCGGAACGAGCACCGTGGTCAGCTACCCCTGACCCGAGCCCACCGGGCCGAACACCCCGGGGCGTGTCCGAAGTGGACACGTCCCGGGGGCCGCCTGTAGCGGGCCCGCCGGTGGGCCGCCCATCCGAACGCGAGTCCGTCACGCGATCCGCCCGCGCCGAGCCGGCCGCCGGCGTGAGGGGGCCGTGTCTTCGCCCCGGCCTGGTCCGTTGAGTCGATGTGTCGTTCGCGTCGCCGACCTTCCTGTGGTTCTTCCTGCCGGCGGTACTCGGCCTGTACTGGGTGCTGCCCGGAAGCAGCCGCAACGGTCTGGTCGCGTTGGCGAGCCTGGTCTTCTACGTCTGGGGGGCCGGGTCTTTCGTCCTGCTGCTGTGCGCCTCGATCCTGCTGAACTACGCCGCCGGACTGGCGCTGGAACGCGACAGGATCGGTGAGCGCCACCGCCGCCGGACCGCCGTTCTGGTCACCGCCGTCGTGGCGCAACTGGCCCTGCTCGCGGTGTGGAAGTACGTCGCGTTCGCCAGCACGCAACTGCATCACGTCTTCGCACAGGTACCGGCGCTGCGCATCGCGCTGCCCATCGGCATCTCGTTCTTCACCTTCCACGGCCTGAGCTACATCCTCGACGTGTACCGCGGCAGCCGCGCACCGCAGCGCAGCTTGGTCCGGTTCGCCATGTACATCGCGATGTTCCCGCAACTCATCTCCGGCCCGATCGTGCGGTACCACGAGATCGCCGACCAACTCGCGCAGACCTCACACAACAAGCTGGAGGACCTGGCGGCCGGCTTCCCGCGCTTCGCGCTCGGGCTGGCGAAGAAGGTGGTCATCGCCGACTCGATCGCGCCGATCGCCGACGCCGTCTTCGGTGCCGACCCCGGCACGCTGGACTGGCGTACCGCGTGGATCGGCGCGCTGGCGTACACGGTGCAGATCTACTTCGACTTCTCCGGGTACTCGGACATGGCCATCGGGCTGGGGCGCATGTTCGGCCTCGGATTGCCGGAGAACTTCGACCGGCCGTACTCGGCAGTGTCCATCACGGACTTCTGGCGCCGGTGGCACATGTCGCTGTCCCGGTGGTTCCGCGACTACCTCTACATCCCGCTCGGCGGCAACCGTGGGTCGGCCGCCCGCACGTACCGGAACCTGGTGACCGTCTTTGTCGCGGTCGGGATCTGGCACGGCGCCAACTGGACGTTCCTGGTCTGGGGTCTGTACCACGGCACGCTGCTGATCGTCGAGCGCGTCACCGGGCTGGCCCGGCTGGATCCGGACCGGTACGTGGTGCCCCGCCGGGCCGGTGCGCTGCTGCTCGTCGTCATCGGCTGGGTGTTCTTCCGCGCCGGCTCCCTGACGCAGGCCGCCGCCATGCTGCACGTGATGTTCGTACCCCGGCTCGCCGCCACGTCCACGCTGCTCACCGACGCCGGCATCAGTCACCAGGCGGTCGTCGTGTTCTGCGCCGGTCTCGCGGCCTTCCTGCTGCCCCGGCGCTTCGTCATGGGACGCGTGCTGAGCGCGGGTACCGGCCCGGTGGCGCTGACCGCCCGGTACGCGTGCAGCGTGCTGGCGATCGGGTACGTGTCGGTACTCGTGGCCGCCGGCACCTTCAGTCCGTTCCTCTACTACCAGTTCTAACGGCAGCAACCGATCGCTGAAGGGTTCATCGAGACATGACGGTGACGGAGAAGACCTGCCCGCCGCAGCGGACGGCACCCCCCGTGCCCGCCCGGCACCGAAGCGTCCGCCCCCGAACCGTCCGCCATCGAACCGTCCGCCACCGCCACCGGGTGCGCCCGCGCACCGTGCTCGCCGGCGCGCTCGCCGTCGCGTTCTTCTTCGGCCCCACGGTCGCCCGGCTCGGCGGAATCGAGCCCACCCAGATCGAGAACCGGCCCCTGCGCTCGTTCCCCTCTCCCGCACAGGGCTGGCAGTTCCTGCCCCGGCTGGACGACTGGGCCGTGGACCACCTGCCGCTGCGCGACGTCGCGGTACGGGCCAACGGCTGGATATCGGAGCACGTGTTCCGCGAACTGTCCACTCGCGACGCCGGCTCCACGGCGGTGCTCGCCGGCCGCGACGGGTGGCTGTTCTACCGGCAGGACATGCTGCGCAGGTGCGCGCCGGCGCAGCCGCTGGACAGTACGCTGGCTCAACTGGACCGGCTAGGCCGCCTGGTCACCTCGATGGGCCGCGAGTTCGTGGTGACGGTACCGCCGGACAAGAGCACCATCGAGGTGGCGATGCTGCCCCGGGAGTACCCGTCGCGGGCGTGCAGCGAGGCGGCCGGCCGGGCGTTCTGGAACCGGATGAACGGCACGCCCCCGGCCGGGTACGTCGACCTGTACGGTCCGATCTCGCTCGTCGCCCGGCAGCAGGGGCACGCGTACTACGCGACGGACACGCACTGGTCTCCCACCGCCTCGGCGGCCTACGCCCGCACTCTGGTGTCCCGCATCGACCCGGACCTCCTCGACACGACGACGTTCTCCACGAGCGGATCCCAGGTCAAGACCACCGATCTGACCAAGATGATCGGGATGCCCAGGACCGAACGCGCGCCTGCGGTTCAGGTCCGCCGCTCCGGGGTCACTGTGCACCGGGAGACCCGGACGATGGACGGGTACCCGGCGGCCCACAGCACCGCCACCACGACCGGGGCTCCGGTGTCCACAACCCCGACGCTGATCCTCGGCGACTCGTTCACCGAAGAGTCGATGGCCGTGCTGGCGCCGTTCTTCTCGGACCTGACGTACGCGCACTGGGACCTGGCGCTGGCCGACCCGGGCGCGACGGCGCGGCTCATCCTGAGCGCACGGGTCGTCGTCGTCGAGGTCGTCCAGCGGGAGTTCGAGGGCGGCGCCGTGCCGCCGCTGGTCGCGCCGATGCTGGACGCGGTCGCCGCGCAGCTTCCCGCACAGACGGCGCACCCCTGACCGCCATGCGCCCGCAGCGCGGCTCACGCATCCCGAGCGACCGTTCGACCAGCCAGCGGCCGGCCCGGTCCCTCGCATCTCATCGAGAGGCACCGCCCGTGACCACGATCCTGACCTCCGACAAGACGCAACGGTTACCGGCGGCCCGACCGCCCGCCTCCCGGCACCGGCGGGTCGACGGCCACTTCCGGGCGCGCGTGCTGCTCGTGCTGATCGCGGCGGCCTGGGTGGTGCCCGCCGGTGCGCACCTGCTGGGCGCCGACCTCCTGCTCCCGCCGGTCGTGCTGCTCGGCACCGCCAGCCTGCTGCGTGCCGGGCGGACCCTGCTCGACCGCCTGATGCTGAGCGTCTTCCTGCTCTTCGGGACCGCCTGCGCGGCCGGTCTGCTGATGTCGGTCTGGCCGTGGGGACTCGCACCGGTACCGGTGACCGGTGTGGCCCTGACCGTGCTCGCCGTGATCGGGACGGTCACCGGCCGCCGCCCGCGACTGCCTCGCCCGACGATCGCCGACGGCGCCAGCGTGCTGGCGACCGCCGCCGTCGCGCTCTATCTGGCCGCACCCTACCTGCGGGCGAACCTCGCGGGGCGGCTCGCGCTGGCGATGGCCGGCGAGGACCTGACCCGGCACCTGACCGTGTTCGACGGCATCCACCAGGTCGGGGGGTACCTGTTCCTGCACGACGACGCGGCGCGGCGCTACGTGTACTCCGGCATGATCCGGTACCCGCAGGGATTCCACTTCGTCAGCGCGCTGCTCGACGGGTACCTGCCGCACCGGGACTCCTCCGGGGTCACCGTGTTCAACCACCTGCTCGGCTTCCACGTCGCCGGCTACGCCCTGATGACCCTGTCGATCCTGTGGGCGGCGCGATGGGTCGGCGGCCGCCTGCTGACCACCGCGTGGCGTTGGCTACCGGTCGTCGTCCTGCTCTCGGCGCTGTGTGTGAAGGGCGAGTTGACGGCCGACTTCGTCGACGGGTACCCGAGCGAGATCGCCGGCCTGGCACTCGTGGCGGGGCTCGTCGCGGTACTCGCCCGGCCGGTCGCCGCGAAGCGGACCCAACTGCTGCTGGTGGGCAGCCTGCTGGTCGCGCTCGGGTTCACGTACTACCTGTTCCTGCCCGGCATGGGCCTGGCCGCCACGGTGTGGCTGGTGCTGCGCCGCCGCCGGCTGCCCCACCCCGCCTTCACGGTCGTGGTCGCGACCGTCACCGGTGTCCTCGCGCTGCTGCCTCTGAGTCTGGGCGTGCTCGGCGGCGGCCAGACGGAGTCGCTGAAGGCGGCCGCCGGGTTCCACAACAGCCGGGCCGCGCTGATCGCGCTGGCGCTGGTGGTGGCGGCGGGGGTGTTCGGCCCGCGCGGACGGTGCCCGGCGGTGTGGCGCCTGTACCGCTGGTCGGTGCTGAGCCTGCTGGGTTACGTGTTCCTGCTGGGCGCGTACCAGAAGCTGACCACCGGCCACACCGGGTACTACTTCGAGAAGTCGTTGCACGGCACACAGGTGGTGCTGCTCATCGGGCTGGGCTCGCTCACCACGCTGTTGCCCACGCCGGCCCTGCGCCGCGACCGATCCCGGATCGCGCTGGCCCTGCCTTCGCTGTTCCTGGCGGCCGCCATCGCGGCCGGGCTGGGGCTGGTGCGCGGTGACTCGCCGTACCGCCCGATGGCGAACGCCGCCGAGGGCAACTGGGGTACCGCCTGGCAGTCCGACGCGCTGGCGCCGGTCAAACTCGGCACGCAGGCCGCCGACCTCGTCACGAAGTACGGGGCCCGTCCGCCCGGTGGCGTCACCCTGCTGCTCGGCGACGACGCGTACGCCAACTACTCGGTCTCGCTGTTCGCCGCGGCGCTGGAACGCAACGCGGGCACCCCGATCTCCCGGGGCTTCTACGTCGGCCACCTGCCGGGCGCCTCGAACGAGGCGGTACGCGCGATGATCCTGCGCATCGGCGTGCCGATCGTGGCCGTGGTCACCAGTCCGCGGCTCGCGGCACTGATCCGGGACATGCAGCACAGCGACCCGCGCCAGCAGATCCAGCTGATCGACCTGACCGGCTCGAAGGCATAGCGGCACAGCCCGGCGCCGGCCAGCCCAGTGCCGGCTAGCTGAGCGCGGTTCCGGGCAGGCGGTATGGTGCGGCGGTGAACGCCGAATACCCACCGGGGCTGGAGGCGCTGACCGCGGCCCGGCCGGATGCCTACCACGCAGTCCAGTATGGACCCGGTGTGGACCGGTTCGGGGAGTTGTGGCCGGCGGCCGGTGGCCCGTCCCCGGTACCGGGTGGCCCGTCCCCGGCACCGGTGGTGGTGCTCGTCCACGGCGGCTACTGGCGCGACCGGTACCGGCTGGATCTCATGCACGCGATGGCCGCCGACCTGAGCGGCCGGGGGTACGCGGTGTGGAACGTCGAGTACCGCCGGGTCGGTTCGCCGGGCGGCGGCTGGCCCGGCACGTTCCTCGACGTGGCCGCGGCGTTGGACGCGCTGGCCGACCTGGCCGGGCAGTACCGGCTGGACCTCGGCCGGGTATCCGTCGTGGGACACTCGGCCGGCGGGCACCTCGCCCTGTGGGCCTGCGGCCGGCACCGGCTGACGGAGAGCACCGCTCTCGACGCGGACCCCCGATCCGGACCGGAAGCACGGCACGGAACGGAAACACAGCACGGAACAGAAGCACTGTCCGGAACGGAAGCACCGCCCGAAGAGGAAGCACTGTCCCCGTTGTTCGCGCCGCCCCGCGTCGCGCCGGCGCTGGCCGTGTCGCTGGCCGGCGTCTGCGATCTGCGGATGGCCGCCGCACTGAGGTTGAGCGACGACGCGGTGCTGGGACTGCTCGGCGGCGCACCCGGGGAGGTTCCCGACCGGTACGACCTGGCCTGCCCGACCCGCCTGCTGCCGATGGGCGTACCGCAGGTCGCCCTGCACGGTACCGACGACGTTGACGTCCCGCTGGAGTTGAGCACCCGGTACGCGGACCTGGCCGGCGCGGAGTGCGACCTGCTCGTGCTGCCCGGCGTGGACCACCTGGCGCTGATCGATCCGGCCAGCGCGGCCTGGCCCAGCGTGCTCCGCGCGCTCGCGCGCGGATAGGTGATGCCGGCCGGTCGAACTCAGGTGGTCGACCGGCCGGCAATCTCCGTCATCCGACCGGCTTGGTCCCGCTGGTGGAGTACATCAGGTGGCTGGACAGCACGAGGCGGGGATCATCCAGCAGCGCGATGATCCCCTCCAGCTCACTGTCGGTCATCCCGGCGGCCTGCAACAGAGGGTAGGTCTGCCGCACGCTCGCCGCGACCAGCCGGCCACCGACGTCACCACCCGTCCAGGCTTGCCCGGACACGATGGTGTGGACGTCGGTGAGCCCCTCGGCCACCATCCTTCCGTGGACCCGCCGGGCCCACGTCCGGTCGGTGCCCCTGCCGGCGAACACCTCCCGGCCCATGAATTCCTGGAACCGGTTGAAGCGCTCCCCGTCCTCCGGGCTCGGCGCGTCCATCACCACGTCGGTGCGGGACGCGTCCCAGTCCTCGACCAACAGCACGCCGCCGGGCTTGAGGATCTCGTCAGAGACCAGCCAGTGCAGGACGGCCTCGCGCTGCGGCACGTGCTGCAGCATCAGCCGGGTGTGCACGAAATCCGCCGGCCCCTGCGGCACGGGCTCGAAAAGAGTGACGTCACGCTGCAACGTCGTCAGCCGGTCGTGCTCGGGAATCCGTTCCGGATGGAGGTCGATGGCGGTGACCCGGCCCTGAGGCCCCGCCTGGTCGGCCAGCCACAGCGCGAAACTGCCATGGCCGGCACCCACCTCCAGACACGTCTTACCCGCGAGGCTGCCGCCGAGCAGCTCCAGCGTCCGGCTCCTGCTGCCCGGATCGAGCAGGGCGGCAAGAGACTCGTGATGCTGGTTCGCGTAGTCGCTGAGGTTGTTCAGCGCGTAACGCGATGGTTCCGTCGTGGCCCGCATCGACAGCGAACTCCCTTCTCAGCCCTTGGCGGTGGTGGCGTTGGGCACGAGGTTGAAGGCAACCATCTTGCTGGGATCGAAGGTGTTGCTGAACAGGCCGGCACCCTGCAGGATCGCGATGCCGCGGGCGACCTTCGTCTCGTCCATCGAACCGATCTGGTCGCCGGTGCCGCAGTACGGCTTCAGCAGCTTGACCTCGGCACTCGCCGTGCCCGGCTGCTGGGCCGGAACGGCCTTGTGCAGGATGGTGGCGGTCCCGTCCGGGTCGTCGAGCGACGCGGCCAGGCTCTTGTTGTAGGCCTTGTTGAACCGCTTGATGAGGTCGGGGTTCGAGCCGATCAGCTTGTTCGTCGCGACCAGCACGTTGCCGTACAGGTCACCCAGGTACTTGCTGTACGGCAGGGTGTTCACCGTGTCCGAGCTGCCCAGGATGGCCTGGACGGCGGGCTGGCCGACCACGAACTGGCCGATGCCGGCCACCTGCTTGGCCGCCAGGAACTGCGGCAGTTGGGCCGGGCTCGTGGCGGGCACGAACGTCACGGCCTTGATCTGGGCGTCGGTCAGGCCGGCCAGCCGCGCGTACGCGGGGAACAGGGTCTCCGGCACCGCACCGTTCTGGACACCGACCTTCTTGCCGACGAGGTCGGCCGGCCCGTTGATGCCGCTGCTCGTCCTGGTCATGATGGCGATGGTGGTGCGCTGGTTGACCGCGTCGACAATCTTGAAGTTGGTGTCGATGTTCTTGCCGTAGTCGACGATCGCGCCCGAGTAGTCGATGGCGGCGAACTGCGCCTTACCGCTCTCGATCAGTTTCAGGTTGGCCGCGCCGGCCGTGCCGGGGATGATCGTGAGATCGATACCCTCGTCCTTGAAGTAGCCCTTGGCCTGGCCGTACCACGCGTATGCCTCACGCCCATAGGAGCCGAGACCGGTAACATATGTGACTTTGTCGAGCCCCTTTTTCGCGGTGGCCGCGGGCTTCGACGAGCCACTGCACCCGGCTATCAACCCAAGAACCAAGAATCCTGTTGCGATTGTGCGCAGACGTCTCACGACGTGTCGTCCCTTCAGGGGAGGGGTCTGGGGTTTTTCGGAGCACAGTGTAGGGTGATCGCATTCCCCACTCAACACGCTGGGTACCCACACCTCTACATACGTCTCGGTCGGCATAGCCGTACGGCTGATGACCAGGCAAGGAACATTTTCCGCCGAAACTGTCGGCCGCCTTGGTCGCCACGATTGGCACAAACCGAAGTGTGCGACTGCCGAACACGACGCCGTTCACGCGTCTTTCGCACCGGGGCCGCGCGACCGCACCACATCACGGATGGCAAGATCCGGATAGCCTTGTGCGGTCCTGACGCGAACCGGGAGTGAAATGGACGTCATAGACGAACAGCAGACGCGGCCACAGGAAAGTCTCGACCTCGACCGATTCCGTCTGCGCGCCTTCATCGAAGGTCTGATCGGCACCGATGAGCTGCAGGTTGTCGACGAACAGGTCGACCTCGCCGACATCGCCGAGGTCTTCGAGGGCAATCCCAGGGCCGTGCTGCTGCGCCGGGTGGGTCCGGAAGGCGCCGAACTGGTCGGTGGAGTCGCCGGCAGCCGCGCGCGATTGGCCCGCGCGTTCGGTGTCACGCAGGGCGGACTGCTGTCGGAGGTGTTGCGCCGGCTGCGTAACACGCCGGAAATCGTTGAGGTGAGCCGCGAGGAGGCACCGGTCCAGCAGACCGTGCTCACCGGCGCGGACATCGACGTCACCGCGCTGCCGGTGCATCTGCAGCACGGCCTGGACGGAGCGCCGTACATCTCCGCGTCCGTGGACTACGTGCTCGACCCGAAGACCGGCTGGACCAACGTCGGCATGCGCCGCCTGATGCTGCGCGGGCGGCAGGAGACCGGCATCGACCTGGTCTCCCCCAGCGACCTGCGGGCCATCTACGAGGCCAGCGCCTCGACGGGCAAGCCGCTGCCGGTGAGCTTCGTCGTCGGCTCGCACCCGATCGACCAGGTCGCGGCCACCATGCGCCTTCCGGTCAACGAGCTGGGACTCGTCGCCGCGCTGCGCGACGCGCCGCTGCCGGTCGTCCGGTGCGTCACCAACGACATCCGGGTTCCGGCCGACGCCGAGTGGGTGCTGGAGGGCTACCTCGACGAGCGCGGACACGTCGAGTCCGAGGGTCCGTACGGTGAATTCCTGGGGTACTACGGCGCGGTCAAGCGCAACCCGGTGTTCCACCTGACCGCCATCACCCACCGTCGCGATGCGCTGTTCCAGACCGCGACGATCGGCGGGCGCGGCATGAAGTACACCGACACGGCCATGCTGTCCGGCCTGCGTACCGAGGTGATGGTGTGGCGGGCGCTGGAGACGGCGGTACGCGAGCCGCTGGCGGTGTGCGCCACGTCGTCCAGCGGCGGCATGTTCAACGTGCGCATCGCGCTGCGCCAGCGGGTACCGGGCGAGGCGCGCAACGCGATCCTGGCCACGTTCGGCTGCCTGGCCAACGTCAAGAACGTGTTCGTCGTGGATTCCGACGTCGACGTGTTCTCCGACGAGCAGATCGACTGGGCGCTGGCCACCCGCTTCCAGGCCGACCGCGACCTCATCGTCGACTCGGGACTGCGCGCGCTGCCGCTGGACCCCTCGCTGACCGCGGGCAGCCGGATCGGCGCCAAGGCGGGCTTCGACCTGACCTGGCCGTTCGGAGCCGGCGAGCGCATCGAGACGATGGTGCCGGAGCCGCCCACGTACGACGGGGAGCGCTTCGCGTCGGTACGCGACGCGGTGGCCGACGGTCCGAAGTACTTCGCCGAACTGATGGCGGCGGTGGGCAGCCGGGACGGTCGCGAGATCGTGCGTGAGCTGGACACCCTGCGCGCCGCACCCGGCCTGGAGCGGGACGGCACGGGCCGGTACGCACTCGCCCCCACGCACGCCGCCGACCCGCAGTAGCCTATGGCCGCATACCGTCGTCGCATCGGGAGATGCCCATGCTCATGAAGACCAACGCCGTGCAGCGCGAGCGCGGGCTCCTCTACAAGGTGGGGCTCCCGATTATCGGGCCGATCGCCTTCATCGCGCTGTGGTGGCTGCTCATCGCCGCCTTCCACATCCGCCCGTTCTTCCTTCCCGCGCCGCCCAACATCGTGACCGCGTTCGTCCACAACACCTCGATGCTGATGTCGGCGTCCTGGGTCACGTTGCGGGAGACGCTGCTCGGTTTCCTCATCGCGACCGCCGGCGGGCTGCTGGTGGCGCTGGCCCTGACCACGTCGGAGGCGACGCGACGGGCGGCGATGCCGGTGCTGGTCGTCATCAACGCGGTGCCGAAGGTGGCCGTGGCACCGCTGCTCGTCATCTGGATGGGGTTCTACCAGACGCCGAAGGTCGTGATGGCGACCCTCATCTGTTTCTTCCCCATCATCCTGTCGTCGATGGCCGGGCTCTCCTCGACTCCGGCGGACCTCGGCGAGCTGGCCCGGGCGCTGTCCGCGGGCCGCTGGAAGACCTTTGCGAAGGTACGGTTCCCCGGCGCGCTGCCACAGGTCTTCGTGGGGTTGAAAATCGCGGCCCCGCTGGCGGTCATCGGCACCGTGGTCGCCGAGATAGCCAACTCGACCGCGGGTCTCGGATACATCATGACCAGCGAGGCGCCCCAGGGCGAGACCTCGCTGGAGTTCGCCGCCGTCGCGCTGCTGACGGTCGAAACCCTCGCCCTCTACTACGCGCTCGTGGGTCTGGAACGGCTGCTGCTGCCGTGGGCCCGGGAGTCCACCGCGTAGCCACGCTCGACGGATGAGGGCCCGCGCCACAGTGTGGCGCGGGCCCTCATCGTTACGCGTCGTCAGATCCCGCGCACGTGCCGGTCGACGAAGTCGAGCACGACCTCGTACCAGGTCTGCGCGTTGCCCGGCGACAGGATCCAGTGATTCTCGTCGGTGAACTGCAGGAACCGGTGCGGCAGTTGGTCCGGTTCGCCGTCGAAGCGGCTGACCAGGTCCCACCACAGCCGCAACGCTTCGCTGACCGGCACCCGGTAGTCGCGGTTGCCGTGGACCACCAGCATGGGCGTGCGGATCGCGTCGACGAAGTTGTTCGGCGAATTCTGCGCGTACCAGTCGGGGTGCTCGGCCGGCGTGCCGAACAGTCCGCTCTTCCAGTCCGCCGCGTCGGTGGTGGTGTGCTGCTGGTCCAGCGCCCACAGCCCGGCGTGCGTGACGATGGCACCGAAGCGATCGGTGTGCCCGGCCACCCAGTTCGTCATGTACCCGCCGAATGAGCCACCCAGGCAGGCGGTGCGCGTCGCGTCGAGGTCGGGGCGCTCCAGCACGTCGTCGAACAGCGTCTCGATGTCGGACCACACCTCGGCCGCCCGGTGCGGCCAGGCGCGCGCGATCCACCCGGGGCCGTACCCGGTGGACAGCGCCGGGTCGGGCAGCAACACCGCGTACCCGCGGGCAACCGCCATCCACGGGCACCAGCGCCAACTCCACGCGTTCGTCGACCCGAACGGGCCGCCGTGGATCCACACCTGCACCGGTGCGGGATTCTCCGCCGAGGTGCCGTGCGGCACGCAGAGCCAGCCGCGCACGGTCTGCCCGTCCGGGGCGACGACCCGCACGTCGGTGAGCGTGCCGGGCAGCGCCGGCGCCGGATCCGGTGACGGCAGCTCGACGAGCGTCCCGTCGCGGCGCAGCCGGACCGGGTGTGCCGGGCGGTCGACGGTGGTGCGCAGCGCGTACACGGTCTCGCCGGTGTGGTCGACGCAGACGCTGACGTACGCGGCGTCGTCGGCGAGCGTGCGCACCGTCCAGTCCCCCGCCGCGACCGCGAGCACCGCCCCGCGCCCGTGCAGGTCGCCGGAGACCACCAGCGTCCCGCCGTCGCCGGACCAGACCAGCTCGGACGGGTACACGTCGCCGAGCGGCACCTCGACCGGGGCGGCACCGGAGTCCACCTCGTGCACGACCAGCGCGTACGTCATCGGGGTGTCGAAGTCGCCTTCGCTCTCCTTGACGGAGGCGACCAGGCGGCCGTCCGGCGAGATGGTCGGCGTCGAGTACAGGTACCCCTCGTCCGCGGCGAGCGTCCGTACCGCGCCGGAGCCCACGTCGACCAGCGCGAGCTGCCGCTCCCGCTGCGCACCGCGGCGGCTGACCCGCCAGGTGGTGGCGGCGAGGCGACCGTCCGCGCTCAGCGACACGGCTGCCTCGACCAGTTCCTTGCGCGCGCCGCCGGCGAGTTCGCGCAGCCCGCCGCCGTCCGGAACACTGCCGTCCGGAACGCCACCCTCCGGAACACTGCCGTCCGGAGCCCCGCCGTCCGCCACACTGCCCGCGGCGGCGCCTGCCTCGCCGCTCCCGTCGAGCGCGAACAGGCACGGCCAGGCGTCGCCCAGTTCGTGGTCCCAGAACCGGATGGGGTAGCCGTCGTGCAGGATGTGGTTGAGCCTGCGGTCGCTGCGGTCCCGGCGCGCCTCGCGGTCGGCGTCCGCGTCCGCCGCACCCGGCAGGCGGCTGCCGCGCAGCAGCACGGTGCCGGACTCCCGCGCGACGAGCGGCGAGGACACCCCGCCGGGCACCCGCGCCACGACTCTCGCCTCGCCGAACGTGGGCAGCTCCCAGAGCGCCGACTCGTCGTCCTCGCCGTCGCGATCCGGACGCCCGGACACGAACAGCAGAGACCCGTCCGGGCGGAACGCGGGCTGGTTCTCCCCCTTCTCCGACCAGGTCAGCCTGACCGGTTCGCGGTCACCTTCGGGGTCGATCTGCCAGAGCGCGGGCACGTATCGCGCACTCTTCGCATCTGGCTCCTGACGCACCGCGACCAGGCGCGATCCGTCGGGGCTCAGGGTCAGGACGGTGAGGCGGCCGAGGGCGGTGAACCGGGCGGGATCAAAGACATCTGTCACGTCGATCAACCTACCGGCGGCGCCGGACGGCCGATCTTGACCGGGTTCGTCGGGTTCAGTCCGTCGCGCGTAGTTGCGCCAGTACCAGCGGGTCGATGCTGCCCGGTACCAGCCGCTCCTCCAGGTTCTCGACGCCGGCCCACGCGCGCAGGGCGGCGTCCAGGTCTGCCTGGGCGTAGCCGCGCCCGGACAGCCGGTCGGCCACCTCGGCGGCCAGCGGCCCGGTCAGCTCCAGCAGTGCGTCCGGGTCCGGCCGGCCGAAGTAGAGGCGGTGCAGTTCCAGGAGCCGGAGCAGCTCCGCCACCGGATCGGTGTGGTCGTCGACGCGCAGGTCGACGGCGACGTCGCCGGTGCCGCCGTACCCCCGGTCCCGCTGCACCACCAGCAACGCCGCGCTCTGCCGGCCGCGCCGGTCGCCGCCGGCCCGGTCGCCGGCCCGCAGCGCGGCGAGCAGCCTGTCGCCCAGCTCCGCCTCCGGGTCGCTGTCCAGCCAGGCCCGCTCCATCTCGGCGACGACCTGCGGCCCGGCGAGGATGTTGCCCTGGATCGCGTACCCGTCCCCGGTGCGCCCGCCGGCCCAGTCCATGCACTCCGCGCCGGTGTAGCTCGCACCCGCGCCGCGCAGCGCCACGACGCCGACCTGGCGCTGCTCGCGGCCCGGGTCGGCGGCGGTCAACCCGGCCACCACTCCGGCCGCGTCCACCCCGGTGCGCAGCAGCGCCAGGCCCTGCGGCCGGTAGGCGAGGTTGGCGTAGGACTGGGTCGCCAGCGCGCCGACCTCGGCCTCGGCGGCCGGTACCGCGCTGCCGACGGCGAGGAACTTGCTGGCCACGGCGACTCCGTGCGCCCGCCCGTCGGCCGAACGCGCCACGATCGAGAAGGTCATGCGCAGCAGGGTACGGCAGCCACCCTCCCATGATCAGGCGGAAACCCTCGACCTTGTGCCCGTTCCTCCGGAACCGGCCGGGCCGGGATCATCAGGCATGTCAATGTGTACCCCTACCAGTCTCCTCGCACATCGTTGAAGTGGAGGTCACGTGAAGGGAAGACTGATCGTCGTGGCCGGTACGGTCACGGCCACGCTCATCGCGATGGCACCCGCGGCCTGGGCCGACCCGACCGGGCAGACCCAGGCGGGCACGGCACAGGCCGGCAGCGGACAGGCGGCCATGGCACAGGCCGGCACCGCGCAGATCACCTGGGGCACCTGTACCAGCGCCACCCTGCGCAACGCCGGCGCGCAGTGCGGGTACCTGCCGGTGCCGCTGGACTACCGGCACCCGGACGGCACGAAGATCCAGCTGGCCGTGTCGCGGATCCTGCACAAGACGCCGGCCGCGCAGTACCAGGGCATCATGCTGGTCAACCCGGGTGGCCCCGGAGCATCCGGGTTGGGCCTGTCGCGGCTCGGCCAGTTCGTGCCGAACCAGGCCGGCGACGCCTACGACTGGATCGGCTTCGACCCGCGTGGCGTCGGCTCCAGCATCCCGGCCGTCTCGTGCGATCCCAACTACTTCAGCCCGGACCGGCCGGAGTACGTGCCGACCAGCCCGGCGCTGGAACAGACCTGGCTGGCTCGCTCGAAGTCGTACGCGACCGCGTGCGGCAAGGACGCCGGAGCCCTGCTGGCGCACATGACCACGGTCGACTGGGCGAGGGACATGGACAGCATCCGTGCCGCGCTCGGCCAGCAGAAGCTCAACTACTACGGCTTCTCGTACGGCACCTACCTCGGTCAGGTCTACGCGACCCTGTTCCCGCAGCGGGTGCGCCGGATGGTCCTGGACAGCAACGTCGACCCGCGCGACGTGTGGTACCAGGCCAACCTCAACCAGGACGTGGCCTTCCAGAAGAACATCGAGATCTGGTTCGGCTGGCTGGCCCGGTACGACAGCGTCTACCACCTCGGCTCGACCGGGGCCGCGGTGGAGAAGCTGTGGAACACGGAGAAGAACGAGTTGCGGGCACATCCGGCCGGCGGCATCGTCGGGTCCGACGAGTGGACCGACATCTTCCTGCTCGCCGGGTACTACCAGTCCACCTGGCTGGACCTGGCGGACGCCTTCGCCGGCTGGGTACACGGAGCCGACGCGGCGACGCTGATCGACTGGTACAACGACGCCGACGGGCCGGGCGACGACAACACGTTCGCCGTCTACAACGCCGTCCAGTGCACCGACGTGCAGTGGCCGCGCAGTTGGAACCAGTGGCGCCGGGACAACTGGGCGACCTACCGCACCGCGCCGTTCGAGACCTGGGGCAACGCCTGGTTCAACGCACCCTGCCTGTACTGGCCGGCCCGGGCGGGCACGCCGGTGAAGGTGGACGGCCGGAAGGTGGCCAGCGCGCTGCTCATCGACGAGACGCTGGACGCGGCGACGCCGTTCGAGGGCAGTCTCGAAGTGCGCCGGCTGTTCCCGCACGCCAGCCTGATCGCCGAACCCGGCGGTACCAGTCACGCCAACACGCTGGACGGCGACGCCTGCGTCGACGACCAGATCGCAGCATACCTGGCCAGTGGGGTTCTTCCGGCCCGCCATCACGGCGACGGGCCGGACGCGCTGTGCGCTCCGCTTCCCCAGCCGGTCCCGGCCGGTGTGGCGGGCGCGTCCGCCGCGCCGCAGCGCTCCGGCGGCGCCTCGACGCTGAGTCAGGTGCTCCCGGCGGTACGTCGCTGAGTATCCCGGTCCCGGCCGCGTCCCGTCGCAGCGACGGCGGGCGCGGCCGGGAGCGGCACGCAACTGCGCCGCGAGGACGGTCGTGGTGGCGTCCGCGAGTTCGGCCGGCGTCGGTCGGCGCGTGGTGTCCACGACGATCCCACCCGCGTGCACCGGCAGGCCCCACCGCCGCGCGGTCGGCGCGGCGATGACGATGCCGGGCAGGCTCGCGTACGTGCGCGGTACCGGCACGAGCACGGCCGGCAGCGTGATCGTGCCCGCCGTGCCCGCCATGCCCGCCATGCCCGCCGTGCCGGTCCGCAGTGTCAGCGTGCCGTCGCCGACGAACTCCGGGTAGAAGGCGACCGCTTCACCGCGGGCAAGTGCGTTTGAACGTCACCGGCGCCGGCGTCCGATCACGACCCACGCGTGCAGGTCCTCGTCGCTGTCCACGGTCGCGGCGAGCCCGGCGTTGTCCAGCGCGTCG
>DASXOA010000239.1:0-15410 GCA_036494675.1 Rugosimonospora sp.
CTGGGCGTGGACGCGCCGACGATGACCTACTGCCGGGACGTCATGCGTGGCGCGCTGAACCGGCTGATGGAACCGGCGAAGGCCGCCGGGACGATCCGTCCCGACGTCGAGCCGGCGGACGTGCTGCGGCTGACCCATGGGGTGGCGATGGCCTGCGAGTCGGCGCCCGACGACGGCGTGCGGCTGATGGGCTACGTCATCGACGGTTTGCGTCCGCAGTCCCGCTAGCCGGAGCCCTGTGGCCCCTCCCCGCGACGCGGTCCCCGCGCCGCTTCACCGCGCCGGGGTCCACGCGATACAGCACCCGCAACACAGTGCCGCCGGGAGGTTGGGACCTCCCGGCGGCACCGGTGGGACGGAACGGTTGTGGCTCTAGGTTGATGGTGGGTTGACGGTTACGGGTTGACGGTGATGGTGAACGTCGTCGTCGTGTTCTGGATGTTGATGAAGTTGTTGCTCTCGACGAGATGGTTGAACGTCACCGAGCCGACCGCCGGGCCCTGTCCGGCCTCGGGCAACGGGTTGGCCCAGACGCCGTAGCCGGACTTGGCGTTGTAGTCATCGCCGCTCTGCTGCGCACCGGTGATGGTGGTGTTGGTGAAGATGGTGTCCGTCACCGAGTACTGCGGCGTTCCTCCCACATAGTCCGTCTGGAACATGATGCCGGAGTAGGTGGGATCGGTGATGTTCGCGTTGTTCACCCGGATGCCCTGGAACGGCTGGGTCGCGGAGAAGACCCAGATCGCCCCGAACACCTGACCGCCCCAGAAGTGGCCTCCGTCCCGGGCGAGGGTGAAGTTCTGGATGGTCGTCGGCGGGCTGGCTCCGAAGCCCTCGAACGGGTACCCGAAGTTCAACGAGCTGATGGTCAGACCCGAGTAGCACAACGTGTCCGCCACGTAGAAGTTCTGGATCGTGTTGTTGAAGCCGCCGTAGATGGCGACACCAGCAGCCCGCCAGGGCGTCAACGCGGACACGTTCTGGATCGTGTTGCCCGTCAGGTTTCCGGAGTTCTGGTCCTGGGCGGCGAACAGCGCGAAGCTGTCGTCACCGGTGGACCGGGCCTCATCGTTGCTGATCAGGTTGCCCTGGCTGCCGTTGGTGAGGTTGATGCCGTCGGCGTAGGTGTCCCGGATCCGCATGTTGGTGAAGGTGGAGTTCATCACCGCGGCCGCGCCCCAGACGCCGACCACCTGGTGTTCGATCCACACGTTGTCGATGGTGATGTTCGACAGGTTGCGCAGGTCGAACGTGTGCCCCGGACCGTCGACGCGCTGGTCGTAGTTGCCGAACCAGGCGAAGCCGCTGAACGACGAGCCGCTCGCCCCGCTCTGCAGTGACCAGTCGAAGTCGGAGTTCTCCTGGTTCGCAGGCGAGTTGAACTGCGCGTACCAGACGCCGGCACCGACCACCTTGACCGGCTTCTGGTACACCTGCAGGCTCTGCGACAGCGAGTACTGTCCGGCCGGCAGGTACACGCCGGTCCACGTGCCGGTGGTGTCCATCCGCACCTTGTCCAGCGCGGTCTGGACGTCCGCCCCGGTGAAGCCGGCCGGCACCACGTAGTGCGCCGGGTCCGGGTTCGCCACCGGTGTGGCCTGCTCCAGGCTGATGAAGTCGATCGCGTACTGGGACGTGTTCGACGAGTCCTTCTGGAGCTTGATGGTGCTGCCCGCCGGGTACGACGACGGGAGCACGAAGTGCGCCTCGTCGTAGATGTGCCGCGGGCCCGTGCCCGGCGAGTTGCCGGGTGCGGTCTCCGCCCCGTACAGCCACGCGTAGTGCGAGCTGAGGCTCAACGGCTGGACGAGGGTGCCGTTGACGTACAGGTCGAGCGACGCGGTCGTGCCGCCGCCACCCGAGGCATCCGGGATCGAGAACCGCACCACGAACGTGTTCGTGGCCGCCCGCGACGTCCACTGCACGTACGAGCCGGTCGAGTTCAGCGTGACCGCCTTGCGTCCGGACGCCTCACCCGCGATGTCGCCGATGGTCCGGTTCGGGCCGACGACCGTGGCGCCGCCACCGACCGTGCCGGACTCCGCCTCGTACGTGTCGTAGGGCATGTTCGCGCCCTGACCCACGAACAACGCGGTGTCGCTGGTGTTGTTGCCCTGCTTGACGGACAGCTCATTGGTGTCGACGGCGAGCACGGTGTGCACGTTGTACCTGCCGTTGACCGCGGTCCACGAACCCATCGAGACGCTCGTGCTCGCACCCGATGCCAGGGCGCCGCTGAACGAGCCGGTGAGCGTCTTGACCGTGCTGTTGCTGGAGGTGTCGACGACGGTGAGCGTCACGGTGTGCGAACCGCTGGCGGTGGCGATGGTGCCCTGGTTCTTCACGGTGACCGTGAACGCCACGGTGTTGCCGGCGGCCGGGTTGCCCGGGCTCCAGGCCGCGGTGCCGACCAGGTCGGAACTCTGGACCGGGGCCACCACCAGGTTGCTCGGGTTGGTGTAGCTGTTGTTGGCGTCGTTCGTCTCGATGACGGTGTTCGACTCGTCGACCTTCGCGGTCAACTGGTACGTGCCGGCCGTCTGGGTGCCGATGCTGGCCGACACCGTGCTGGACGCCCCGACTGCCAGCGCGCCGACCGACGCGGTGCCGACCTTCGTGGTACCCAGGTAGAAGTTCACGTTCGTGGCGCCGGCGGATGCCGTACCACCGTTGTGCACCGTGGCGGACGCCGTGATGGAGTCCGTCTCGACCGGGGACGTCGGGGTCCACGACGAGCCGGTGACGGTCAGATCCGGGTTCGGGGCCGGGGTACCGATGACCTGGAACTCGGCCACCTGGCCGCCGGGTGCGCCGCTGTTGCTGGTGATGGACAGCTCGACGTCGGCGACCCGGGAACTGACCGGGATGCTCACCGAGTTGCCGGTGGCCGGGTTGAACGTGTACGTCTGCGCCGCCGACAGGGAGGTGAAGGACGTCGCGCTCTGCTCGCGGCCGAGCACCTGGATGGTCTGGGTGCGGGTGCCCCACGACGCGTCCGGGTTCAGCTTGACCACGACCGTGTTGACGTCGGCGTTGGCGCCGAGCTTCACGGTGAGCTGGCTCGGGTAGCTGGAGCCCTCGAAGTACGTGGTGACGTCGTTGTCGTTGGCGTTCGTGGCCACGAAGGTGAAGGTGGCCGGGGTACCGGTGATGGGCTTGCCGACGGCCAGGTTCGAGCCGCCGCCGCCGTTGCCTGTACGGGTCACGGTGTTGCTCGCCGTCGACTGGTTGGTCGCCGCGTCGTGCGCCTTGACGTAGTACGAGACCGTCGCGGTGTCCGGCTGGCTGTCCGTGTACGTCAGCGTCGTGCCGCCGACCGTGGTGGCGAGTGAACCGTTGCGGTAGACGTCGTACCCGGTGACGCCCACGTTGTCGGTGGACGCGCCCCAGGTCAGCTTGATCTGGCCGGACGCCGGTTGGGTGTAGGCCAGGTTGGTCGGCGCGGTCGGCGGCTGGGTGTCGCCGCCGGACTGGCCGGTGCGGGTGACGCTGTTGCTGTTGCCGGACTGGTTGCCGGCGGCGTCGTGCGCGCGGACGAAGTAGGTCACCGTGGCGGTCAGCGGCTGGGTGTCGGTGTACGTGAGCGCGCTGGCCGGCACGCTGGTGAGCAGGTTGGAGTTGGCGTAGATGTCGTACCCGGTGACGGCCACGTTGTCGGTGGACGCGTTCCAGGTCAGCTTGATCTGCCCGGTGGCGGGCTCGGTGTAGGCCAGGTTGGTGGGTGCGGACGGAGGCTGGATGTCACCGCCGGACGGCCCGTACACCTCGAACTCCGAGATCTGCCCCGCCGGCCAGCCGGTGTTGGCGGTGATGTTCAGCCGCAGGTACCGGGTGGTGGTCGCGGTGAAGTTGATCGTCACCGTGTTGCCGGTGGACGGGTTGAACACGTACCCGGCCGACCCGACGATGTCGGTGAAGCTCGAACCGGTCGTGCTGCCCTGTACGGACAGCGTCTCGGTACGGGTGGCCCAGTCGGACGACCCCGGCACCTTGAGCACGACCTTGTTCACGCTGACCGAGCTGCCGAGGTCGACCTGGAGCCACTGCGGGAACGCGCTGTTGGCGCTCTCCCAGTAGGTCGACTGGTTGCCGTCGTTGGCGTTGGCCGCCACGTAGCTCTGCGAGACGCCGCTGGAGCTCATCGTGTGGCCGAGCGCCAGGTTGCCGGACGTGGCCGCCGTACCGTAGACCTCGACCTCGGAGAGCTGCCCGGCCGGCCAGCCGGTGTTGGCGGTGATGTTCACCCGCACGTACCGGGCGCTGGTGGTCCCGAAGTTGATCGTCACGACGTTGCTGGATCCGTCGAAGTTGTACCCGGCGGAGGCCACGATCGTCGCGAAGCCGCTGCCGTCCGTACTGCCCTGAACGGAGAGGGTCTCGGTCCGGGCGCCCCAGCCGGTGGGCAGCTTCAGGACGACCTGGTTGATGCTCGTGCTGGCACCCAGGTCGATCTGGGCCCACTGGGGGAAGGTGTTGTTGGCGCTCTCCCAGTAGCTGGCCTGGTTGCCGTCGTTGAGGTTGTTCGGCGTGTACGGGCTCGTGGAGCTGCTGGACGAGGTGGCCTTGCCGGCGGCCAGGTTCGGGCCGGCGGCCGAGGCCGGGGACACCCCGAGCACCGGCAGCGCGGACACCAGAAGTCCGGCCAGTGCCGCGGCGGCGATCCGCAGGTACTTCTTTCTCATTGCGTTCCTCTATCTCCTCGTGGGAACGGCGGGGACGACGGTGGCGCCCCGGGGGCGCCGGTACTTCTCAGGGGGGAGCTCTCGCCGGACGGCGACCCGCGATCGCGCAGCCGGGGTGGCGAGCGGCCGTGCACGGGGGAAGTCGACATCACGTGGGCCTCTCCGGGAATGGCGGAGCGGGTGCACGGACACCGAGCGGGTGCGTCCCTGCGGGGAAGTTGCGTTATCGCAGAAGAAATCGAATAACAGAATGCAAAAATCTTGCACTATGTTGGCTAGAGATTACAGAGGCGCTACGGTCACGTCAACGCAGCGGTGCAGATCGATGGCAGGAGCCGGGGGGCGTGAACCCGTACCCGCGGTCGATGTCGCGGTTAACCCGGTGCGCGCCCGCGCCGCCTCGGTGAGACTGGCCGGATGACGAGCAACCTCACCCGGATCAACCCCGGCGAGCTTCACGAGCCGCCCGGCTACCACCACGTGACCATCGTCGAGGCCGGGCGGATGGCGTTCCTGGCCGGCCAGTGCCCGATCGGCCGGTCCGGCGCGCTGGTCGGGGACGGCGACCTCGACGCCCAGATCGACCAGGTCGTGGCGAACGCCGTCACCGCGCTGGCCGCGGCCGGCGCGGGCCCCGGGGACGTCGTCCGCTCGGTGATCTATGTGGTCACCGACGACAACGCGGTGCTCTCGGCGGCCTGGGACCGGCTCACCGGCTCGGCCATCGGGCCGGCGTTCACCACGGCCAGTACCCTGCTCGGCGTGGCCCGGCTCGGATTCACCGGACAACTGGTCGAGGTCGACCTGACCGCGGCGCTGTAGGCCACCGGCGTGACCGGATTTTCTCCGGAGAAATCCGGCGGGCCTGTCGAATCCGGGTCACCCTTGTTCGACGCGTCTATGTGACCGGCACCTTCCGCTGGTCTGGACCGCCCGGAGGACACCCGGAACCGAAGGAGAAGCGCGATGCGATTCATGCTGATGGTGAAGTCCAACGAGGACGCCGAGTCCGGCGTGCTGCCGAGCCAGGACGAGCTCGCCGCGATGGGCAGGTACAACGAGGAACTGGTCAAGGCCGGCGTGCTGCTGGCCGGCGAGGGGTTGCACGCGAGCGCGAAGGGGGCCCGGGTGGCGTTCTCGGGGACCGGACGCACCGTGATCGACGGGCCGTTCACCGAGGCCAAGGAGCTGATCGCGGGCTTCTGGCTGATTCAGGTGGCCTCGAAGGAGGAGGCCGTCGAGTGGGTCAAGCGTTGCCCGATGGGGGACGGGGCCGAGGTGGAGATCCGCCAGGTGTTCGAGGCCGAGGACTTCGGCCCGCAGTTGACGCCCGAACTGCGGGACGCCGAGGAGCGACTGCGCGCACGGGCGACCGAGCAGTACAACCGGTAGGGAACCGGCCACCGGCACGGGCCGGCACACCCGGTAGCCGGGGCGTCCCGGCAGCCGCGGCACGGCCCGGGCACACACGGTAGCCGGCGCGCCCAGGTGTACGGCGGCGGACTTGGGTGCTTTAGTCGTTGTCGTGACGGCTTCCCAGGTGCATCGCACGATCGACGCGGTATGGCGGATCGAGTCGGCCAGGCTCATCGCCGGTCTCGTGCGGATGGTGCGCGACGTCGGTCTCGCCGAGGACCTCGCGCAGGATGCGCTGGTCGCGGCGCTGGAACAGTGGCCCGAGTCGGGCGTCCCGGATAATCCGGGCGCCTGGCTCATGGCCATCGCCAAGCGTCGCGCGATCGACGCCTTCCGGCGCGAGAAGCGGCTGGAGCGCAAGCACGAGGAACTCGCCAGGGAGCTGGAGACCGGGCAGGGCGAACAGGAGCCCGACCTCGAAGCGGCGATCGATGCCGCGGTCGACGGCGACGACGTCGGCGATGACCTCCTGCGCCTGATGTTCATCGCGTGCCACCCCGTGCTGTCCACCGAGGCGCGGGTCGCGCTCACCCTCCGCCTGCTCGGCGGCCTGACCACGCCGGAGATCGCCCGCGCGTTCCTCATTCCGGAGCCGACCGTCGCGCAGCGCATCGTCCGGGCCAAGCGGACCCTCTCCGACAAGCACGTCCCGTTCGAGGTACCGGCCGGGGCCGAGCGGGCCGCGCGCCTGTCGTCGGTACTCGAGGTGCTGTACCTCATCTTCAACGAGGGGTACTCGGCGACCGCGGGTGAGGACTGGGTGCGGCCGGCGCTCTGCGAAGAGGCCCTGCGCCTCGGCCGGATCCTCGCCGAGTTGGCGCCGCGCGAGGCCGAGGTGCACGGCCTCGTCGCGCTGATGGAGATCCAGGCGTCGCGCCTGCGGGCGCGGGTCGGCCCGTCTGGCGAGCCGGTTCTGCTGCTGGATCAGGACCGGGCGGGCTGGGATCAGCTGCTCATCCGCCGTGGTCTCGCCGCACTCGACCGCGCGGACAGGCTCGGGGCCGCGCCGGGGCCGTACCTGGTGCAGGCCGCGATCGCCGCGTGCCATGCCCGGGCGCGTACCGCCGAGCAGACCGACTGGGCACGCATCGCCGCGCTGTACCGGGTACTCGTCGAGCTGACGCCGTCCCCCGTGGTGGAGCTCAACCGGGCCGTGGCGCTCGCGATGGCGTTCGGACCGGCGGCCGGCCTCGACGTGGTCGACGCGCTGACCTCGGAACCGTCGTTGCGGGAGTACCACCTGCTGCCCAGCGTGCGCGGCGATCTGCTGGCGAAACTCGGCCGCTACGACGAGGCCCGTACCGAGTTCGAACGCGCGGCGTCACTCACCCGCAACAGCCGCGAGCGTGACCTGCTGCTCCGGCGTGCCGGCGAGTGTGCCCGCGGCGTGGTACCGAGCCGGTAGTCAGTCGGTAGCTCACCGGCCGCCGCGCCGGCCAACCTCGCTCACGTCCCGGGAAGCGCGCCGGCCAGACCTTCTCACCGTCGCGGGGAGCGCGCTGGCCAGGCCCGCCTCACCGTCTCGGGGAGCGCTCTCCCGAACGGCAACCCGACGGTGCGAACCCGGCCGAAGGTAACCGGCAGACCACGTTTCCATAACGAAAGACGTGCGGTTCAACGTGCCAAGCCAGGGCGGCTATGGACAGTCACGGGGCGGCTGTGCAGACAATCGGTAGCGCCCGACCGCCGCCGGACCGGGACACCGTTGGATCCGCAAGAGAACGCTCTCACGTCTTGACGCCACGTGGCGTCGGCTGTTTAATCCAGGACATAGTTCAATCCTCAAGTTTAGATCGGTGGCCGCCTCTTGGCCATCGGTCTATGCCCGCACCGCAATCGGCCGCGGCGACCGGGCTTGAGTCGGCGTAGCCGGCTCGTTCTGCCCGGGAACCATGCGGCTTTCCGCGCGACGACAGACCAGACACCCCCACGTTTCCGCCCGGACAAACAGGAAGGCCATACGTGAGCCCTCGCAGAATCGGCCTGCTGGCCGCTGCCGCGCTCCTGGTCGCGCCCACTCTCATAGGGTGCAGCAACAGTGGCAGCTCAGACAGTGGATCCACCACTCTCACCTATTGGGCGAGTAACCAAGGCTCCAGCCTGGACAACGACAAGCAGATCCTTCAGCCGGAGCTGGACAAGTTCAAGCAGCAGACCGGCATCACCGTGAAGCTTGAGGTCATCGGCTGGCCCGACCTGCTCAACCGCATCCTGGCGGCGACCACCTCCGGGCAGGGCCCGGACGTTCTCAACATCGGCAACACCTGGTCGGCGACGCTGCAGGCCACTGGCGCGCTGCTGCCCTTCGACGACTCGACGATGTCGACGATCGGCGGCAAGGACCGGTTCCTGGCCGGTAGCCTCTCGGCCACCGGTGCGGCCGGCAAGCCGCCGGCGGCGGTGCCGATCTACTCGCTGGCGTACGGCCTGTACTACAACAAGAAGATGTTCGCGGCCGCCGGCATCGCCAACCCGCCGGCGACGTGGGACGAGCTGGTGACCGACGCCAAGAAGCTCACCCACGGCAACCAGTGGGGCCTGGCGCTGGAGGCCGGCAACCCGACCGAGAACGCACACCACGCGTTCGCGTTCAGCGAGCAGTACGGCGGCTCGTGGTTCGACTCGTCCGGTAAGCCGACCTTCGACACGGACGCGAACGTCGCCGCCCTCAAGCGGTACATCGACTTCATGGCGACCGACAAGATCGTGAACCCGAGCGACGTGCAGTACACGAACAACACGTCGATCACGGACTTCGCCACCGGCAAGGCCGCGATGATCCTGTGGCAGGCCGCGGACAGCGGCATCAAGACGCACGGCATGAGCCCCGACGACTACGGCGTCGCGCCGGTACCGTTCGAGGACCCGGCCCCGGCGGGTGCCAAGCACGTCAACAGCATGGTGGCCGGCATCAACCTGGCCGTGTTCGCCAACACCAAGCACAAGGACGCCGCGCTCAAGTTCGTGAAGTTCATGACGAGCGACGCCGAGCAGACCACCCTCAACAAGACGTACGCCTCGCTGCCGACGGTGCAGGGTGCCTACTCGGACCCGGCGTTCCAGACCCCGACGGTGAAGATGTACCAGCAGGTCCTGTCGACCACGGCCGCGCCGTTGCCGGCGGTGCCCGAGGAGAGCCAGTTCGAGACGCTCGTCGGTGGTGCGATGAAGGACCTGTTCGCCGAGGCGGCGAGCGGGAAGGCGGTCACCGACGCCGACATCAAGAGCAAGCTCACGGCGGCCCAGCAACAGGTGAAGGCCGGCGGCTGAGTCCGTAGCGGATGCTCGACCGGCAGTCCGGGGCCGCGGAGTCCTTCTCCGCGGCCCCGGCGCCCGCCCCGCTGTAGCACATTCAGGGCACGGTAAGGAGTTTCATGGCAACCGTCACCACCCCGGCGGCCGGGTCGGGTACGGCCAAGGGCGGTGCGTCGGGCGAATCCGCCAAGAAGCGGCGGCGCCGCCGAGTCAAGGGGAACCGCGCCACCCCGTACCTCATGCTGCTTCTCGCGGTCATCCTGGAACTGCTGGTGCACCTCATCCCGATGGTCACCGGCGTCTGGATGAGCCTGCGTGGGCTGACCCAGTTCTACATCCGCAACTGGTCCGCGGCGCCGTTCGTCGGCCTCGGCAACTTCCGGGTGGTGCTGGACTTCAACAGCCCGATCGGAGCGAACCTGCTGCACTCGCTCGGCGTGACCGCCGCGTACAGCGCGCTCACCGTGGGCTTCTGCTGGCTCTTCGGCATCACCGCCGGCGTTCTGCTGCAGCGACCGTTCCGCGGTCGCGGCCTGATCCGCACCGTCTTCCTCGCCCCGTACGCGCTGCCGGCCTACGCCGCGGTGATCACCTGGAGCTTCATGCTCCAGCGGGACACCGGCGTGGTCAACCACGTGCTGGTCGACGAGTTGCACCTCTTCGGGTCCCGGCCGTTCTGGCTCATCGGCAGCAACAGCTTCGTCTCCCTCGTGGTCGTGTCGGTGTGGCGCACCTGGCCGTTCGCGTTGCTGGTGCTGACCGCGGGCCTGCAGACCATTCCCGGCGAGCTGTACGAGGCGGCCGCGATGGACGGCGCCGGGTTCATGCGGCAGCTGCGCAGCATCACGTTGCCCATGCTCCGGCCGGTGAACCAGGTGCTGCTGCTGGTGCTGTTCCTGTGGAGTTTCAACGACTTCAACACGCCGTACGTGCTGTTCGGCGCGGCGGCACCGCACGCGGCGGACCTCATCTCCATCCACATCTACCAGAGCTCGTTCGTCACCTGGAACTTCGGCCTCGGCTCGGCGATGAGCGTGCTGCTGCTGCTGTTCCTCCTCGTGGTGACCGCGGTCTACCTGTTCGCCACGTCCCGCCGGAGGAACGATGCGTGAGCCAAGCTGGGTCAAGGTGACCCGCGTCGTCGTGCTGACCGCGTTCGCCCTGTTCACCCTGATACCGATCTACGTGATGCTCACCTCCGGGCTCAAGCCGCTGCGCGACGTGCAGGGACCGTTCCGCTGGATCCCGTCCCACCTGACGCTGCGGCCGTTCGTGGACATGTGGCACACGGTGCCGTTGGGGCGCTACTTCATCAACAGCGCCATCGTGAGCTCCTGCGCGATGGCGTGCTCGGTGGTCGTGGCCATCTTCGCCGCGTATGCGGTCAGCCGGTACCGCTTCGTCGGCCGGCGGGTCTTCTCCATCACGGTGCTGTCCACGCAGATGTTCCCGGGCATCCTGTTCCTGCTGCCGCTGTTCCTCATCTACGTCAACATCAACAAGTACACCGGCCTGCAGCTCTACGCCACGCGCACCGGTTTGGTCGTCACCTACCTCACCTTCTCCCTGCCGTTCTCGATCTGGATGCTGGTCGGCTACTTCGACTCCATCCCGCGCGGGCTGGACGAGTCGGCCCAGGTCGACGGCGCGGGACCGCTGCGCACGCTGATCCAGGTCATCCTGCCGACCGCGCTGCCTGGTGTGGTCGCCGTGGCGGTGTACGCGTTCATGACGGCTTGGGGCGAGGTGCTGTTCGCCTCGGTGATGACCAACGACAGCACCCGAACGCTGGCCGTCGGGCTGCAGAGTTACAGCACCTACGAAGACGTGTACTGGAACCAGGTCATGGCGGCGTCCCTGGTGGTCAGCGTCCCGGTGGTGGCCGGATTCCTCGCACTGCAACGACACTTCGTCGCCGGACTGACCGCTGGCGCGGTCAAGTAACCGATTCACAGCCAAGGAGAGCCATGAAGTTTCTGCGGGGCCTGGCGCCGGACTTTCTATGGGGTACGGCAACGTCCGCGTACCAGATTGAGGGGGCGGTCGCCGAGGGTGGCCGGTCACCGTCCATCTGGGACACGTTCTGTCGGGTTCCGGGTGCGATCGACAACGGCGACACCGGCGATGTGGCGTGCGACCACTACCACCGGTGGCCGGAGGACGTCGCGCTGATGCGGCGGTTGGGTGTCGACGCGTACCGGTTCTCCATCGCGTGGCCCCGGGTGCTGCCGGAGGGTACCGGCCGGGTGAACCAGGCCGGGCTCGACTTCTACGAGCGGCTGGTCGACGGGTTGCTGGAGTCCGGCATCCGGCCGTTCGCCACGCTGTACCACTGGGACCTGCCCCAGGTGCTGCAGGACCGGGGCGGGTGGCCGGCGCGGGACACGGCAATGGCGTTCGCCGACTACGCGCAGGTGCTCGGTGAGCGGCTGGGCGACCGGATCGAGGACTGGTTCACGGTGAACGAGCCGCTGTGCTCGGCGTGGATCGGTTACCTGGAGGGCCGGATGGCGCCGGGGGAGCGGGATCTGTCCCGGGCGATACCGGCGTCGCACCACCTGCTGCTGGGGCACGGGCTCGCGGCCGCGGCGCTGCGATCCGTGTCGCGCGGCCCGGTACGGGTCGGCGCGGTGCTGAACCTGAGCCCGTGCGAGCCGGCCAGCGACGACGAGAAGGACGTGGCGGCGGCACGCCGGGCGGACGGGCACACGAACCGATGGTGGCTGGATCCGTTGAACGGCCGCGGATACCCGGCCGACATGGTGGAGGCGTACGGGATCGCGCCGCCGGTGCGCGACGGCGACCTGGACGTCATCGCGGCCCCGATGGACCACGTCGGGTTGAACTACTACTTCCGGCAGGTCGTCGCCGACGACCCCGAGGGTCCGGTGCCGTGGGCACGGATGATCAGCGTGCCGGACTGGACGCTGACCGGGATGGGCTGGGAGGTCCACGCGGACGGGCTGGAGCAGTTGCTGGTCCGGCTGACCGACGACTACCAGGCGCGGCTCATCTACGTGACCGAGAACGGTTCGGCCTGGCCGGACGAGATCGAGCCGGACGGCCACGTGGAGGACAAGGAGCGCACGGACTACCTGGAGCAGCATCTGGCGGCCTGCGCGGCGGCGGCCCGTCGGGGTGCGCCGCTGGCCGGGTACTTCGCCTGGTCGCTGCTGGACAACTTCGAATGGGCGTACGGGTACGCGAAGCGGTTCGGGTTGGTGCACGTGGACTACCCGACCCAGCGGCGCACCATCAAGGCCAGCGGGCACCGGTACGCGGATATCATCCGCAGCTACCGCCAGCGCCCCGATCAGCCGGTGCCGCACGAGCCCCAGCCGGTCGGAAACTGAGCCCCCCGGCCGGAAACTGAGTCCGCCCGCCTGAGTCCACGGAACGGGAACTGAGTCCGCCGGCCGGGAATTCCGCTGTGGCATACTCGCCGCCATGGTTTTTGATCACGGCACTGACGCGGGTGACCCGGCGGCCCGTGACCCGCTAGCGGCTCCCGACGCCGGAACCGCTCGGGACGGCGGAACCGACGCCGGAACCGGCGGCGATGCCGGGACCACGGTGCGCGTCGGCGCCGGCGACAAGGACCTCACGGCGCGGCTGGAAGAGGAGTTGACCGCGTTCAACGTCCGCGCGACCGGCGCCGACGACGAGGCCTCGCTCTCCGTCCGCGTGACGGACGCGGCCGGCGCGCTGGTCGGTGGACTGTCCGGCTGGACCTGGGGCGGGTGCGGCGGCATCGGGCTGCTGTGGGTACGGGAGGGGTGCCGCCGCGAGGGCTGGGGTGCCCGGCTGCTGCGTACCGCCGAGGACGAGGCGCGGCGGCGCGGCTGTACCCGGATGGTCGTGTCCTCGATGTCGTTCCAGGCGCCCGGCTTCTACCGTCGCCACGGCTACATCGAGACCGGCCGCACCGAGGGCCTGCCGGGCGGCCACTGCGACGTGCACTTCTTCAAGCGCCTGGACGGCACGCCAACGGCTCCCCGACTGCGCATCGCGGTGGTCCTCGACATGCCCGAGGAGCACCGGGAAGCCGCCCAGCGGTACGAGAGCATGGTGCTGCCCCTGCTGGCCCGCCACGGAGGGCGCCTGGAACAGCGGTTGCGGACCGCGGATTCGGGCAGCGAGGTCCACCTGCTGTCGTTCGCCTCGCGGGAGGCGTACGAGTCCTTCCTGGCTGATCCGCAGCGGGCCGCGTACCGCGACGAGCTGGGAGAGGGACGGCTGCGCAGCCGGGTGCTGGAGGTTCACGAGGTCATCGCGTGAACCCCCGCACCACGGATCAGGGCACCATCCAGCTCAGTACCGGTGTCGACTGGAGGTAGACCAGCAGGCACATGCCGGCGAGGAAGGCCAGGCTCCAGCCGAACACCCGGCGGAAGATGTCACCTTCCTTGCCGGTCAGGCCGACCGCCCCGGCCGCGATCGCCAGGTTCTGCGGCGAAATCATCTTGCCGAGTACGCCGCCGGAGGAGTTGGCCGCGGCCATCAGCGTGGTACTCAGACCCGCCTTGGTACCCGCCGCGACCTGCAACGCGCCGAACAGCGAGTTGGAGGACGTGTCGGAGCCGGTGACCGCGACGCCGAGCCAGCCGAGGATCGGCGACAGGATCGCGAACGCCGCTCCGGCACCGGCCATCCAGTTGCCCAGGGTCGCGGTCTGGCCGCTGGCGTTCATCACGTAGGCCAGCGCCAGCACGGCCATCACCGTGATGATCGCCCAGACCAGTTGGCGCAACGTCCGGCCGTACGCGCGCAGCGCCTTGGCCACGGACACGCCCAGCACAGGCGCGGTGACCACGCCGGAGATGAACATCAGCGTGCCCGCCGCGGTGAGCCAGTTGAACTTGAACACGCTCACCGTGGAGGGCTTGCCGGACGCGCTCACGATGTGCAGGCCGGGCCAGTTGAAGGACCGGGTGACGCTGTCCAGCGCGTGCAGGATCGGGTGGATCTGCGCGACGATGAAGATGACGATGATGATGAGGTACGGCGCGTAGGCGCGCAGTTCCTCCCTGCGGCTGTCCGGGTGCGCCACCCGGCCCTGGAACCCCGGATCGGGGGTGTCCACCGAGCCGCCGGCGACCGGCCGTACCGCCGGCACCACCAGCCCGGACGTGGCCGGGTGCCAGACCTTCAGCAGCACCACGACGGCGGCGGCGGAGAACAGCGACGCGACGATGTCGGTCAGCGGTACCGAGATGAAGTTCGACGTGGCGTACTGCGCGACGGCGAACGCCAGGCCACAGACCAGCGCCGGCACCCACGTCTCGCGCACGCCGCGCCAGCCGTCCACGATGCCGACCAGGACCAGCGGCACCACCACCGCCAGGATGGGGGTCTGCCGGCCGACCATCGAGCCGAGGTCGTGCACCGGCAGCCCGGTCACCGTGGACAGCGTCGTGATGGGCACCGCGAGCGCGCCGAATGCCACCGGTGCGGTGTTCGCCACGAGTGCCAGCGCCGCCGCGCGCAGCGGCGTGAAGCCGAGCGCGATCAGCATGACGGAACTGATGGCCACGGGGGTACCGAACCCGCCCAGCGCCTCCATCAGGGCCCCGAAGCAGAACGCGATGATGATTGCCTGGATCCGTTGATCGTCGCTCACCCGGCTGAACGAGCGGCGGAGCACGTCGAAGTGCCCCGTATCGACGGTCATGTTATAGATCCAGATGGCGTTGATGACGATCCACAGGATCGGGAAGAACCCGAACGCCGCGCCGAGCGACGCGGACAGCACGGCCTGGCCGGCCGACATGGGGTAGACGACGGTGGCGATGACGATCGCCACGACGAGTGCGATGAGCGCGGAGATCCAGGCGGTGACGCGCAGGACCCCGAGCAGCAGGAAGAGGACAACGAGAGGGAGCGCCGCGAAGATCGCGCTCAGGCCGAGTGAGCCGGATACCGGATCGAGTACCTGATGGTACATGGGAACACCTCGCTGGTGAGCTGTGCCGGACGGCTGGATCGATCATCGCAGCGATGGGCATCGCTAGATCTCCATCGGTCGCCGGACGGTCAGATCGGCTCGGCAAGCGGTGC
>DASXOA010000240.1:0-6882 GCA_036494675.1 Rugosimonospora sp.
CAGCCGATCGCGAACAGTGCGGCGTACCCGCCGACGTCGAGAAAGGCCGGTCGCTGCGTCGCGGGTCGAGGCCGATCCGCAGCCGTCCACCGGCAACCGTCACCTGCCACGGCTGCGCGTTGCCGCCCGAGGGAGCCATCGCTCCGGCCTCGCACAGGTCGGCTATCTCGCTGGCGGTCAGAATCATCGCTGCCCGGACGGGTCGGCGACCCAGCCGTGGTGCTCCAGTAACGCCCCGGTGTTGTCCGCGATCACGGCCAGGTCGCCGCCGATGAGGAAGACGGGGGTCTGCCGCGGACCCAGGTGGGTCGGGCCGGCCAGCACGGTGACGCCCGATCGGCGGGCACCGTCGGTGGCCGGCTCCCGGGTGGACGCCACCAGGTAGTCCAGCGTCGACCTCGACCGCCACCAGAGCGCCGCGCAATTGGTCAGCAGCGCGGCCAGCCCGATCTTCCGGAACCGCGGGACCACCAGTTGCCGGCTCAGGTACAGAAAGTCGTTGGTCCGCTCGGGCAGCCTGGCAGCCAGGTCGGGAAAGTCGTGGGCGGCCTCGCCGAGGCGCACGCTGTCCTGTGTGGACCGCATGCTGGCGACCGGCACACCCTCGACGGTACAGAGGAAATGGACGCCCTCCGTGTCGTACCGATCCCACAACGCGACGCCCAGCCCAACCAGCGCCGCGTGGTAGTACTGTTCGCGCATGTCCACAATGGACTCTTGTGCTGCCTCGCCCCGAGTTGCCGTGGTGACCACCCGCAAACCCTGCCGGAGACAGGTGATCGTGTCACCGATCGCCAACGGATGGTCCTGTGTGACGGCGCCGTCCTGCGGCAGGGTCACGCCGGTACGCCCTCCCCGACCGAAGTCATCGGCTCGCGCGGGGGCAACTGATCGAAGAATCCCATGGATCGACCCTGACACAACCGGCAGACTGTCACAAGTTCGTCCCGCACCGGGCCCTGGGCCCTGGGGCCTGGGCCCTGCTGGGCCCTGCCGCTAAGCGGGCACAGACTCCGGTGCCGCGGCCGTCTCCGCCGGGCGGGGCGCGCGCTGGCGGACCAGGGCCGGCACGGTGAGCCCGATGAGCGCGGCTCCCGCGATGACGGCGAGTCCACCGCTGACCGCGCTGATCCCCGGGGACGTCAGCGAACCGATCGCGCCGGCCCGGAAGTTGCCCAGTTGCGGGCAGCCCGAGCCGACGACGTACTGCGCCGCGTTGACCCGGCCGCGGTACCGGTCGGGCGTGAGGACCTGCACGATCGTGGTGCGGAACACGACGCTGGTCACGTCGGCGATGCCGGCGACGGCGAGCGCCCCGAGCGCAAGCGGCAGGCTGTGCGCCAGACCGAAGCCGGCGATCCCGGCGCCCCAGACCGCGCCGGCGATGAGCATCGCACGCCCCTGGCGCGACACCCGCCCGGCCGGACCGGACAGGGTTGAGCCGATCACACCGCCGACCGCCACCGCCGACGTGAGCAGCCCGAGAGTCTGCGGGGAACCGCCGAAGCGCGCGGCGTTGATCGCCGGGAACAACGCGAAGGGCATGCCCAGGACGGTGGCGCTCATGTCGGCCAGGAGCGCGCCGAGCACGATCCGGTTGCCCTGGATGTACCGCAGCCCGTCGACCACCGCGCGCAGCCCAGGGCGGGCCGCACCCTCGCCCGGCGGCATCGCGGGCAGCCGGGCGACCCCGTACAGCGCGGCACCGAAACTCACCGCGTCGATGAGGTAGCACGCCTTGAGCCCCCAGACCGCCGTGACGACGCCGGCCAGGGCCGGTCCGATCGTCACGCTGCCATGGGCCAGGAGCATGTTGAGCGCGACCCCGGCCGGTACCCGTTCGGGTGCGAGCAGGCGGGGCATGAACGTCGACCGCGCCGGAGCGTTGACGGAGCTCAGCAGCGACTGGACGGCCACCAGCAGGTACAGCGGCCACACCCGGTCGAGTCCGGCGAACGCCTGCACCGCGAAGGCCGCGGACACGCCGGCCAGGAAGGTGCTCGTGACTAGGACGAGCCGGCGCCGATCCACGGCGTCCACAATGGACCCACCGACCAGGCCGAACAGGATGGCCGGCAGCGCCATGGCCAGGCCCACCCCGCCGACGGCGGCCGAGGAGTGGGTGAGCGTGTAGACCTGAAGGGCGACGGCGAACGTCGTCATCTGGTTGCCGACCGAGGACAGCCCCGAACCCAGCCACAGCCGCCGGAACGCCGGTGATTGGGTCAGCGGCCGGATGTCAACGAGCAGGCTCCGCCGCACCACGCCGATCCCTTCGGTGCCGCGCCGTGCCGATCACTGGCGACCTGCCAGACTCCCACGTCACGGCACCGAAGGCCAACGATTTACGGACCAGTCGCGAAGTCGGTGGACCGGCTGACGCCGGCCCACTTCTCCGCCTCCGCCGCCCGGTTCGTGGACGATTCCTCCGCGATGCGTACCGCGTCCGATCCGAATGCGCGATCTCCCGCGGCTATGCCGCGAGCGTGTCGACGGATACCTGCCACAGCCGCGCCGCCGAGTCGGGATCCAGCGCGTACGCGGCGACTCCCGTCCGGGTACCCGGCTGGTGGGGACCGGCCTCGTTGCAGTCCTCGAAGTACCGCCCGCCGACGCCGTCCAGCAGTGGCGACGTGGCGACCAGGACGGAGGTGGCGGCACCCTGTTCAGGTGTCTTCCACGAGGGCAGGGAGGGGCCGGACTGGGCACGCAGCCGGGCGAGTTCGTCCTCGGTGACGTAGCGCTGAAGGTTGGTCCGGATGCCGCCCGGGTGCAGCGCGTTGACGGTGATGCCGTCGGCCGCCCAGCGCTTCGACGCCTCGACGCCGAACAGCACGTTGGCCGTCTTGGACTGCCCGTACGCCGACCACGGCTCGTACTCGCGCTCACGGAAGTGGATGTCGTCGAAGACCACCGGCGAGCGCTGGTGAGCGCTGGAGCTCACCGCCACGATCCGGGCTCCGCCGGCCGCGGCGAGCGCGCCGTGCAGCCCCGTGGCGAGCGCGAAGTGGCCCAGGTGGTTGGTGGCGAACTGCATCTCCCAACCCTGCGGCGTGCGCATCAGCGGCGACGCCATGACGCCGGCGTTGTTGACCAGGATGTGCAGCGGGCCGTCCCAGCCGTCGACGAACGACGCCACGGACGCCTGGTCGGCGAGGTCCAGCCGGGCGACGAGGACCTGCTTGTTGCCCGTGGTCGACGCGATGTCCTCGGCGGTACGGCGCCCCGCCTCCGGGTCGCGCACGGCCAGGGTCACCTGCGCGCCGGCGCTGGCCAGTGCCCGCGCGGTCTCGATGCCGATGCCGGACGCACCGCCGGTGACGACGGCGCGGCGACCGCTCAGATCGATGCCGGCCACCACCTCGGCGGCGGTGGACTCGGCACTGAACGGCGTGATGATGGGTGTGGTGCTAGTCATGATCTTCCGTCCTGCTCAATGACGCGGACCCGGGTCCCGTCCCGTCCGAGACGAACCGGAGGGCCCTCCACTACGGACCAAGGCTAAGTGGAGTGACCTCCGGTTAGCAACCCGGACCGGGAACCCGGACAGTTAGCTGCATCACTGGAAGCGAGGCGGCGTTTCACCGGCCGGCGTTCACTGGCCGATCTTGACGCCCGGCTCCCCCGCCATGTACTGGATCGGCTCGCTGGGCGGCCGTCCCGGACGGTTGCTGCCACCGCCGACCCGGCCGACCGGAAGCACCACCCGTTTGAACGAGGCCTCGAAGAGCAGCGCGGTCGCCGTGTACCAGGCGAGAATGGCCGACGCGATGAAGAGGTACGCGCCGATGGTCCGCCACGCCGACGAGCCGGCGATCATCCCGACCGCCTCGCAGGTCGCGCCCCCGGCAAGCGTCGCCAGCACCGACGCCAGGCTCAGATTCACCGCCAGCGCGGCGATCGCACCCGACCAGGTGACCGCGGCCAGCACAGCGAACCAGAAACCCAGCGGCACGAACGGGTTCGGTGGGACGAGCACGCGCACCGCGACCAGGAGGTAGAGGATCCCGTACCCCAGCCAGAAGGCGCCCCACGTGCCGTGCATAGCCGTGGCGAGGGTGTCGCGCGCACGGTAGGCCCACATCCCGGCCAGGAACTGGGCCAGGCCACCGAACATCGCCGCGAACGGGAACAGGAAGGTCGGCGTCACACTCGTGGAGCCGTACCAGCCGGCGAGGTTTGTCGCGACGATGAACGTCGCTCCGGCGAACCCGAAGAGTCCCAGCACCGACGGTGCCGCCACGGGTTGCAGTGAGATGTTGGTGTGGTCCCGCCAGAACGTGAACTCGGCGCCATCCATGGACGGACGGCCCGCCGACTGAGTGTTGTACGACATCGTTCCCCAATGCTCATTGGACTGAACCGCATTCACGGCCGTACCCGTGAGCGCCACCGATAACCGCTTGTCGCGCACGAGAATCGACCGCACCGCCGGGCGGCCACGACGCATTCGCGCCCGGAATCCGGTTTGCGACCGGTCGCTCCACAGCGGTGAGCGGCTACAGATCGATCCAGTACCGTCGAGTGCGGCCGAGTTCCGTGTCGCGCACGTCTTCCAGCACGCCACCATTGCGCTCGATCGCACGGGCGGACGCGACGTTGTCATCGGCGCAGGTGACCAGAACCCGGTCGATGCCCAGCGCGCGGCACTCCACCAACACCGCACCCAAGGCCCACGTCGCCAGACCGCGCCGCCGCGCAGACGGCCGCACGCCATAGCCGATGTGGCCTCCGGCGCGGAGAAGGAACTCGTTCAGCCGGTGCCGTAACGAGATCGCGCCCAGACACACGTCGTCTTCGACGATCCACCAGTACGTCGCGTGGACAAGATTCGGCTCGGTCGGAATCGACTCATCCGACTGCCGGCGCAGGCGTTCCGCCCACCGCGCGAAACCCTCAACGGTGTCCACGTCGTCGGACCTGTGCAGGCCGCTGCCGGGCTGATCGACGTCGCCCCACTCCTCACGCGCCTCGAGCCAGGAATCCCTCAATCGGGCGGTCGGAGTGATCAGGTCGGGCACGCGGTGACGCTAATTCGGGTCCAACCCGCGCGGCCACTGGTTTCGTGCCCGAGCCAGCCCCGCGCTGCCGTCACCGATCCTCGAAGTCAACCGGACACGGGCCCGATGACCTTGTCGGACGGACGCTCTGCGGCCGCGCCGTTCAGGCCTGCTGCTTGGCCCACTCCGCGACCCGGCGGGCGCTCTCCTCCTCGGACAGGTCCTCCACCCGGGTCATGATGGACCACCGCACCCCGAACGGGTCGCGGATGCTGGCGAACCGGTCGCCGGACACGAACGTGGCCGCGGGTTCGCGAATCATGGCACCGGCCGCCTCCGCGCGGGCGACCACGGCATCGACGTCGGGGCGGTAGAGCCCGATCGAGTAGCAGTCGCTGTCGCCCTCCGGCGCGGCGACCAGACCGTAGTCGGGCATCGGCTCGCCGAGTTGGAGCAGCCCGTTGCCGAAGTCGAGCACCGCGTGCGCCACGACGCCACCCATCTCCGTCACGTCGACCACGCGCGCCCCGAACACGTCGCGGTAGAAGCCGATCGCTCCCCGGGCGTCCCGAATGGCCAGGAACGGGGTCAGGCTGGTGGCGCCGTGCGGAGTGCCGTTGGTGGTGTGTTCGCCGTCTGCGGCCAGGATCGTCTCGGTCATGCTTGCGATCGTAGATTTGGCCCCGGCCGGCGGGCTTGGAGATTCGCGACAGCTGCGTAGGCTGAATCCGTGAACCTGGAGCAGCGCGGCGTCCTGTACCCGGCCCGGCTGCCCACATTCGACCGGTTGCCCGCACCCGAACGGGTGGCGTCGTTGGTGCGGTGGTTCTGGATTCCCGAATGGCGGATCGCGCCAGGCCGCTCCTCCCGCCAGCACACGATTGCCTTTCCGGCATGCAATCTCGTGGTCGAGCCGGACCTGGTCGGCTTCGCCGGGCCGACCACGCGCAGTTCGTACCGTGACCTCATCGGTACCGGTTGGGCGGTGGGTGCCCTACTGCGGCCGGCGGCGGTGCCTCACTTCACCGCGGATCCATCGTCCGTGCGCGACGCGTACACACCGGTCGTGTTTCCCGACCTGCGGGAGCGGGTGTCGCGGACGATGGACGAAACCGCCGATCGACCGGTACGGCACCGGCGCGCGGTCGAGGCGTACGCCGACTGGCTCGTGGCCACAGTCCCCGAGCCCACGCCGGAAGCCTTGCTGGCCAACGAGATGGCCGAGCTCATCGGTTCCGAGCCGAGCGTACTGAAGGTCGAGGACGCGGCCGAGCGGCTGCACGTGTCGGCGCGGACACTGCAACGATTGGCGCGCCGGTATGTGGGACTCTCGCCGCTTGCGATGATTCGTCGACGCCGGCTCCAGGAGGCCGCCGAGCGGCTGCGGGCAGATCCGGGTACCAGCCTCGCGGCGGTCGCCACGGATCTCGGGTACGCCGACCATGCGCATCTGGCCAACGACTTCCGTACCGTACTCGGCTTCACGCTGAGCACGTACCGCCGGGCGGCTCTTTTCGTCGGGGGGTCTGGTTAGGGTTCGTGAATGACGACCTTCGTACTGATTCCCGGTGCCGGCGGCGTCGGCGCCTTCTGGGATCCGCTGGCTGCCGAGCTGCGTGGCCGTGGCCACGAGTCGGTGCCGCTGGACCTGCCGGCCGATGACCCGACGCTGGGCTTTCCCGAGTACGCGCAGCTGACCGTTGACGCCGTCGATGGCCGTTCCGATCTCGTCCTGGTCGCGCAGTCGATGGGCGGGTTCGTCGTGCCCGGTGTGTGCGCGCGACTCCCCGATGCCGTGCGGATGATCATCTTTCTGAACGCGATGATCCCCGCACCGGGCGAGACCGCCGGCGACTGGTGGGGCAACACCGGCAGCGCCGAG
>DASXOA010000241.1:0-1790 GCA_036494675.1 Rugosimonospora sp.
CTGCTGGCCCGCCGGGCCGCGGTGGCGGTCGGCGTGGCCGAGGGCGCCCGGCTGGTGGCGTCCAAGGTGGACAGCCATTACGTGCAGGGCCGCACCGCGGCCGGCGGCTGGTCCCAGCAGCGGTTCGCCCGGCGGCGGGAGAACCAGGCGCGGGCGGCGGCCGGGGACGCCTCCGACATCGTCGCGCGCCTGCTGCTGCCCCGGGTGGCGGGGCTGGTCGCCGTGGTGGCCGGGGGAGACCGGCGGGCGGTGGACTCGGTGCTGGCCGATTCCCGGCTGGGCCCGGTGGCGGCGCTGCGCGCCGAGCGGTTCCTTGAGGTACCGGAGCCGAAGCTGGCGGTACTGGAGGCGGCGGTGCGCCAGGCCCGTGCGGTACGCGTCCGGCTCATCGATCCCTGACCGTCCTCGTCGATCCCTGGCCGCCAGAACCCGGTGGCTATCCCAGCGCGCCGCCGAAGGTGTCGCAGGACTTCGGGTCGCCGGAGCTGTATCCGCCGCCGAACCAATGCTCGCGCTCGGCCGAGGAGCCGTGGGTGAACTGCGACTCGTCCACGCCGCCGCCCATCTTCTTCTGGATCGCGTCGTCGCCCACCGCTCCGGCGGCGTTCACCGCGTCCTGGATGTCCTGCGGCGTCACTTGCTCGAAGATGGGCTGCCCGGACGCGTCCCGGGTCTGCGTGGCATGAGCCGCCCACACCCCGGCGTAACAGTCGGCCTGGAGTTCGAGCATCACCGAGTACCCGTTGGCCTTGCCCGGATCGCGCTGCATGAGGCTGTCCACCCGGGGCAGCGTTCCGACCAGGTCCTGTACGTGGTGGCCGTACTCGTGCGCCAGCACGTACGGCTGGGCGAACTGGCCCTTCGCGCCGAACTGGTTGGTCAGTTCCTGGTAGAAGGACAGGTCGATGTAGACGAGCTTGTCCTGCGGGCAGTAGAACGGTCCGACACCGGTGTCCGCCGCGCCGCAGCCGGTCTGCGTCTGCTGCTGGAAGAACACCGTCTTGACCGGCTGGTAGCTCTTGCTGAAGGACGCGGGCAGCTCGGTCTTCCAGAAGTTCTGGATTGAGTTGATGTACAGCGTGTTGCGGCAGTCGACGTCGTTCAGCCGGTCCGGTTTGCTGGTCGCGCACTCCTGGGCGAGGTCTCCGTTGTCACCGTCGCCGCCGACCACCCGGCTGACCCCGTACCCGCCGCCGGCCAGCGCCAGGACGACGGTGACGATGAGGCCGACGATCCCGCCCCGGCCGCCGCCGATCGGGATCATGCCGCGCAGGCCGCCGGATCCCCGCCGGTCCTCGACCTGGCCGGTGTCGATCTGTGCGCGCTCGTTCAGCTCCATGGCGGCGGAAAGTACCCGTTGATCTCATCGGGTAATCCGGGTCGGTCGATGCCTGGGTCGCCGGGCCGGCGGGCTACTGCTCGGCCGCGCGGGACGCGGTCCGGGCCGGTACGCCGTCGAGGTGCCCGATGACCACCTCGGCGATGTCGCCCAGGACCCGGATCTGCTCGTCGGTGAGCCGGTCGATGAAGTGCCGGCGCACCGATTCGACGTGCTGGGGAGCCGCCGTCCGGATCGCCTGCCAGCCGTCGTCGGTGAGCAGGATGATCGCGCCCCGGCCGTCCGACGGGCATTCCTCGCGGGTGACCAGCCCGCGTTGCTGCATCCGGGTCAGGTGGTGGGACAGCCGGCTCTTGGACCAGCGCATGTGCGCGGACAGCTCGCTGAGACGCAGCCGGTGGCCGTCGGTCTCGGACAGGTTGGACAGCACGTCATAGTCGGCGTCGGACAG
>DASXOA010000242.1:0-22597 GCA_036494675.1 Rugosimonospora sp.
TGGACGTGGTGCAGGAGTCAGCGGTGTCGGGTTCGGCCGCGCCCACCGGCCCCGATGCGTGGGAGCGCTTCCATCGACGTTGGTAGTGGACTGTAGTACCCGGCGCCGGATTGGCAAAGAGCCCGCCGGAAACGGGCGGGCTCGACGGGACGGGTGGCTCGGCGGAAAGGGCTCGGTGGGAACGGCGGGTTCGGCGGGACGTGGGCTCAACGGGAGCGGCGGGCACCTAGCGTCGACCGGCCGCCCGGACCAGATCGTCGGGCGGGGTGCGGTCGAGCGCGACCCGTACCAGCGCCGAGGCCAGCCGCGGCAGGTCCGCGGCGCCGACGAGCGCCGCCAGCGACTCCGGCTTACCGGGCAGCCCGAGCTTCGCGGCGCCCGCGGTCACCTTGCGGTCCAGGTACGGCCGGTACTCCGGCCACACGCCCTGCACCTCGCGGGCGAAGATGTCGGCGCCGGTGGGGCCGATCCCGGAGAACTCGATGAGCATCGAGCGCAGCGGGCGCACCCGACCGTCCGCCTCGGCGCGCAGCCGGCGCAGGTCACCGTGCCAGCGATCCAGGCACAGCCGGGCCTCGTCGCCGAGTTCGGTCGCGGTGCGCTCGTCGTAGCGGCGGTAGTGCCCGCGGCCCAACGCGTCGACCCGCTGTTGCCAGGTGGCCCGCGCCATCGCCTCGGGTGTGCGGTACCCGGACCCGAACAGCGCCCGTGCCGCGGCCACCGCGACGCCGGCCGAGATGCGGGCGCTCAGCAGAGTGGTCAGCACCAGCAACTGGTAGAGCGGACCGGGCCGGTCGGCCAGCCGGATGCCGGCCTCCTCGGCGAAGGTGCTGCCGTACCGGTCCATCAGTCGACGGACCAGAGCGGTGCTCCGGTCGGGCATCGGTGGTCACGTCCCCTCGGGCGGCGATCCCGGGTGCATACCCGGTCCTCGCCGGGGAAAACGGATGCCTGCTAGCGTGGCGGCGTGCTGGTCGACCTCGCCTACGGCGCCGGACGGCTGAGCGTGGAGCTGCCCGACGAACGCACCACCGTCATCGCCCCGGTGGCCCGCCCGCCCGCCGCCGACGAAAGCGCCGCGCTGCGGCGGGCGCTGCGCGAGCCGGTGGCCGGGCCGCCGCTGCGCGAGCGGGTGCGCCGCGGTCAGCGGGTGGCGATCTCCGCGTGCGACGGCACCCGGCCACAGCCGCGGCACCTGATGATCCCGGCGATCCTGGACGAACTCGACGGCCTCGTCGACCTCGACGACGTGGTGGTTCTGGTGGCCACCGGGACGCACCGCGGCAACACCGATCCGGAACTGCGCGCGATGTTCGGCGACGCGGTGGTGGACCGGGTCCGGATCGTCAACCACGACGCCCGCGACCCGGAAACCCTGACCTGGATGGGGGAGTACGGCAACGGTGTCCCGGTCTGGCTGAACCGCGAGTGGGTCGACGCCGACGTGCGGATCACGACCGGCTTCGTCGAGCCGCACTTCTTCGCCGGCTTCTCCGGCGGCCCGAAGTTGGTCGCGCCGGGACTGGCCGGGCTGGAGACCGTGCTGACGCTGCACGACGCGGCGCGCATCGGCAGCCCCGACGCGACCTGGGGCCGCATCCGCGGCAATCCGGTGCACGACGACGTGCGGGCGATCGCCGAGGGGACGGGCGTGACGTTCGACCTCGACGTGGTGCTCAACCGCGACCAGCGCATCGTCGAGGCCTTCGGCGGCGATCTGGCCGAGGCGCACGAACTCGCCACGGTGGCGGCCCGCGACGTCGCGATGCGCCCCGTGCGGGACCGGTACGACGTGGTGGTCACCACGAACGCGGGCTTCCCGCTGGACCAGAACCTGTACCAGTCGGTGAAGGGCATGTCCGCCGGATTCCAGGTGGTGCGGCCCGGCGGCACCATCGTCTGCGCCGCCGAATGCCGGGACGGGTTCCCCGACCACGGCTCGTACCGGCAGGTGCTCACGTCGGCGGCCTCGCCGCGGGATCTGCTCGACGGCATCGCGGCCCGCCCGCGTACGGTGCCGGATCAGTGGCAGGTACAGATCCAGGCCCGGATCCAGTGCGCCGCCCGGGTCGTCATGCACACGTCGTACCTGTCCGACGACGACCTCGCCGCCGTGCATCTGGAGCAGACCGGCGACATCGCGGAGTGCGTGGCCCGCGCGCTCGCGGAGGCCGGCCCACAGGCCCGGGTCTGTGTGCTCCCCGAGGGTCCGCTCACGATCCCGTACGTCAGAAAGATCTGACCATACCCGCCGACCCGCCCGCGGGTATCGGATGTGTGGCTGATCCGTAGCAGCGTCGGCGGGTGGCATGCTTGCCCGGTCGTATGGGCCGACGGGGGTGCGCGCGGGGGACGGAACGACGGCGGGACCTGCGCGTGAAGCGGGTAGACGGATTGTGCGAGCGAGGATCGGAGGTCGGCGGATGGCAGCGGCGGGTCAGGACGGCGGACCGTCGACCGGACCGACCGTCATGCGCATGCTGCTGGGTGCGCACCTACGCCGGCTGCGGGAGGCCCAGGGCGTCAGCCGCGAGGACGCGGGCTGGCGCATCCGTTCGTCCGAGTCGAAGATCAGCCGGATGGAGTTGGGGCGGGTCAGCTTCAAGGAGCGTGACGTCGCCGACCTGCTCACCCTCTACGGGCTGGACGACGAGGAGGAGCGCGAGCGGCTGCTGGTTCGGGCCCGGGAGGCCAACACCCAGGGGTGGTGGCACCGCTACGGCGACGTGCTGCCGAACTGGTTCCAGTCCTATCTGGGCCTGGAGGCGTCCGCGTCGCTGATCCGCACGTACGAGGTGCAGTTCGTTCCCGGGCTGCTGCAGACCCGCGACTACGCCCGCGCCGTGGTGATGCTCGGGCACGGGCACGCGCCGGCCGAGGACATCGAGCGGCGGGTCAGCCTGCGCATCGCCCGCCAGCAGGTGCTCGCCCGGCCGGACGCGCCGCACCTGTGGGCGGTGGTGGACGAGGCGGCGCTGCGCCGGCCGATCGGCGGCCCCGAGGTGATGCGCGCGCAGATCGAGGCACTGATCGCCGCGACCCGGCTGCCCAACGTCCGCCTCCAGGTCATCACGTTCGGCGCCGGTGGGCACGCCGCGGCGGGCGGGGTGTTCAGCATCCTGCGCTTCCCCGAGGAAGACCTTCCCGACGTGGTCTACATCGAGCAGTTGACCAGTGCGCTGTACCTCGACAAGCGCGACGATGTGGATCACTATGCGGCAGCTATGGAGACGCTGTGCGTGGAGGCCGAGCCGCCCGATCACACCGTTGACGTGCTCACCCGCCTGCTGCATGACCTGGATGCGCCGCACTGGCGGTGACGGCATGCACGTGGACAACCGGTCGGGTAGCCTCACCGGGTGCTTCCCTCGACACGCACCTCGTCCACCCCGCATGATCCGACTCCGGACGCCGGGTCGGACGCGCCGGCGCCGGAGAACGGCTCGGGCGTGCCCGCGGCGGAAGCCGGGCCGGCCGCACCGGCCACCACCCGCAACTACCACCTGGGGCGTTGGCTGGCGGTCGCGCTGGCCCTCGCGGTGCTGGCCACCGCGCTCCTGCCGTGGGAGTGGTCGTTCATCGACGACGGACTCATGCTCACCACGCTGCACGGCAACCAGGCGCAGCACGGTTGGTTCGGCGGGATCCTGTACGACATCCTCGACATGTACCGCGCCGACAAGTCGTGGGGCCTGTTCCGGCCGACGTTCTGGGTCTTCACCGGAACCTTCTATCTCCTGCCGGTCGGGCTCGCGCACGCGGTACGGGTGGGCATGGTGGTGTGCGCGCTGGCCGGACCGCTCGTGCTGGTCGGCAAGCGGTTCACCGGTGGGCCCCGGGCCGCGATGCTGGTGTGGACCGCCGCGGCGCTGTTCGCCGGTGGGGAACTGTTCGTCGGCATCTGGTACCCGTCCCTGCAGGAGACCTCCGGGCTGTGCTTCGTCGGCCTGGGGCTGCTGGCCACCAACCGGCGGCCCGTGGTGCGGGCCCTGTGCTGGTTGGCGGCGGCCTGGTTCAAGGCGCCGTTCGCCTGGCTGCTGCTGGCGTACGGCCTGGCGCTGTGCCTACGCCGGCAGACCCGCAAGCTGGGCATCGTCACCAGCCTCGTGTCCCTGGGCACGCTGGCGGCGGCGTCGCTCATGGCACGCGGCGGCACGTACACCAGCCACCTGAACTTCAGCGAACAGACGGTGCGGGCCAACCTCAACGGGGGCTTCGCCATGCTGGTCGCGCCGCTTCTGGTCGTGGTCGCCGGCCTGGCGGCGCTGCGCCCGCGCACCGAGTTGAGCCTCGCGCCGGACAAGGATCCCACCGCGCTGGTGCTGCTCGCCGGCGGCGCGGGCTATCTGGCGAACCTGCTGGCGTGGAACGTCGGCAGCTACTACGCCGGCCCGTACGTCTACCTGCTGACGCTCGGGGTGATCTTCGCCGTGGTCGAGATCGGCGCGCGGGGGCTGTGGCGGCTGGTCGCCGCACTGGTGGTACCGGTGCTGCTGGCCGGATCCTTCTTCGCCACCACCGCGCAGGCCGGCCACGACCGGATGGCCACGGTCGCCGGTCTGCGCGACTGCATGCTGCGCCTGCCGGACGGCTCGGTCGCCGGGACCAACCGGCACGAGGCCTGGGTCCGGCTCGACTACATCGTGCGGGAGCACCGTGCGAACTGGACCGGTGAGGTCGTGCTCGTCGAGCCGGGCAAGCTCGACGGCACCGACGAGAACGGCAAGGCGAGGAACCTCGACTACTTCATCAACCAGCCCGGGTACGGCTATGCCAACCCGACGCTGATGACCGGCCCGGTGGTCTGCACCACCCCCGACGCGACCGTGTACCGCGTGGTGCCGCCCGCCTGACGCCGCTGCCGGCGGCCCCGGTGCAGGGGGGCCCGGTGCTGCCGGCGGTCCGGTGCAAGGGCGGCCCGGTGCAAGGGGCCCCGGAGCATCGACCGCCGGCGGTACCCTGTTGCCGTACATCGACGTCTCTGTACGTTTTGTCATGCCTGACGCGATCGGTTTTGGGGGTACCCGTTGCGCAAGCAGATTCGGCATTGTCTGTGCGCTCTGGCCGTGGCAGCGGTCGCGGCGACGGCGGGCTGCGGCTCGTCCGGCGCGAAGACAACCACTCCCGGGCTCGCCGCCCGCGGCACGATCGTGACCACCGTGAAGCCCACGCGGCAGGATCTGGCCAACCGGCTGAGCCTGTCCGGCACGGTCACCCTGGATCCGGTGTTCGGGGTCGCCTCGCCGGTCGCCGGGCAGGTGCGCTACGCCGACGTCAAGACGCCGAAGGCCACGCCCACCAAGCCGACCAGGGTCGCGACGGTGTACTCCTCCGACGGCAAGGCGCATCCCGTCGAGGTGCCGGCCGGCGCGGTGTTCGACGGCCGGCTCCTCGACGACCGGTCCACGGTGACCGCGGGGATGCCGATCGTGTCGGCGAAGCACGTCGGGTACGGCATCGTCGCGGACATCGACGGCGGGCAGGCGTACCAGATCTCGGACGCGCTCGGCTCGGTACAGGCGCAGGTCAAGAACGGCCCCGGCCCGTTCCCCTGCACGCCGCTCGGCACGATCGCCGCGCTACCCGCAGGTACCATCCCGACCCAGGCCCCGGCGTCCGCGCCACCGGCCGGCCCGACCGAGGGTCCGGTGCCGGTCTTCACGCCGCCGGGCGGTGTCGGGCAGGACGGCGGCGGCCAGGGATCCGACCCGACCGGCCTGCGCCTGGTGTGCACGGCGCCGGCCGGCGTACGCCTGATCAACGGCGTCACGGCCACGGTGCAGATGGTCACCGCGAAGGCCACCAATGTGCTCGTGCTGCCCGTCGAGGCGGTCGCGGGGCAGCAGGGCAAGGGCGAGGTCGACGTGGTCGGGCCGGACGGCGGCCGGCAGACCAGGGACGTGGTGCTCGGCCTCACCGACGGCAAGATGGTGGAGATCAGGTCCGGGCTGACCGGCCAGGAGACCATCGCGGTACCCGGTCCCGACCTGCCGACCCCGCCGCCGAACACGGGCGGGCCGGGCCCGATCGGGTTCTCGAAATGACCCCGCTGATCGAGTTGACCGGCGTCACCAAGACCCTCAAGGGTCAGCAGCGGCCGCGCACCATCCTGTCCGGCGTGAACCTCTCCGTCCACAGTGGAGAGAGCGTGGCAGTCGTCGGGCGGTCCGGCTCCGGCAAGAGCACGCTGCTCAGCCTGATCGGCCTGTTCGACCGGCCGGATGGCGGCGAATACCTGCTGCACGGCCGCGACATCACCCGGCTGTCCGAGCGGAGGGCCGCCGCGCTGCGCAGCGCCGAGTTCGGCTTCGTCTTCCAGCGCTTCTTTCTGCTCAAGCACCTGACCGCCGCGCAGAACGTCGCCATGGCGCTGGTCAACGGACAGGGTTGGCTGCCGCGCCGCAAGCGGCGGGCACGGGCCGTCGCCGCGCTGGACCGGGTCGGCATCGCGCATCTGGCCAGACACAAGCCGCCCCGGCTCTCCGGCGGCGAACAGCAACGGGTGGCGATCGCCCGGGCGCTGGTCCGGGAGCCCAGGCTGCTGCTGGCCGATGAGCCCACCGGCGCACTGGACACGGAGACCGGCAACCTGGTGATCGAGGTCCTGCACTCGGCGACCGAGCGGGGCTGCGGGCTGATCCTGGTCACCCATGACTGGGATCACGCCAGGCGGATGGGGCGGGTGCTGCGCCTCCAGGACGGCGTACTCAACGACGGTGAATCCGGCGACGACACTTCTGGTGGCGACGGTGCTCCGCTCGGCGGGGCCGACCCGGTCGGCGAAAGGGTGGTCGCGTGATCCGGCTGTCCGGGCGGACGCGATCCGCGCTGATCATCGGCGTGCAGGGCATCCGGGCCCGCAAGCTGCGCACGCTCCTGTCGATGATGAGTCTGTTCCTCGGCGTGCTCGCCGTCGTCGCGGTTCAGGCCGGTGCCGAGATCGGCCAGCGCGCGCTGCTCTCCGACATCGAACTCGTCCAGGGCAAGGACGGGACGATGCGCATGTACCTGCCCCCGGATCCGCACGCGATACCGGTCGCCCTCGACACCCTCAAGGGTCGCGGCGACGCGGTCGGGCTGCTCAGCACCACGGCGACCATCGGTGAACCCGGAGTCAGCCCGGTCAACCCCGGCGGTGCGCCGCTCGACGCGGCCGGCGGAGGGCCGCAGTTCGCCGGGCCGGACGGGTCGATGATGGTCTGCGACACGCACGGCAACTGCTTCTCCACACCGGCGGTCAACCAGCCGAAGGGGGCGGCCATCCAGGTGAACTTGGTCGCGATGACCGCCGACGTCCGGCAGTTCCAACCGTTCCGGCCGGTGGCCGGTCAGTGGCTGGACTTCTCCGGCGAGCCGTCACTGTCGCCCAGGATCGTGCTCAACAAGGCCGCGGCGATCGGCTTCGCCCGCTACCGGATACCGGCGCAGATGCACATCGAGGGGGCTACCGCCGACGCGACCCCGCGCATCGTCGGCGTGGTCGACGACGGCAGCGACCAACCGACCGCGTACACGCGCTCCGACGAACTGCTCAACTGGCTGCCGGTGGACGCCATGGCCACCACCGCCGGCGGCCTGCAGGTGATGCTGTCGCCCGCCGCGACCGGTGAGCTGCGAATCCTGCGTACCCGGCTGATCGCCGCAGGGGTGCCCGCCGGCCAGATTCAGGCCGAACCGGTCGATGCCAAGAAGCACATTGCCTCGGAGTTGCGCCTGGTGCGGTTGGTGTTCCTCGGCCTGGCGGGTCTGGTGCTGCTCATCGGCGTGGGTGGCATCCTCAACGTCGGACTCGCCACGGTCGGCGAGCGCGTCGAGGAGTTCGCTCTGCGCCGTGCCGTGGGAACCTCCCGGATGCTGCTGGCCGCGATCGTGCTCGCCGAGACCCTGCTGACCGGCCTGCTGACCGCCGCGGCGGCGGTCGGTGCCGGTGCGCTGATGCTGAAGGTCGCCAGTGGTGTCCTCGGTGGACGGGAGCCGTTCCTGCAACACATCGACTTCCCGTGGCAGGCGGGCGCCGCCGGAGTCATCGCCGGGCTGATCGCCGGTCTGTTGGGTGGCCTGGTGCCGGCCGTCCGGGCCGCGCGGATCCCGATCGCGAGCATCATGCGCGCCTGACCCGTCAACCGCCGCCCGCCCGGGCGAACCGTTCGATGGTCGCGACGAAGTCCGGCAGGTGCGCGGCGAACCCGGGTGCCGGTGGCTCCGGGGATCCCGCCAGTTCGACCGCCCCGGGTACCAGCCGCAGCAGGGCGTCCACCGTGTGCCGCCGGTGGTGCGGATTGGGCCGCGCCGACGGCAGCGCCGGCGTTCCGTCGTCTCCGCCGCGCTCCCGGGCGTGATGCTCGACCTCGGGCATGGGGTTGTGGTTCCGCCCGCCCCGCCGGATATCGGTTGCCGCCGCGGCCCGGCGGGTGCTCCGATGGGCGCGTGGATAGCACTGATGCGCGCGTGGGCGACTCCGGCGGTGTGAGCGACTCCGGCGGCGTGAGCGGCACGGGCGGCGTGAGCGACTCCGGCCGACGCCCGGACGAGCGGGCGATGCTCGCCGCCTTCGACCGGCAGATCCGGCGGCATCCCCAGCCGGACGGGCCGGACGACCGGATCGAGCGCGACGGCGACATCGTGCGCGTCGTACCCGCGCGTGGCGGCTGGGCGGGGGTCGTCTGGACGGACCTGGACGAGAGCAGCGCTCCGGCCGCGATCGCCGCGCAGGTCGCCCGGTTCGCGCCGTTGCCCGGGCGGTGGGAGTGGAAGCACTACTCCTATGACCGGCCCGGGGACCTGCCCGAGCGCCTGATCGCGGCCGGGTTCACGCCGGAACCGGTCGAGTCTCTGCTGATCGCGGAGGTCGCCGAGGTCGCCGAGGTCACGCTCGCCGTGGCGCCGCCGGCCGGCGTGCGGCTGGTACCCGTCACCGACCGGCGGGGGATCGACCACCTGGTACGGGTACACGATGAGGTCTTCGGCGGCGACCACACCGCCATGGGTGACGGCATCCTCGCGCGGCTGGCCGAGCGGCCCGGCACCCTGGCGGCCGTGGTCGCCATAGCCGGCGACACGCCGATCGCCGGCGCGCGGATCGACTTCCAGGCCGGTACGGAGTTCGCCAGCCTCTGGGGCGGCGGCACACTGCCGGCGTGGCGCGGCCGGGGCGTGTTCCGTGCGCTCGTGGCCCACCGGGTGGCTCTCGCGGCGGCTGCCGGGTACCGGTATCTCCAGGTCGACGCGTCCGCGGACAGCCGGCCGATCCTGCTGCGTCTCGGCTTCCGGCAGGTCGCCCTGACGACCCCGTTCGTCTACGGCGCAGCCTCACTACGCTGATCGGCGTACGCGGCGCCTTCCCGGATGCCTCCCCCGGACGACGCGAAGCGGCATCGCGGCGCTCGACAATGGCGACATGGCACCGACCAGGGGAGACACGGTAGGTCGTGCGCTGCGCCGGATCTGGAGCGAGGACCTGATCGTCGCGCGCATCGCGTACGTCACCGCCGCCGTGGTGTTCACCAGCGGCCTGGTGCACCTGTGCGTGCTCGTCGTGTCCGGCGGTAGCTGGGAGGGCCCGCTGTCGATGCGCAAGCCGACCACGTTCGGGCTGTCCTTCGGGCTGACCCTGGCGACCGTGGCGTGGGCGACCTCGTTCCTCGCGATGTCCAGCCGGGTAAGGGCTGCGCTGCTCGGCGCGTTCACGGTGGTCTGCGTGGTGGAACCCGCGCTGGTCACCATGCAGGCCTGGCGTGGAGTTCCCTCGCACTTCAACTTCGAGACCGGATTCGACACCGTGGTATCCATGAGCCTGGCCGCGGGCGGAGCCGTGATTATCCTTACCGCCGTGGGGTTCACCGCCGCGGCCGTGCTCGGCGGCGCCACGATGGCGCCGAGCATGCGCGTGGCGGTGCGGTTCGGTTTCGTCATCCTGTTGGTGGCACTGGCCACCGGGGCCGTGATGATCGCGCGTGGCGTGGTTCAGGCGCGGACCGGCCACGCGCAGCTTGCCTACACGACCGCCGGGGCGTTGAAGCCGCTGCACGCGGTGGCGATGCACGCGATCCTGGTCGTACCGGGGCTGGCCTGGCTGCTGCGATTCACCGACTGGAGCGAGTCGCGGCGGGTCCGTCTGGTGTGGACCGCGATCGCGAGCTACGCGGTGCTGACGGTCGTGGTGGGCGTCGAGGTGTTCGCCGGGATCTCACCGCTGGACGCGCCGGCCGTACCGACGGTGTTGTCGCTCATCGCCGTCCTGGCGCTGGTATCCGCCGGGGTGACGGCACTGTCCGCGGTACTGCGCGCATCCGCCGGCCGGCGGTCACAATGGTGACGTGACGGATCTCCGGTTACGGGCGGCGCGGGCGGATGAGGCCGACCTTCTCGGCGAGTTGGCCCTGCGGTCAAAGGGGCACTGGGGCTACGATCCGGCCTTCCTCGACGCGTGCCGGCCGGAGCTGACGTACCGGCCCGATGCCGTCGAGGCCCGGCGCATCGTCGTGGCCGAGTCGGGCGGACGGGTCCTCGGCTTCTACAGCCTGGATGGCGAGCCTCCGCGGGGCGAACTGGGCAACATGTGGGTCGAGCCCGATGCGATCGGCACCGGAGTGGGCCGCCGCCTGTGGCAGCACGCGGTCGGTGTGGCGCGGGCGACCGGATTCACCGCCCTGCGCATCGACGCCGAGCCGTTCGCGGAAGGGTTCTACCTCGCGATGGGGGCCCAGCGGGTCGGGGAGACACCGTCCGGCTCGATACCCGGACGCGTGCTGCCGTCGCTGGAGGTCCGGGTCGCGCCCCCGGCGCCGCAACGATCCTGAACCGACGAGCCTGTCAGCCTGCCGCGGCGGCGTCGCGGTGGTGGGCCAGCCTCGCGTGCTGTGCGCGATCCAGCCCGTACGGGTCGGCGTGGACCAGCGCCGCGGTGAGCCGCGGTACGGCGTGGATGAGCCGGTGTTCGGCGTCGACCGCGATGGCGTGCGCCCGGGCGACGTTGAGTTCGGCGTCGACGATGATCTCGCATTCGGCCCGGAGTTGGTGGCCGATCCACCGCAGGTGCACGGCGCCGACGCCGATGACGCCGGAGGTGGCGCGCAGGGTGGCCTCGACGGTGTCGACGAGAGCCGGGTCGACCGCGTCCATCAGCCGCCGGTAGACCTCGCGGGCGGCACCGTTGAGCACGAACAGGATCGCCACGGTGATGAGCAGCCCGACGACGGGGTCGGCCCATCGCCAACCGATCGCGACACCGCCGGCACCCAGGAGCACGGCGAGGGACGTGAACCCGTCGGTACGGGCGTGGAGTCCATCGGCGACAAGAGCGGCGGAACCGATGCGCCGCCCCACGGTGATCCGGTACCGGGCGACGATTTCGTTGCCGGCGAACCCGATCGCGGCGGCGCCGGCCACGTAGGGCAGGTGCGAGACGGTGGCCGGGTGCAGCAGGCGGCGGACGGCCTCGAAACCGGCCAGGGCGGAGGAGCCGGCGATGACGGCGACGATGACGATGCCGGCCAGGTCCTCGGCCCGGCCGTAGCCGTACGTGTAGCGGCGGGTGGCCGCCCGCCGCCCGAGAATGAACGCGATGCCCAGCGGTACGGCGGTCAGCGCGTCGGCGACGTTGTGGAGGGTGTCGCCGAGCAGCGCCACCGAACCGGACAGCACGGTGATGACGGCCTGCAGGACCGCGGTGCCACCGAGCACGGCCAGGGAGATCCACAGGGCGCGCAGGCCGTCGCGGCTGGCCTCCATCGCCGAGTCGACCTTGTCCGCGGCGTCGTGGGAGTGCGGCGTGATCAGGTGACGCGCCTTGTGCCACAACGTTTCCCACCCGCCCCCGGACGAGTGCGCGTGGGGATCGCCGTCGCCGTGGCCGTGGCCGTGCGGGTGCCCGTGGTCGGCCGGTGCCGCGTGGCTGTGCTCACCCGCCTGGCTGTGCTCACCCGCCTGGTCGTGCTCACCCGCCTGGTCGTGCGAGTGCCCGTGACTGTGATCGTGGTGGGTGTGCTCGCTGCTCACGGGCCGATCCTCCACTGGGTGCGCCGGTACTCGGTATCTGGTGTCATGGTATGTCCGGATCGGCTGCGTCACCGGCAGAGCGTGGTCGGGCCGTAGGCTGGGTCGGGTCGGGTCGGGTCGGGTCGGGGAGCCGGGAGGTTGTGGTGGCGGCACTGCTGGACGTGTTGACGGCCGGGTACGTCGGGGAACGGGTGGCCAGCACCGTGGTGCTGGTACGCGACGGTGACGTCACCGCCATCGTGGATCCGGGCATGGTCGCGTCCCGCGATCGCATCCTGGGCCCGCTCGCCGAGTTGGGGGTGGCACCGGACGCGGTGACCGATGTGGTCTTCAGCCACCACCATCCGGACCACACCCTGAATGCCGCGCTGTTCCCGGAGGCCAGGTACCACGACTTCTGGGCCGTGTACCGCAACGATCTGTGGACCACGCGGTTGCTCGCGGAGCAGCCGGACGGCTGGGCGCTCAGCCCGTCCGTGCGGCTGCTGCACACGCCGGGCCATTCCGCCGAGGACCTGTCGACCATCGTGGACACGGACGACGGGCTGATGATCTGCACGCACGCGTGGTGGACGCGCGAGGGTCCCGCCGCCGATCCGTACGCCCCCAGCGAGGAGGTGCTCGGCGCCTCCCGGGCGAGGCTGCTCGGTCTGGCGCCGACACTGATCGTGCCCGGTCACGGCGCCCCCTTCGCTCCGGACGACAGTACGGCACGGTAGGCGCCGCGAGGGTCGGCGATCGGGCGGGATCCCGGCGACCGGTCACCCGCCGGCCGCGACCAGGCGCCCGGCGAAGTCGGTGAGCCCGGCCCGGTCGGCGTTGGCGAAGCTGACCCTGAACGTGTGGCGGTCGTCGGGCAGGAACGCGGTGCCGGGAACGACCAACGTGTCGTACCGGACGACGAGTTCGCGTACGACATCGGCGGTGGAGCGTCCGGCGAACGGGTGGCGTACCCAGCCGAAGAACCCGCCGGCGGAGAGCAGTTCGAAGCCTCCCGGCCGGTCCGCCATCGCGGCGACCAACCACCGTCGCTTGTCGGCGACCTCCCGCGCCCTCGCGCGTCGCCACTGCCCGGCCGAGGTGAGACCGGCCCACGCGGCCTCCTGCCCGATCCGTGGGGCGCAGATCGCCACGCAGTCGAGCAGTTTCATCACCTCGCGGTTGAGTTCCGGCGACGCGACCACGGCTCCCACCCGGTAGCCGGGAATGGCGAGGTCCTTGGCGAAGCTGTGCAGGCTCACCACGGTCCGCGTCCAGTCGGGATCGGTGAAGAGCGCGTGGGCGGGTTCGTCGGTGTCGCGGAACGACCGGTACGTCTCGTCGAGAATCAGCGCGATGTCGTGTCGCGCGGCCACCTCGGCGAAGCCCGCGATCCCGTCCGGACCGACCGTGACCCCGCTGGGGTTGCCGGGCGTCACGAGGGCGATCGCCCGGGTACGCGGTGTGATCAGCGCTTCGGCCGCCTCGGCGGTCGGCACGAGGTCCGGGCCGGGTTCCAGGTATACCGGCACGATCCCGTTCAGGCGCAGCCACATGTCGTGGTTGAAGTAGTACGGCAGGGACAGGATGACCTCGTCGCCGGGCCCGGCGAGCGCCGAGGTCACGAGGCAGAACGCCTGGTTGCAGCCGGCGGTGACGACGATGTTGTCCTCACGCACCTGCCCGCGGTAGGCGTCGCGGAGTTCGGCGGCGAAGGCCCGGCGCAGGCGCGGAAGCCCGGCGATCTCCACGTAGTCGCCGCCGTGGGCGTCCCGGGCGACGGCGGCGATGTGCTCGATCACCTCGGGCGCCGGCGGGTACTGCGGCGCCGCCTGGGCCAGGTCGAGGAGTTCACGTGTCCCGGCCCGGCTGTCGAGGAGTGCGTACGCCGTACCGATCGGCGAGTCGATCTGGCGGACCGTCCGGGGACTCAGGCGCACGTGGAGGCTCCCTTCACACGCTCGACGGCGTTGAGCATCCCGCGCGTTCCGCCGGCAGCGTTACCATTCGGCTGACGGTACCGCCGGACGTCGGCCGGCGCGAACGGCGGTGCGGGGGTCCTTGTCCTGGCCGGCGGGCGTTTCCCGGGGCCGAACCTGTCGTCCACGGTGGCGCCGCCTCGGACACGCTGATCGCGCTGACCGAGCACTTCGACCCGTCCCCGCCACTGGAGCCACACGAGGTCGAGCAACACGCCGCGCTGGTCGCGGATCTCCTCGTGGATGGGTTGCGTCTCGACTCGCCGCCGACCGCATAAGGGCAGCATCACTGTGGGGCGGTACCGCCCGCGCCGGGAAGGCGGATCGGGCCGGGCGTGCTCGCCATCGTCATGCTCAGACCGCACCACGGCACCGTCAGCCGCGGATCGATCTGGCCCCGCACCACGTCGTAGAAGCCCGGCGTGTTCATGTGCTCGTCGAGCGCGGATCGGCCCGTCCAGTTCTCGCGGTAGAAGAGCGTGGTCGGGTTGTCGCACGCCTCGTACAGGTCGTAGTCGAGGCAGCCTGGCTCGCCGCGGGTCGAATCCACCGCACCGAGCAGCGCCCCCCGTACCGTGTCGAGTTGCCCCGGCCGGACGCTGAAGAACGGGAAGAACGTGAGCTGGCGTGCGGGTACCGGTCGCGGTCGGTTCGTGTCGGCGTTGGGACGGGAGAGCATCCGGGCTCTGGTCCGCGTCGGTGGGGCCGCCAGATCCTTCTCGGAGTGTGTACTGAGGAAATCCCGTACGTGCGTGCTGGAAAGGTGAGCATCGGCCGCACCCGGATCGGCCCAGTTGGCCAGCACGTAGAACGCCCAGGGCCGGTCGTTGTCCTGGTACAGGTCGTAGTCGAGATTGCCGTCCTCCGTGCGCGTCCCGTCGACGACCCGCAGCAGCCCCTCGCAAACCCGGGTCGCCCGGTCGGGCCTGGCAATGACCTGCGCCAGCATCCCCACCAAGTCGGGCACCGGTGACGGCGAGTGCCGGTCCGGCATGCTCGACGCATCCGCTGACATGACCCATCCCTCCGGTAGAAGGCGTCCGGAGCCCGCGCAGGATGCGCGTTCCGGCCCTCCGATTCGTCGGTACCCGCGCTGGACCGAGCTACGCCCATGAACCGGTCGCTTGTTGCCTGGCGCGCCGCGAACTCACCGCCGGCCTTCGTGAAAATGGCTCGTGCCGAACGCGGGTGTACGCCGCGTCCGGCACGAGCGGAGGCTCGGCGACCTAGATGCCGAGAGACGGGTCTTCTGCCAGGGTGGCCAGTTGGGCCAGAGTGAACTGCGGCTGCGGAAGGAACGTTCGGTCCGGCGGGTCGCCCTCACCTTCCCAGCCCTCGAAGTAGTTCTCCAGCGTGACGTCGACGTAGGAGTGCGCCCACAGCACCACGACCTCGTACCGGATCGCCTGCCCATCCAGCTTGTCGATGGCGGCGAGGACGATCTGTCCGTCGGGTCCGACGCTGGCATTGCACTGGTGGTCGTCGGGGTGAGCGGGGGCGGTCTGCGAACCGGCCCAGAACTGTTCGCACGAGGTCGGCGGTTGCGGCCGGGTGGTGAGCGGGCCGGTCGGCGATGGTGTGGGTGCGTCGTGCCGTTGCGCGGACAGAGCGGTGAAGGTACCAGTGCCGGCCGAATTGTTCAGCCGGACACCGGCCCGGTACCCCGGCCCCGACCCGTTGTCCTGAACGGGAGAGACCCCGACTCCGGCGCCTTTCGTCCGAAGGTCATTGACCTGTACGCCGGGCAGCAGGGTGGTCAGCTGGCCGGTCAGCGTCGCGGCGAGCCGTTGCTCCACCTGTCCAGGAGTCTCCGGTGGTCGGCTGGGCAGCGCCGCTGGCGACGGCGGTGGGCTGGCCACGCCGGCCGCGCTGGGACGGTTGCCGAGTCCGCCGCCGGCCGGCCCGAGTCCCGATCCCCGCCCCGCCGCGTGAACGGCGACGCTGGCCACAATGACCGCCGCGGCCACCCCGCCCGCCGCGGCGATCGCCGCGCCCGATCTCCACGCGGCGTACCGGCGCTTCCTCGCCACGATGGCATCGATGTCCAACTTGCTGGGAGGCGAGGAGCCGATGGCCTCGTCGAACATGTCGTGCATTCCTACTCCTCAACGAGATGAGCTGCCACGGCGCGGAGGGTCTCAAGACCCCGGGCGGTCTGGCTCTTTACGGTTCCGGGCGAGATCCCGAGAATCTCCGCTGTCTGTTCGACCGACAGGTCGCAGTAGTAGCGCAGCACCACGCACGCGCGGCGACGCTGCGGCAGGTTTGCGAGCACTGCCAACACGTCCGTGCTGTTCGGCTCGTCACCCGGGTCCGGCCGCTCGGGGAGATCGGCGATGGGCTGCTCCCGGCGCCATGGCCGACGCCGTTCGTCCAGCCACGCGTGGGTCAGGATGCCGTGCACGTAGGCGTCGATGTTGTCGGCCTGCTGGGCCCGGCGCCAGTGCTGGTACAGCTTGCCGACCGTCACGCCGACGACATCGTCGGCCAGGTGCCAGTCCCGGCAGTACAGATAGGCGGTCCTGCGTAGCTGTTCGAGCCGGACAGTCACATAGTCGCGGAACGCGTTGTCCTCATCCCGCTTCATTCGGCTTTCCCCATCGGTGGCTGTCTCATCGGCTCCCTTGTCTCAACGACATCGTTGCGATTCCTCTGTCATGACGTCGCGGCGACCCGCCGGACCGGTTGCTCGCCCGAACCGACTCGTTCTCACCGGTTCGCCGGTGCCGCGCCGCGCGCTCGCGATCCGGTTGCCCAACTCGAGCTGAGCCGTCGGTACCGGCCGTGCCATGCTTGTCCGGTGACGCCCGAGGAACTGGTCCACCTGCGCAGAGCCCGTGATCTGATCGACCGGGAGTACGCCCGCCCCCTCGACGTACCGGCGATGGCGCGGACCGCGCTGATGTCCCCGGCGCACTTCTCCCGCCAGTTCCGCACCGCGTACGGGGAGACGCCGTACAGCTACCTGATGACCCGCCGGATCGAGCGGGCCAAGGCGCTGCTGCGCCGGGGCGACCTGAGCGTGACCGACGTGTGCCTGGCCGTCGGGTGCACCTCGCTCGGCTCGTTCAGTGCCCGCTTCACCGAGTTGGTGGGGGAGAGCCCGAGCGCGTACCGGGCCCGCGACCATGCGGCGCTCGCGCCCGTCCCGGCGTGCTGGGCCAAGATCGTCAGCCGGCCCGTCAGGCGGGCCGCGACCCTGCACGGCGGACCGAGCAGGAACAAAGAAGCGCAGGTCAGCGGCCCCGCGTAGCGTTCGGGGCATGAACCTGACACTGCAGTACACCTACCTGGAAGTGGACGACCACGAGGCGGCGCTGGCGTTCTACCGCGACGTGCTCGGCCTCGAGGTCCGCAACGACGTCGCGTTGGATTTCGGCCGCTGGCTGACCGTCGGGCCCGCCGATCAGCCCGAGCTGGGGATCGTCCTGACGTCCGTCGGTGTCGGCCGGCCGCCGGAGGACGCGCAGGCCCTGCGGTCGCTTCTGGCCAAGGGATCGCTCGCCGGGCTGGTTTTCACCAGCGGCGACGTGGACGGGGTGTTTGAGAAGATACGCGCGTCCGGCGCCGAGGTGATGCAGGAGCCGATGGACCAGCCGTACGGCGTGCGTGACTGCGCTTTTCGCGACCCGGCGGGCAACACGCTCCGCTTCTCCCAGCCGAAGTCCTGAACCCGAGCACCCCCGGTACCGCCCGGCCGGCTACGACCCCGGCGAGGGACCGATGTGGGCCCGCCCCCGTCGGGTCATGATCTGCTCGATCAGGACCGTCGCGAGCAGTACCGCGTCAATGGCGGCGCTCTCCGCGACGGGCGGCAGGCTCACCGTCACCGGAGCCACCGCGACGAGGGCGAGCAGCCCCAGCAGCAGCCACCACGGCGGCCGGCGATGGATCACCGCCAGGGACGCGGTACGCCGCGACGGTCGCCCGGGGTAGGCCCGGATCGGGTTTGGTCCGGGTGGCGGCCGCGTCATGGCAGCCGCCACCCGGACCCTAGGTTCGCCGGTGACTGGGTGGCGAAGGGATTACCGGTGATGCCTCGCCAGAATCAGGCTTGCCGAGCCGGCGCCGAGCATGAGCAGACCGGCGGCGAGGTACAGGGCAATCGGGGTACCCGTGACCGGCAGGCTGCCCCCCACGTACCGGAAGGTCAGGCCGTTCGAAGTACCGGCCGGTGTGGTGACGGTGACCGTGGTGCTGCCCGCCTGGCAGGGCGGGGTGAGGAAGGTGAGCGACAGGCCGCTCGGATCGACCGTCACGCTGCCGGCGGGGATCTGCCGGCCGCAGATCGAGACCGACGTCTGCCCGGGTACGAAGCCGTTGCCGGTGACCGTCACCGTCGTGCCGCCGCCGGTCGGTCCCTGGTTGGGATCCAGGGAGCCGATTGTCGGCGCCGCCGCGACATAGGTGAAGCCGCCCGGGTCGGTCGCGTTCTGGCCGGGCACCTCGACCACCACATCCGCCGGACCCACCGAGCCCGGCGGCGTGGTGACGGTCAGCGACGTGCCGGAGGGACTGACCACCAGGCCGGTTCCGGGCTGGCCGTCGAAGGTCACCCCAGTCGCGCCGGTGAACCCGGTACCGGTGATCGTGACGGTCGTACCGCCGGAGGTCGGTCCCTGGTCCGGAGTCACCGAGGCGACGGTGGGCGCGACGTAGGTGAACGTGCCGGCCGGGGCGGTCCCGGCGGGAAACACCAGCGCCACCGGAACAGGTCCGGCCACGTGCGGCGGGGTCACCACGGTGATCGTGGTGCCCGACGGATCGACCGTGAAGTCGGTGCCCGGGCCTCCTCCGAAGGTAGGTGCTAAATGCGGCGCGCCCAACGCGAAGTAACCTCTGCGATCGGGCCGGAGCGAAGTTGCGATTCGCCGTGGTTTGACCTTGACGTTGCGTCAACTTCTAGCATCGGCGCCATGTCGATCACTGTTCTTGACACCTGCTCCGCCATGCGGCGGATCCTGCTGGCCCCGGTCGCGGACCGCGTTGACCTGCTGCGTTCGATGCTGGAGGCCAACAGGGGCATGTACCGCTACTACCCCGGCGAGGTCGACCTGGTGGCCGTGCACCTCGAAGCGTCCGGCTTCCCCGTGGACCGCGACGAGGAGCGTTGCCTCGACGCGCTCGAAACCCTGGCGGCGGCCGGGGCCTGGGAGCGGATGCAACGCGCACTCGACGACGCTCTCGCCGTACTGCTGAAGGCGACGCCGGGGCTGGAGGCCCCGGACATCACCGTGCTGTTCGTGCTCGGCGATCCGGGTGACGAGCACTTCATGGGTCCCTGCCAAGGATCGACCGGATTCGGCGGCATCTCGGGCCACATCGCCATCACGTTCTGGCCCTTCCCCGAGAACGTGGAACGGCTGGAGGCCACCGCCGTACACGAACTCCACCACAACCTGCGGTTCGGCCCGGGCGGGGTTGTGTGGGACCCGATGACCGTCACGGTCGGCGACCACATCGTCGGCGAGGGCCTGGCCGACGCCTTCGCCCGACAGCTCCACGGCGACGAGCTCGGCCCCACCCGCATCGGCGTGCCGCACCTGCACAACGATGAGATCTTCAACAAGGTACTCACCGGGCTCGACGTGACAGGCATGCAGAACTTCACTGCCTGGGTGCACGGCGACCCCAGCGCCGAGCGCTTCGGCCTCACCCCGGTGGGACTGCCGATGGGCGCCGGGTACGCCGCGGGCAACCGGCTGGTCGACACCTACCTGGCGGCGACCGGGCAGACGGCGGCGCAGGCCCTGCACGCCGACAGCTCGGAGATCATCGCAACCACGCTCCGCCGCAGGTAACACTGGAACGATGGAGTGGACGATCCAGGAACTCGCGACGAGGGCCGGCATCACCAGCCGCACCCTGCGTCACTACGACCGCTTCGGGCTCCTGACCCCCTCCCGGGTCGGCGCGAACGGGTACCGCTACTACAACCCCACCGCGGTCGCCCGGCTGCAGCGGATCCTGCTCATGCGCCAGCTCGGCATGGGCTTGCCGGCCATCGCCGAGGTCCTGGCCGACGAGGTGGACACGTGCGACGGGCTCCGTGCCCACATCGCCGCTCTGGAAGAGGAACGGGACCGCATCGAACGGCAGATCCGGTCTGTGCGTCACACGCTCGAGGCCCTGCAGGCGGGGGCGGAACCGCGGATGGACGTGATGTTGGCGGGGTTCAACGACCGCTACAAGGACGAGGTGATCTCCCGCTGGGGCGAGCGCGCGTTCCAAGTGAGCAACGACTGGTGGCACGGCAAGACCCTTGACCAGCAGCTGGCCTGGAAGCAGGCCACCGAAGACCTCGTCGCCGCATGGGTCGCCGCGGTGAAGGCCGGGGTTTCTCCGACATCGGAACACGCTCAGTCGCTGGCTGCCCGGCACGTCCAGTGGCTGAGCCAGATCCCGGGTACCCCCACGGCCGAGGGCGACCGGAAGCGCTCGATCGAGATGGTGAACTGCCTGGGAGACATGTACGTCGACGACCCCCGCTTCGCCGGCATGTACCACGACGCCGCGGGGGCGACGTTCGTCCGCGACGCACTGCAAGCCCACGCGCGGACCCGGATGTAGCTCGTGTGGTTCGCCGGGAAGTCGGCTCCGTGCGCCGTTGCCGGTCGCTGCCGCCTGCCCGCGTCCGCCGTGCGGGGCTGGCGACACGCTGGACATAGGTCACTCGCCCGACGACGGCACTTGGCCAGTCACGGCACGATCCAGGCCGCGTGCCGACACGTTCCGCGAACTTCAGCAGCGCACGCGGCATGTCGGCAGAGCCGCAAAACCTAGATGCCCCTCCGGTCGAAGCGCAATGTCTCATGTGTGGGTCCGGCCCTGCCGGGTGTGGCGCCAGGCGGCCTCATCTTGACTTCAGCAGGTTGTGGTCTGTTGGCCGGTGAGGTGGGTGCCGTCGTTGGAGGCGGCGACGATCGTGTTGGTGGTCGGGGTGCGCCAGGCGAGGCGGTTGGAGGTTGAGGTGTATCGGCGGGTGGCCGGTGTCGTGCCCGGGGCGGCGAACAGCGGGCCGGCGACCAGGGGCGGGAGGGCGACCTCGCGCCCCTGGTCTCGTGCATTGGGTCCTAAGTATCGAGAAAGTCCCACTCGCTTCCGAGCACCCAGCGCCAGTGCCGGGGGCCTGCCATGAATAAGGGCCGCAGTCGTCCTATGGCCCGACGTTGTCCGCACCGTACTTCTCTTCGATCGCACGCGTCGCCGCCCGCGTTCGTCATCTGTGCCCAGACCTGGATCTGGCAGCCTGAGAGAAAGGTGGACCGTACCGGCGACGGTTTGGGCGTGTGCTGCGGAACCTGATCAGCTCTTCGTGAACGTTGCGGTGACGGTCACGCGGTTGTGTAGCCCGGCGCCCATCTTGGCCCAGGTCAAACCCCACTGGCTGCGATCGATCTCGGCCTTGGCGGTCACCGTGACGCGATCCGTGCCGGCTGCGGTCGCGGTCAGCGACAGCGGGTGGGTTTGTCCGTGGACGGTCAGTGTGCCGGTGAACGTGATCACGCCGTCGGGGCCGTGCGCCGCGCCCGTCGCCGTGTAGGTGAACGTCGGGTAGGTCGCGACCTCGAAGAAGTCGCTTCCGCGCAGGTGTTCGTCACGCTTGGCGTTGCCGGTGTTCACCGAGGCGGCGTCGACCACGAGCGTGCCGCTGACATCGCCGTCCGCGGCGACGACGCCCGAGCCTTCGAGCACGGTGAAGGTCGCTTTCACCTTTGCTAGTCCCCACATCGCCTTGGTGTGCAGCTCTACCGTGCTCACCGCCGGGTCGAGCGTCCAGGTGCCGACCGATGCGGAAAGCAGTTCGGCCCCGCCGTGCTGTTGATCTGTCATGCGTTGTCTCCTGTGCTGGTGAGTGTCTTCGATATCAGTAGGGCGGCTAACGGCACTGCGGCGCCCGGACGAACGCGGTCAGATGACGTAGTCGCGCTTGAAGCCTGAGGCATGAACGTGTTCCCGACTATAGTTGAAGCGTCAAGTGTGATCGGAAGCTTAGGTGCCAGGTGACGCGTGAACAACGACGAAACAGAGGCGGCCGTTCAGCCACGCTGGCTCGACGAGGAGGAGATGTCTACATGGTTCGCCTTGGCCTCTGTGTTGATGTGGCTTCCCAGCGCCTTGGACGCTCAACTGGAGTGCGACGCCGGTATCAGCCATTTCGAGTACCAGGTGTTGGCGATGTTGTCGATGTCGCCCGAACGCACGGCCAGGATGAGCGAATTGGCGGCCCTCACGAACGGAACACTGTCACGGCTGTCGCACGTCGTCACCCGTCTGGAGAAGCAGGGCTGGGTCACCCGGGCGGCTGATAGCGACAACCGGCGCTACACCCTGGCGACGCTCACCGCCTCTGGCTGGGACAAGGTCACGGCCACTGCACCCGGACATGTCAACGCCGTCCGAAGCCTCGTATTCGATCCCCTCACCCGCGCTCAGGCGATACACCTCCGCGACATTGCCAGCCGTATCCGGCAAGCCATCGACCCCAACGGCGAACTCCCAGCGCCTCCGACTCGCAGGTAGCGACGTCGTCGACGGATTTCGATCGCGCTCTGTCGACGAGGTGATCTTTCGAACTATCGGTATCGGAGGCGGATCTTGGCGACCATGACGACCCAACGGTGGTGGGAACATCGGCTGCC
>DASXOA010000243.1:0-12873 GCA_036494675.1 Rugosimonospora sp.
AGTTCCCGCACAGCCTCGCGATCTTCGGCCCGTTCCTGCCGGACCACCACCGCAACACGTCCCCCGTGAATGTCGTCGCTTGGAGTCACGGCGCCAGGCTAGCCCTGGAACGATCAGCACGCGACGCGATTAACGCAGGACATAATCCTGACGATTCAAGCTCTGTAGCGGGCCTGTTCTCGCTCCAACTCCGCAACCGGCAGAAGGCTCCGGACAACTCCCACGTGGTTCTGACGACTTCATCTGGCCCCACCCGGACGGGGGCCCCGTGAGGGTGGGGCCAAATGATGCTTTCCTAAATCTCTACACCGGCGTATCCAATTGCCGTCGTACCACAACGACCTGTATATGACAAAATCACGCCGTCTTGCTCGGGGCATACGTAAAACCTGATGCTGGCGAGGTTTGGCATGTGCAGGTCGTAGTAGACAGTCGTGCCGTACCCGTCGCGATTCCACCCGTAGTAGGGCCCCGGGTTAGCCAGGTCACTGCGGTTGTTTACGACCGCAATCCCGTAGCCATCCGGGTGGGCATCGTAAATGCTCAGTACCTGGGTGTACGCGTCGAAATGGGCCCAACCCACCGAGGCGGTGGCCGTGGCGCTGGTGGGAAAAGTGTCGGCGGACGATGGGCTGGCAGCCATGACCGTGGCCGTGGCTGCCGCGGCCACCATGACGGCAAGCCAGGTTGTGGTGCGCTTCATGTTCGACATACTCAGTCGAGTTCTCCGTCGCATCGATACCTGCCTCCTCTGCGGATACCCATTGGCTGACGCACGGTAGCCCGGGGGGCTTGCCAGTTGCTTGCCAGCTCGCTCTCGGAGCGGTCTCGTCGCCCTGTCGCCGCATTCTGAACGAGGAAAATCGAACTGAGAGCGTTTTGGCTGCTGTGGCGGTTGTCTGGATCCAGGTGAAGAGCGGGCGTGTCCGTTGGGAGCGTGAACGCGTCCGGCTGGCAGAGGCGGGCTGGGCGCGTGCTGCCGGAGGATCGGGCCATCCAATCCGCGGCCGTCGCCGCCTTATCCAGGAGGTCCTCGTGTTCATCGCCATCCTCGACTTCAGGACTGCTGCCACCGACCGGCCCGCTGCCCTCGCCCAATTCGACGGGGAGGGTGATCGGGTACGCGCCATGCCGGGCAACATCGCTTTCCGGGTCTACGCCGCGCGTGAGGACGACACCGCAGTCGCCGTGGTCCACGAGTGGGACGACGAGGCTTCGTTCGCCGGCTACCTGAGGTCGGACTCCTTCGCGCAATTAGGCGAAGTGATTCGGCCGATGATGATCGGAGCGCCGGTGAGCCGGCGCTTTCGCGCCGACCTGCTGGAGACGGTGGCCTGACCGGCGTCGCGACGGGCTTCTAGGATCGGTCTGTGCGAGGCCGTCGATGACCCGCAGGGCGTACAGCTTCGTCCGCACGTTCGCGCCGGAGTTCGCTCGCGACCTGTGTGTGGACCGCCACTACCTGCTCTGCGCCTCCGCCGGGACCCTCCGGCTGGAGGCGCAGGGTCAGGCGTGGTTGCTGCCGCCGGCGCGGGCCGCCCTGATCGAGGCAGGCCGGCCGATCCGGGTGAGCATCCCGCGGCCGGTCACGACCGCGTCGGTCCTGTTCGATACCGGATTCACTCCGGCCCCGCCAGCACCCTTGACCGTATTCGATCTCAACCCGCTGGCACGCGCACTGCTGACCGAGTGCCGCACGTGGGGCGAGTGCGACGAACCCCTCACGGCGTACGCAGAGACGCTGTTCGCCGCGCTCGCTGCGGTGACCTGGCGGCTCGCCCAGCAGCCGAGCCCGGTCGTCGTGCCGGCGGGGCGATCACCGGAACTGCGCCGGGCCCTTGAGCTGACCGAGCAGCGGCTCGGCGGTGAGGTCCGCTTCGAGGACGTGGCAGCCGAAGTTGGCCTCGCACCGCGGTCGCTGGCACGGCGCTTTGAGGAGGAGACCGGCATGACCTGGCGGGCGGTCCTGCGCCGAATGCGGGTATTGGGTGCGATCGAGGAACTCGCTGCGGGTGACACCCCGGTGACCAAGATCGCATTCATGGTCGGATACACCTCACTGTCGGCGTTCAACGCCGCATTCCGGGAGCTGACTGGCCGCACCCCAACGGAGTACCGGGCCAGCTTTCGGCCCTGACCAGACCAGGATCGAAGGCTCCCTGTCGTGACCCCCAGACGAGACGCGCGGTTCGAATCGCTTCCGGGAAGCGCTCGTGCTCGAAGTTCACCGTCACGACGTCGCCGACCTAGTAGAGGCGGCTCCCGCGCTGCTCGCAGAACACCCGCCACGGGAGGCGCTGCGCCTGTGGTTGGACCGACTCGCCGTCTACGGGCAGATCAAGCGCGGACTGGCCGGGGCGTTCCACACCGCCACCCACAAGCTCGTCGGCTTCCTCTGGCGCATCGAGACGGACGACAGCTGGGCGGCAAGAACAGCCCGCATGCTCGACATCGTCATGCGGGGCCTCGCCGCCACGGCTGGGACGGGCTGATCCACGTTCAGCGTGGTGTCATCGCGCGGGGGCCTTGGATCCCAGGGTCAACGCAGCGGCAGTACCTGGTCCTCGTTGCACCAGACCCGTACCCGGTCGCCGAGGCCGATTTCGCGCTCGAGCGGCTGGATGCTCTTGAGTATCACCGGGTGGTCCACCAGCCGGATCGAACAGAGGAGGCTGGCCTGCTCGTACTCGACCGCCGACACCTCGCCCTCGATCAGCCCGGCGGTGCCAGCGGGCGCCGCTTCGTCGAACGGCTCCACCCGGATCGCCCGGCTCGGGATCGACAGCGCGGTGATCTCCTCCAGGTCGGTGCCGGTTCTGGGCAGTACGAAGCGCAGCCCGGCGGCGGTGACGACCTCGGCCTGCCCGTCCCGCGGGTGTACCGAGACGACGTCCAGTACCGTGCCGGTGGACAGGAATTCGGCGGTGAACCGGGTGGTGGGCCGGGTGAAGATGGCGTGCGGTGCGCCCCGCTCGACGATCCGCCCCTGATCCATCACGGCGATGTCGTCGCCCAGGGCCAGTGCCTCGGAATGGTCGTGCGTCACGTACACCCCGGTAAGGCCGAGCTGGTGCTGGATCTGGCGCAGCTGGGAGCGCAGCTCCAGCCGGATGCGGTGGTCCAGACTGCTCAGCGGCTCGTCGAAGAGCAGCAGGTCGGGCCGGGTGACGATGGCCCGCGCCAGGGCCACCCGCTGCTGCTGCCCACCGGAGAGCTGGCGCGGCAGCCGCGCGGCGAAGTCTTCCAGGTGGACCAGGGCGAGCGCTTCCTCGACCCGGGTGGTCAGCTCGGCCTTGGGTACCTTCTGCATGCGCAGGCCGAAGGCCACGTTGTCGAACGCGGTCATGTGCGGGAACAGTGCCCAGGTCTGGAACACCATGCCCACCCTGCGGCGGGCCACCGGTACCCGTGTGATGTCCCGATCGCCGAGTAGGATGCGGCCAGTGTCCGCCGGGACGAGCCCGGCGATGGTACGCAGCAGTGTGGTCTTGCCCGAGCCACTCGGCCCGAGCAGGACCAGCATTGCGCCTCGGGGGATGGAGAGATCGATCTCGTCGACTCCGCCGCCCTGCGGGTACCGCTTGCCGACTCGGTCGATGGTCAGGTAGGGGGTGCTCATCGGCCACCTCCGGAGGCCATGAAGCGCAGCGCGCCGACCCGGTTCGCTACGACGAAGAAGACCAGGCCGAACAGCACCAGCGCGGTGGACATGGCGGCCACGGTCGGGTCCGAGCGGTAGTTGAGGTAGCTGTACATCTGGACGGGCAACGTGGACTCTCCCGGCGTGGTCAGGAATAGCGAGATGTTGACGTTGTCGAAGGAGAAGATGAAGCTGAGCAGGCCGGCACCGACCATGCCGGGCACCATCAGCGGCAGCGTCACCTTGGTGAACGCGGTGATAGGCGGTGCGCCCAGGGTCTGTGCAGCCTCCTCCAGCACGCCGTCGATCTGGGTGAGGTTCGCGGTCAGCACCTGCAACGCGATCGGCGTACCGACCAGGGCGTGCCCGAGCACGATCGGTACCGTGCCGGCGCCGAGTGGCAACGCGTTGGTGAAGAAGATGAGCAGCCCGAGGCCGAGCAGGATCTCCGGTACCGCGAGCGGTCCGATGGCCAGTACGCGGACCAGGCTGCGGCCCCGGAACCGCCAGCGGACCAGGGAAAGCGATGCGGGGACGGCCAGTGCCAGTGAGATGGCGGTGGCGCCTAGCGCGATCTCCAGGCTGAGCCGCAGCGCGTCGAGGAACTGGTGGTTGCCGAAGGCGTTGCTGAACCAGCGCAGGGAAAAGCCGTCGGGCGGGAAGACTGAGTACTGGCCGGGGTTGACGGAGACTCCGATCACCACGAGCAGCGGCAGGATCAGGATGGCGGCGGCGACGAGGTTGTAGATCGAGACTCGGCGGGTGAGGCTCATCGCAGTCACCTCGCCGCTCTGGTCGAGGAGTAGAGCATGGCCGGGATGACCACCAGCATGAGTATCACCGCGGCGGCGGCGCCGGACCCGAACGTGCCGCCCTGGGTCACGTCGTTGTAGATGAGCACGGGCACGGTGGTTACCTTGCCGCCGCCCATCATCTGGGGGACCAGGTATGCCCCGGAGGCGCTGGCGAAGGTGAGTACTGAGCCGGCCGCGATGCCGGGCCGGCAGGCGGGCAGGATGACGTGCCAGACGATCGCGCGCCGCGGTGCGCCCAGGGTGGCGGCGGCCTCCTCGACCGTGACGTCCAGGCGGGACAGGCTGGCGAACACAGACACCGCCATGTAGGGGAATAGGAAGATCAGCTCGCCGAGAACCACGGCGGCGATGTTGTAGGTCAGCGGTAGTTTGGGCAGGCCCAGCCCACCCAGTCCGCGATTCACCGAGTTGATCAGAATCTGCAGTCCGAAGATTCGTACCACTTGGTTGACCAACAGCGGAGCAAACAGGGCGAGCAACTGCAGCTGCCGCAGCGCTGGCCGGCGGGCCAGCCCGTAGGCGTACGGCACCGCCAGCAGCGCGGTCGCGGCTACCGACACTACGGCGATGAGCAGCGTGCGCAGCAGCACCTGCCAGTAGTAGGCGTGGGTCAGGAAGTTCGAGTAGTTGACCCAGGTGAGGCCGCTGATACCGAACACGTTTGGGTCGGACAGGCTGGCCCGGATCACGATGGCCAGCGGCACCAGGAACAGCACCGCGGCGTAGAGCACGAGCGGCAGGCCCAGCACGGCGCCCGGCCAGGTGCGGCCCCGGCGAGGAGGGGTTTCGCCGGGGTCCGCGGCCTGTACCGGCCCGGTGCTCAGGACAGTGTCTGCTGCCACTGCTGCGCCCAGGAGTTGAGGTTCTTGCCCACGGTCAACCAGTCCACTTTCCAGATGTTGTCGGCAACCGACTGGGTCTCGGTGAGCTTTGCGGAGACGTCCGAGGGCAGTTGGGTCTTGCTGTTGGCCGGCGCGACGGCAGTGGCCTTGACCCAGGTCACCTGGTTGGTCGGGTCGAGCAGGTAGTTGACGAACTTGTAGGCACCGGCCGCGTTGCCGGCTCGTTTGGGAATGCAGGCCACCTGTGGGCTCCACGGCGCGCCGTCGGCCGGCACGACCACCTTGACCTTCTTGCTTGCCAGCGGCAGGCCGAAGTCGGCGAAGCTGATCGCCACGGGCAGGCTGCCGTCGGCCAGCTTGTTGATCGGGTCTGAGCTGACCGAGTATTGGTACTGCACGTTGGGTTTGAGCGCGGCCATCGCCTTCCAGCCCGCGGCGACGTCGTTCAGCCCGGTGCCGAACGTCTTGGCCGCGGTGAGAAGAGTCATCGCGGCGCCCAGCGCGGGCATCGCCTGGATGCCGATGGCGCCCTTGAGTTCTGGGCGCCACAGGTCCTTCCACGAGGTGATTTCGAACGGGACCAGGTCGGTGCGGTACAGGATGCCGATGACGCCCCAGCTCACCGGTATCCCGGCTACCTTGCCGCCGGTGGTGAGGCTGCTGGTCAGGTTCGGGTAGATGTCGGCGTATCCGGTGACTTTGCCGGTGTCGATCGGCTGCAGTGCGCCCTCGGCGAGGCCCTGTGCGGCCTTGTCGGCGGTAAGCCATGCGAGGTCGTAGAGCGTGGGGTTTTGCTGGACCTTGACGAGACCGTTCTCGTCGTCTACCGCGTTGACCACGGTGATTCCGCTCTGGGCCTTGAACGCCGGAGCGATCCCGTTGAGTGCCTTGTCCCAGACGCCGCCCCACTCGGAGGCGGTGACTTTGTCGGTGGACCCGCCGCTGGACGAGCCGCCCGAGCCGCAGGCGGATAGCAGCACGCCGGCCGCGGCGGCGGCGGAGCCCCCGAGTAGTGCCCGGCGGGAAAGCTGGTTCGTCATCGATATGCCTTTCTAGACATCACAATGAAGCCCGGGGGCAGGCTGGAAGCTTCCGGCCGGCGGGCGAAACGGGCATATTCTTTTATGGCAATTTGTGCTGCTGTGCTGGGATGCGAAACTCTGATGTAATCTCGGCTCGCAACCCCGGGACAGTGGCCTGAGCTCTGCAGAGGATGTTCTTCACCGACATGACCAAGCGTGAACCGGCGTACCGGCGCATCGAGCAATACCTGCTGGACCGGTTGGCCTCCGGCGACGGACGCACGGTGCGGCTGCCCGGCGAGATCGAGCTGGCCGAGTCGTTCGGCGTGAGCCGGATGACTGCCCGTCAGGCGTACAACAGTCTGGTCGCGGCCGGGTTGGTCACCAGGCAGCGGTCGAAGGGCACGTTCGCCCGGGTGCATCTGTCCGAGGACCTCGGCGCGATGACCACAGTGGACTTCCTGGACCGCTGGCACGGCCAGGGGTACCAGATCGACCTGAAGGTGTTGCGGTTCGAGACCCGCCCCGCGCCGCAGTCGGTGGCAGAAGCGTTCGGGGTCGCGGTGGACACGCCGTTGACCTACGTCGAGCGACTGCGTTCGGCCGATGGCGAGCCGGTGGCCCTGGATACCCGGTGGCTGCCGGCCGCACTGGCCGCGCTGGAGCCGGCTCGGTTGGAGACCCGTTCGGTGTTCGGGGTGTTGGAAGAGTACGGGTTCCGGCTGGGCCGGATGGACTTCGAGCTGTCCGTGCGCAAGGCCACCGGCAGCGAGGGCCGGGTGCTGAGCTGCCGGACCGGTGAGAGCCTGTTCGTGCGGCGGCTGTGGTGCGCCACCGTGGACGAGCAGACCGTGCTGGTCGGTCAGTCGGTCCACCCCTCGGACCGGGTGAGTTACCGCGGTCGGCTCAGTTTCGGCGAGGATTCCACCCAGCACGGCGGCCTCACCTGGGAGTAGGTTCATTCCGGTGTCACCGCCACGGCCTCGATCTCGACGAGGAAGCCCGGCCGGGCCAGACCCGCGATGGTCACCGTCGAGCGGGCTGGCGGCCGGTCCGCGAACCGCTGCCGGTACGCGGCGTCCATGCCGGCGAAGTCGCCGGTGCGGGTCAGGAACACGGTCGTCTTGACCACGTCGGCCAACCCGGCGCCGGCGGCCTTCAGTACCCGCTCGAGGTTGTCCAGTACCGCTGTGGTCTGCTCGGCGATCTCGGTGCCGATCAGCTCCCCGGAGGTCGGGTCGACCGGAACCTGGCCGGAGGCGAAGACCAGGTCTCCCGCACGGATCGCGGGACTCAGCGCGGCGCGTGGTGGCCGGGCGCCGGCCGGGTGATGGGCGGTGATCTTCATCGGTTGCCCTTCCGTGCCGCGAAGTCGGTGATCAGGTCGACGCAGAATCGCTGCATCTCGGGCAGTCCCGGCTGCTTGCCGCCGCCATCGAGGACCAGGTACTCGTCCACCCCGCCCGGGTTGCCGCCGGTGCCGATGCCGGTACCGAACACCACCGGTGCGCCGAAGCGGTGATTGAAGATGGACCAGGGCCCGCCGCCGCCGCTGCGCGGCCAGACCACCGGCCGGCCGCCGGCCCGGCCGGCGGCGTCCAGGAAGGAGCGGACCAGCGGTGCGTCCGGCGGCGTACTGGAGGCCGGGTAGGCGCCTTTGACGGTCAGCTGGACGTCCGGGAAGCCGGCCTCGTCCAGGTGCTCGCGCAGCCCGGCGATCACCTCGTCGGTCGACTGCGGGGTCAGCAGCCGAGCGTCCAGCAGTGCGGTGGCCTCGTGCGGGATGGTGTAGGTACGCGAGCCCGGGCCGGTGTACCCGGAGTACACGCCCTGGATGTTGAGGCTGGATCCGTACAGATACCGGGTCAGCACCTCGTCCCCGGTCAGGTCGTGCGCGTACACCCGCAGTCCACTGGTGGCCAGTCCGGGGATCGCGGTGTTCCACTGCTTATCCGGAAAGCGCCGGATCAGCTCGTCGACCAATTCCCGTTCGGCGGCCGGTACCTGCGCCGGCAGCAGCGATGTGGTCCACGCCGGTACGCCGATGTCGCCGTCCGGGGTGAACAGCGTGGCCAACGCCTGGACCAGACGCAGCGCGGGGGAGTCCACGATGGTCCGGGTCGCGCTGTGCGCGGCGTCCTCGACCGGACCGCGGCCCCAGGCCCGGCCCGTCGCCTTCAGCTCCAGCGTGAAGAACGCCTTGTACCCGAGGAACACCGGCAGCTCCCCAGCGGCATTCTGCCCGGCGCGCACATACAGGCAACCGTCCACGCCGCGCAGGCGCTCGGCGTACCGGTCGATGACCGCCGTGTACCCGGGGCTGCCGATGATCTCGCTGCCCTCGGCCAGGAAGGCAATGTTCACCGGCAGCTCGCCGGCACCCTCCTTGATCGCCCGCAGCGCCGACAACCAGGCGATGTCCGGCCCCTTGGGTACCAGCGCGCCCCGGCCGTACATGACCGCGGGCAGATCGCCGCGTGGCTCGATGGTCGCGCCGTACGGGTCGTGCGTCCACGCCGACGCGTCGCCGACCGGACGCTCGTCGTACATGCTGTAGTTCACCAGCGTGACCGGTGCGCCTGCGTCGTAGTAGGCCCAGACCACCGGGAAGGCGTCGGTCGGCACCACCTCGACCTCCTGGCAGCCGAGCATGCGGTAGTGCTCGGCGACCAGTTCGGCACAGTCCGCCACGCCCTCGCCGCTGACGCTGACGCTGGGCTGCTGGACGAATTCGCGCAGGAGTTGCACGTGCTCGTCCAGGTGCTCGTCCAGGTGGCGGTATACGGGGTCGGTGCTCATCAGACTCCTTCGATCCGGCTGCCGCGGTAGCGGCGCATCGCGTTGTTCAGGTGCGGGCGGTTCGGGTATGCGACGGCATCGCGCAGCATCTCCAGCAGCCGGCCGTTGTACTCGTCGCCGACGCCGTCCACGTGCGGGACGGCCAGCCGTGAGGTGCCGTCGATGGCGCCCGCGGCCACGGTGGCTTCCAGGATCCGGCGGTATACCGCCGCGCTGACCAGCACGCCGGGGTCGGCGTACAGGTGGGACAGGGCGGCGGCCAGCGCGTACGCGCCCCAGTCGGACACCGTGCAGGCGATCGTGATGTCGGCCGGGATCTCGCAGGCGGTACCGCCGCCGCAGCCGCAAGCGCAGTCCCCGCCGGCCGGCGTCTCCGCCTTGACCGTGTCGGCGATCGCGCCCATGCCTAGCTCGTTGCCGAAGTCGCCGATCGCCAACGTACCGGCGCCCCGGCCGGCCACCGCCTCGTACAGCGAGTCGATCGGCGCGATCGCGGCCGACACGTTGATACCGCCAGCGAAGTGGTACTGGCCCTTGGCGTTGCGGCCCGGCCGCTCGATCGCCACGCAGACCGCGGGCGCGATCTCGGCGGCCAGCAGTGCCGCAGTCTCGGTAGTCGCTGAGGCGCCGCCCGTCCCGGAACCGCCGTCCTGGTCGGGCCGGACGGTGTCGGTCGGGTCTGGCCAGGACAGGATCGCCGCGGTATGCGGCATTTCCCGGGCGGTCTCCAACCGGTCCGCGACCGCCAACCCGGTGGCCCGCAGCGCCGCCGCAAGCGCCGGCGTGACCTCGGGTTCGCAGACGAAGACCGGCACCGTGCCGCCGGCCCGGTCCAGCGCGTGAGCCAGCACCGCGCTGCCGATCAGACCGTCGGTCTCCGGTACGCCGGTGGGCGGGATGCGGAACCCGGTGAGGAACAGTGCCACCCCGCTGGTCGACGTGCCGCCGGCCAACTGGTCGCGCAGGAAGCGGGCGCCGGCCAGGGTGAGCGGCAGCGGGCTGCGGGCCCGGGCCGCCTGATAAATCACCCGACCGATCTCGTCGCCGCGCATGTCGATGGTGATGAGCCGGTCGAGGTTCTCGCCGACGCTCCGGTCGAGCACCTCGCCCGGCGGCACCCCGGCCGGTCGGGCGGGCGGCATGGTCGGCATATGGCCCCTCCATAGTGGTCGGGCAGCCTGGGCTCCGTGACGCAGAGTCACCAGCGACGCTGGGTGGCCGGCGCGCACTCCCAGGAACTAGCGGTCTGGTTATGTATAGACATAGCATGTGGTAGCCACACGGACAAGCATTCGCGGCCAGTTCACAGCCGACTCAGAAGCGAGTAATGGAGACCTCGATGCCCGACGCTCAGACCCGCCAAGCCCTGAACCTGGCGGTTCAGGACCTGCGTACCCGTGCCATCCTGCTCAGCCGCGACCTGCACGCGAACCCCGAGTTGGCGCTGCGCGAGCACCGCTCGACCGGGGTGCTGCAGGACTGGCTGCGGGCCGAGGGCTTCACCGTCACCCCGGGCGTGGCCGGGCTGCCCACCGCCTTCGTCGCGGAGTGGGGCGCCGGGCGTCCCCGGATCGCCTACCTCGTTGAGTACGACGCGCTGCCCGGCCTGGGGCACGGCTGCGGGCACAATTTGATCGCGGCCGGCGGAGTGACCGCGGCCAGCGCGCTACGCCGGGTACTGGGCGCCGGAACGTCGGGCACCGTGATGGTGATCGGTACGCCCGGCGAGGAGGGTGCCGGCGGAAAGGTCACCGAGCTGGCTGCCGGGGTGTTCGACGAGGTCGACGCCGCGCTGATGTTCCACCCGGCCGACCGCACCATCCTGACCCGGCGGATGCTGGCATGCGCTCATCTGACCATCCGGTTTCACGGCGTGGCCGCCCACGCCGCGAAGAACCCGGAGGCCGGCCGGAACGCCCTGGCCGCCATGATCCAGTTCTTTGTCGCGGTGGACGGGCTGCGCCAGCACGTCGGCCCGGATGCCCGCCTGCATGGCGTGATCACCAACGGCGGCGCGGCTGCCAATGTGGTGCCCGACCTCACCGAGGCGGACTTCTACGTGAGGCACCGCACCCTGGACGAGGCCCGCGCACTGGCCGACCGGGTGCGCGCCTGCGCGGAGGGCGCCGCGCTGGCCACCGGTACCAGCGCCGAACTGGTCGACGCCGCGCCTGCTTACGCGCACCTGAACAGCAACGAGACCCTGGCCAGGCGGTTCGGGGGGTATCTCACGGAGCTGGGCGTCGCGGCTGTGCCACCGTCGCCGAACGACCCGACCGGCAGCACCGACGCCGGTAACGTGAGCCTGGTCCTGCCCACGATCCACCCGTTCGTGCAGGTCGCCCCGACCGGTACACCGAGCCACTCGACGGCGCTGGCCCAGGCGGCGGTGTCCGACCAGGCCCACGATGCCATGCTGTGCGCCGCGGAGGCGCTGTCCACGCTCGGTGCCGACCTGATCGCCGAACCGGCTCTACTGGCTGCGGCGTGGGCCGAGTTCGAACAGCGCGGGTAGTCACGCGGGCTCCGGGTAGCCAGGCCCCTTTCGGGGGCTGCCGGCGCTGTCGACCAGCTCAGGTGCGGGGTGTTGGCACGCTCCAACCCCACCGGCCAACCGTCACTGCGCCGCAGCCGGATAGGTTGCGCGCACGAGCGTGACGAGAGCATGGACGGCCGCGCTCTGCGGCCGTTGTGTCGAAGTGATCAGCGACACGGTGAACTCGGGGCTCGGACGCACTCGCCGCAGGGCGTGCCGGCGTGCGTGAGGAACGGTGGACGGGCTCACGAAGGCGAACCCGAAGCCGGCGCTGACCAGGTCGACCGCGATGGGGATGTCGTCCACCTCCACGGCGATCTCGCGCTGGAGCCGGGACTCGAGGAACAACTGGTCCACGCTCAGCCGGGTGCCCCAGCCGGCGGGGAAGTCCACGAACCGCTCGCCGGCGAGTTCGTCCAGGGCGATGCTGCGTCGTTTGGCGAACGGATGGTCCGGCGGGCAGGCGAGCATCATCTCCTCCGACGCCAACGGCAGCACGGAAAGCGCGGGCGGATATCCGGTCGGGAGGGCGGCGAAGGCGAGGTCGAGGCTGCCCTCGATGACCTCGCGGGCCAACTCGGCGGAGCCGCCGCGAAGTGCGCTCGGCACGAGGCGGACCTGTGGTCGGGCGCGGTGGTACTCGGTGAGCAGCGCGGCGATGTCGATCAGTGAAAGCGCGTGCATGATCCCGATCCGGACCGTGCCGCGAAGCCCGCCGTGAACGGCGGCGACGGCATCACGTGCCGCCTCCGCTGCGGCGAGCGTGCGGCGGGCCTCGGGAAGCAGGGCCCGCCCGGAGTCGCTGAGCTCCACCCGATGTGTCGTGCGGTTGAACAGGCGAGTGCCGAGTTCGCGTTCCAGCCCGCGGATCGACACCGACAGTGCGGACTGCACCACGTGGACGCGCGCCGCGGCGCGAGTGAAGCTCTGCTCCTCAGCTACCGCGACGAAATGGTCCAGATGTCGAAGCTCCACCTCATGCTCCAGTCATGCATGGCATTCATGACAGAAATGCACAGCTTTCGTTGGCCAGAATAACCGGCAAGTGGGAGCGTCGAGGGCGAGTGTGAGTTGCGACGAAAGGACGGCCTTCATGGCCCTCGCCACAGGTTCCGTGTCTCCAAGATCCACCGCGGACAGCCGGCTACACCCCGCGCGCCTTCGCCGCCACCACTCGTTCGGGTTCTGGGTCGCCGCAGTGGCGTTCCTGACAAACATG
>DASXOA010000244.1:0-18771 GCA_036494675.1 Rugosimonospora sp.
AGACACCACACCAACGACTCACCCGACAACCCCCACACCGCAACCGACCGACACTCCTCCAGTGCCCGCCCCACCTCACCCAACGCCTCCCGCACAAGCAGACCCTACGACCCACCTACGACGCTTCCCGACACCCACCGAGGTCACCTGTCCCTTCTCGCAGGTGACGAAAACCCGTGAAACAGCAACGGTTTCCGCCCACACAGCAGAACGGAACAGCAGAGAGGAACTATCAGGAAAAAGGCTCCGGCGCAAACGGTAGCGGCTGACTCGCGTCCAAAGTGGATGGTCCAGTGCGGCAGGTGGTCGTATGGGACCAGGGTGGTGTGTATCCGAGCCCAGACGCCCCGACCGTCGGCCGCAGACGGCACGCATGCACGCCTACCACCAGCGGCGGTTGGTCGAGGTCCCAGCCGGCGCGCGGCCCAGGTCAGCGGACGCCGGCACCTGTGGCCCGGCCCGGCCGCTACGGTGGAGACGACGGTACGACCAGGGGCCAGCGTGCCGCGAACTCGAGGCACGAGGGCTGGCCGTCGGTGGTAGCGATACGAGGAGGAGCGATGGGCAACGCTGTGCTGTACATGTCAATGTCGGTCGACGGATTCATCGCCGGACCCAACGACGGGCCGGGCAACGGGCTCGGTGATGGCGGACACCGCCTGCACGAGTGGTTCGGGATGGACTCCGAGGGCAGCCATAACGACGCCGTCGCCCGCCTGTCAGGCGTGAACCGCGAGGTCATGGACGAAGTGATGGCCACCGGGGCGGTGGTCACCGGCCGGCGGACGTTCGAACACGCGGGCGGCTGGGGAGGTGACCACCACGACGGCGTGCCGATCTTCGTCCTGACCCGCCGACAGCCCGACGCCACGATGCAATGGCCCGCGGTGACCTACGTCAACGATGTGAAGGACGCGGTGCACAGGGCGAAGGAAGCCGCCGGCGACAAGGACGTGCTGGTCCACGGCGCGGTCACCGCGCAGTTGGCGCTGACCGCGGGGGCGCTGGACGAGTTGCACATCTATCTGGTCCCGGTGTTGCTCGGGCAGGGCCACCGCCTGTTCGAGCACATGCCGCCGGAGCACATCGAGTTGGAACTCACCCGTGCCTTCGACGGGCCAGGCGTGCAGCACCTGCGCTACCGGGTGCGGCAGGCGGGCTGAGCCGAATGGCGCTGCCCCGGCTGTAGAGGACTGCGTCGCTGGACGGCTACGTCATCGGCCATGCCAGCCGCCGGCATGCTGACGTGCGGTCACCACCGCCTCACAGCACATCTGTTTATATGCCCCGTGGATGCATCTACGGTGATGGGCATGATGGGATACCTCGAGGTGGCTGGGCTGCGCATGTGGCATGAGGTTTCAGGCGAAGGCGATCCGCTCGTCCTGCTGCACGGCGGGTTCGTCGGCGCGTCCTCGTTCTTCGCGCAAGTCCCGGCGCTGGTCGAGGCCGGCTATCGGGTCCATGTCCCCGAGCGTCGCGGGCACGCGCACACCCCGGACGTCGAGGGTCCGCTGAGTTACTCGGTGATGGCCGACGACATGGTTGCCTACCTGGAGCAGGAAGTCGGCGCGCCGGCTCACCTGGTCGGGTGGAGCGACGGGGCGGTGGTCGCGCTGCTGGTGGCCCGGATGGTGCTGATCGGCCAGTACTACAACTCTTCCGGCAGGGCCGCCGGCGACGACCTGGCGGCGTACCTCAACTCACCGGAGGCGATCACGTTCCTGCGCCAGGCCTACGACCCGGTCTCTCCGGACGGCCCTGACCACTTCCCGGCCGTGCACGCCAAGATGATGCGCATGATCACCACCGAGCCGGAGATCGCGCTGGACACCCTGGCCGGCGTCACCGCCCCCACCCTGGTGCTTCAAGGCGACCGGGACGAGGTCACCGTCGAACACTCCCTGGCCGTCGTTGCCGCGCTGCCCGAGGCACGCCTGGCGGTACTACCGGGCACGCACACCCTCCCTGTCGAGCATCCAGAACTGGTCAATCCGCTGATTCTCTCGTTCCTGCGCGGCACCGAGCCAGCTCCGGACTGGAACGCCTTCACCGGCTGACCACGCCCGCCCACAGGCGGCCACCATGGTCAGCCAGATGCCCGCCGACGACATCCACGACTGGCGGATTTCGGACGCGGCGCTGGCTACGCGCAGGCGTTCACCGCGATGGCGCGGGCCGCGCAACCCCGTCTCGCCGGGTCACCCGATCGGGGAGAGTAGGGCGTCCAGTTGACGGGAACGGGGAACGGTGGCGACCAGCCAGGAACGCACTCGCCTCCGCCATCACGAGGAGATTCGCATGCCCTATATGACCGTTGGCGCGGAGAACTCGGCGCCCGTCGACCTGTACTACGAGGACCACGGCAGCGGACAACCGATCGTGCTGATTGCTGGCTTCCCGTTCGGCGGCTCGACCTGGGAGAAGCAACTGAGCCCGTTGCTCGCCGCCGGTTATCGCGTCATCACCTATGACCGGCGGGGCTTCGGAAACTCCAGTCAGCCGGTCATTGGGTACGACTACGACACCTTCGCCAGCGACCTGAACTCTCTCATGAACGAGCTCGACCTCCGCAAAGCGATTCTGGTCGGCCACTCGATGGGTACCGGTGAGGTGGTTCGGTACCTGGGCGCCTACGGGTCGGACAGGGTGGACCGGGCCGTGGTGATGAGTCCCTTGGCCCCGTTCCTGTTGAAGACCGCCGACAATCCGGAAGGCGTGGAGCAGAGTCTGTTCGACGGCTTCAAGCAGGCCGTTGTCGAGGACCGGTACAAGTTCCTCAACACCTTCGTGACGAACTTCTTCAGCTTCGGCGACAACAGGGGCAAGCGGGCCAGCGACGAAGCGTTCCAGGGGCACTGGGCGATTGGCGCCAAGGCTTCCCCCATCGCCACACACAACTCAATCGACGCGTGGCTGACCGACTTCCGGGCCGACCTGCCCCGCATCGACGTACCGGTACTGATCATCCAGGGCGACAAGGATGAGGTCCTCCCGTACCCGGTGACCGGGCAGCGGCTGCAACCGATGCTGCAGGGCAGCAAGCTCGTCACGTTGACTGGTGCGCCCCATGGGATTCCCTGGACCCACGCGCAGGAATGCAATGAGGCGTTGATGCAGTTCCTCCAGCCCGCGCCCGCAATGCAGGGCCGTCGCTGATTGAGGGCGCGTCTCACTTTCATGGGAGGTTTCCCGCGGGCGGGGCGGCTACGGCCACATCTCATGGCACCGGGGCTGCGCGAAATTCGGCGGTCATGCGGCTGTTTGCGGTCTACCATAGCCCGCCGTGCTCACAAACGAACAGATAATCGGACAAGCCCTCGATCGGATCGAGGCAGGGTACGTCTTTCCCGAGAAGACCGTGGACATCGACGCCGCGATCCGGCGCCGTCTCGCCGCAGGCGAGTACGACGACCTGGACGGGCCGGTGCTCTGCGAGACGGTGACCGCTCACCTTCAGGAGGTGTGCCTGGACCAGCATCTGCGGCTGCTGTGGGCGGACCAGCCGCAGCCGCTGGATTCAGCGGACGAGGACGAGGGGCGGACCGCGTTCCTCGCGCTGCTCAGGACGGAGAACCAGGGGATCCGCCGTGTCGAGCACCTGGACGGAAACGTCGGGCTCATCGACGTGCGGCGCATCGCGTACGCCGACGAAGGCGCCGCCGCGATCGGCGCGGCGATGCAACTGGTCGCCCACAGCTCCGCGCTCATCCTGGACCTACGCGCATGCACCGGCGGAGCACCGGAGGGAGCCGCGATGTGGTGCAGCTACTTCTTCCGCGACGACCAAGTGCACCTCAACGACTTCTACGAACGCTCCACCGGCGCCACACGCCAGTTCTGGACGATCGCGCACCTTCCCGCGCCGCGCTATGCCGACCGCCCGGTCTATGTGCTCACCAGCGCGACTACGTTCTCCGGGGGCGAGGACGTGGCGTACACCCTTCAGGCGCACCGCCGGGCCGTCATCGTCGGTGAGACGACACGTGGCGGCGCGCATCCGACGGCCCGTTACGCGGTCACCGAACACATCCTCGTGACCGTGCCGACCGCCCGGACCATCAACAGCGTCACCGGCACCAACTGGGAAGGCGTCGGGGTGGTCCCCGATGTACCCGTCCCGGCAGACCAGGCACTCGACACGGCACTCAAGGCCATCCGGGGCACCTCGGGCGCATAGGCGGCCGCGTCGGCGGCGTTCGCTCGCGGGGCTCGGGTCGACCCGAGCCCCGCATGGCGGCCGAAACCTACCTGCTTGCACCCCCTTCTAGACGGCTGTCAAACTAGACGGGTGTCAAGACAAGAACTGCCGGTGCTGCCCACCACGGCCTGCTGCACCCCGATGGTGACCCAGGCGCTGGACGAGGACGCGGCCGTCGACCTGACCCAGGGATTCAAGGCGCTCGGCGACCCGGTCCGGTTGCGGCTGCTGTCGCTGATCGCCGCGCGGGCGGGCGGCGAGGTGTGCGTGTGCGAGCTGACCGATGCGTTCAGCCTGTCCGGGCCGACCATCTCCCACCACCCCAGGGTGCTGCGCGAGGCGGGGTTGGTCGGCAGCCAGCGCCGCGGCACCTGGGTCTACTACTGGGTGGTACCGGCCAAGCTCGCCGCCCTGTCGCAGTTGCTCGACACGTCCACGGTCTCCTTCGCCGCCGTCTGTCACGCCGGACCGGGAGCACGTCGATGACCGCGCCGTCCGATCACACCATCGTGGCGATGACCGACCTGCACGCCCCGCAGGTCCTCGACATCTACCGGCTCGGCATCGCCACCGGCCACGCCACCTTCGAGACCGAGCCACCGGCCTGGGAACGGTTCACCGCCGGCCGGCTGCCCGACCACCGGTACGTCGCCCTCGACCCGGACGGTCGCGTGAGCGGCTGGGTCGCCTGTAGCGCCGTGTCCGACCGGTGTGTCTACGCCGGAGTCGTCGAGCACTCCGTCTACGTGCACCCCGATGCCCGCGGCCACGGGACGGGCCGGGCACTGCTCCACACCCTGATCGGATCCACCGAGCGGGCCGGGATCTGGACGATCCAGTCCGGGATCTTCCCGGAGAACACCGCCAGCCTGGCTCTGCACGCCGCGTGCGGGTTCCGCGCCATCGGTACCCGCGAGCGCGTCGGCCGCCACCACGGCGTCTGGCGTGACGTCATCCTCCTCGAGCGGCGCAGCCCTACCGTCGACTGACGACCGGCCTGACCGGCCTGACAGACGTGACCGGCACCCGGCCAGAGTCATGTCCGCAGCGGTGCCGGGGCGGCAGCCAGGAACGCGTCCGTCTCGGCGGCCGTCGGCGCGGTCGCCGGCCCGGACCTGGTGACCGCGATCGCCGCCGCGGCGTTCGCCCGGCGTACCGCGTCGGCCGCGCTCAGGCCGTGAGCCAGGCCGGCAATGAACGTACCCACGTGGGCGTCCCCGGCGCCGTTCGCGTCCACCTGCGACACCGGGAACCCGGGTACCACCACCACCGGGTGGCCCCGCTCCCGCAGTACCGCACCGTCCGGCCCGGTACGGACCACGACACCGGCCCGGCCGGTGCGCTCGTACAGCGCCTCGGCCACCCGTACCGGATCGGACTGGCCGGTCAACTCCCGCGCCTCCCGCAGGTTCGCGCTCCACCAGTCGGTGCGCTCCAGCACCGCCTCGCGCACCGGCTCCGGGATGTCCGAGACCAGTGGCCCCGGGTCGGTCACCACGAGCGTCTGCCCGGGCAGCCCGCGCAGCCAGCCGGCGATGGCCGGCCCGTTGGTCGGGTACACCAGCCCGTACCCGGAGACGTACACCGCGTCGGTCGGCTTCACCGGTACCGCGTCGAGGTGCCGGCGCTCCAGCCGCGCCTCGGCGCCCAGGCTGGTGGCGAACGTCCGCTCCCCCTGGGCGTCGACGAGCGCGACGTCGAACCCGGTGTCCACGCCGGGCTCGGCCGGCTGGGCGATGTCGATGCCGGCCTCCCCCAACTGCCGGCGCGCCAGGTCCCCGAAGGGGCCGGTGCCGTGCGCCCCCGCGTACGTCACCGGCAACCCCTGGCGCCTGGCCGCCGTCATCACGTTGTACCCGCCGCCCGCCGTCACCTGCGACGAGCGGGCGAGCATGTCACCGCCGCGTACCGGCAGTGCCGGCACGTTCATCACCAGGTCGATGACGACGTTCCCGACGTGGACCAGGCGCTCGATCACGCGGCCGCCAGCGGCGCCGACGGAGGAGGTGCCACGGTCAAGCGGCCGCTCCCGACTGGTCATGACCGGGCCACCCCCACCGGCGCGACCGGGGCGACCGGTGCCGTAGCCGGCTGGCCGGCCTGGCCGGTCTGTCCGGAGCGCCGGTGACCCAGCGCAGCGAACGGCAGGTAGATGGCCCCGGCGACCACGAACGCGACCACCCAGCCGAGACCGTTGCGGCCGAACCAGGTGTGCGCGAGCGGCCCGGCGAACCAGACATCGTCGGCGGACGTCTCCGCCACGGTGAACAGCAGCCCGATGCCGATGCCGGCGAGCCAGCCGATGAACGCCGGCCAGCCGACGCCGCCGTGGTGCCAGTACCGGCCGCCGCGGGCGGTGTTCATCAGACCCTCGGCGTCGTAGCTCCTGCGCCAGATCATGTCGATCAGGAACACCGCCACCCAGGCCGTGATCGGCACCGCGAGCAGCGAGATGAACGTGATGAACGGGCCGTAGAAGTTCTTCGCGATCAGCATCAGGTAGATCGCGCCGGCCAGCGTGAGCACCACGTCGAGACCGACCGCGACGGTACGGCGCAGCCGCACGCCCAGCGTGATGAGCGTGAGTCCGGCGGAGTACACCGACAGGTTGTTGGACAGCAGCAGACCACCGAACGCGGCGATCAGGTACGGCACGGCCATCCACGCCGGCAGCATCTGCTGGATCGCGGCCACCGGGTCGGAGGCCACCGCCAGACTGTTGTCGCCGAAGGACAGCAGCCCGCCGAGTGTGATGAGCAGCACGAGCGGGATGCCCGCGCCGGCCGCCGCCGAGGCCACCAGCCGGGCGCCGGAGGCGCGGCGGGGCTGGTACCGGGCCATGTCGGCGCCGGCGTTGGCCCAGCCGATACCGGTACCCGCGGCGATCGTGCCGATCCCGACGATGATGGCCGAGACCGGCGCGGCCGGCGCGTGCGCGACGGCGTGCCAGTTGACCCGGTCGATCAGGAATCCGGCGACCACGATGTTCAGCGCGCCGAACACGTACGTGGCCCACTTCTGGATGACCAGCAGGGTGGCGTGCCCGAGGCCGGACACGGCCAGCGTCGCGGCGACGAACACCAGGATGGTGACGACGGTCAGCAGGGACGTGGAACTCCAGCCGAACGCGATGTCCAGCAGGGCGAGCAGCGCGAAGGCGGCGGTGGTGGTGTTCACCGTCTCCCAGCCCACCCGCGACAGCCAGGACACCAGGGTGGGGCCCTTGTTGCCGTGCGGACCGAACGCGGCCCGGGACAGGGTCATGCTCGGCGCACCGCCGCGCTTGCCGGCCACGCTGATCAGACCGACGAGGGCGAACGAGCCGAACGAGCCGACCGCCCCGACGATCAGGGCCTGCCAGAGATTGAGGGTCCGCAGGGCGACCAGGGTCGCTCCCAGCGGCAGGCCGAGGATGGAAATGTTGGCCGCGAACCAGACCCAGAACAGCTGCCGGGCACTGCCGGTGCGCTGATCCTCCGGTACCGGTTCGATGCCGCGGGTTTCCACCGCACCGAACCGGTTCTCCTGTTGTGACATCACACTCACACCTTCGTGGAACGGACCGGCCGGCCGGCTTCCCGCAGTTCGAGCAGTTGCCCGGCGAGCCGGTCGAGGTCCAGGTTGTTGACGTCGCGGACGGTGTCGACCGCGGCTTTCGGGAAGCTGTCGAGCCCGTGGACGGCTCCGGCGATCGCGCCGGCCATCGCGGCGATGGTGTCGCAGTCGCCACCGAGGGAGGCGGCGAGCAGGACGGCCTGCCACGGGTCGTCGGGGTACACGGCGAGCACGGCGAACGCCGCCGGTACCGATTCGGTGCTGGCCACGCTCGTACCCACCAGGTGGTAGATGCGCTCGGCGGCGGCGGCCGGCGGCAGGCCGGTCACCAGGTCGGTGGCCCACTCGATGCGGGTCGCGATGTCGGCGCCGGCGACCCAGTAGCCCCGGGCGGCACCCAGCCGGGCAGCGCCGATCGCCCGCCGCGTGGCCGGCACGGTACCGGCTCCGTCCAGGCCGGCGCTGATCGCCGCGGCCACGGCCGAGGCACCCGCCAGCGCCACACCCGTGTTGTGGCTGACCGCGCTCGCCTCCACGACCCGGTCGACGAGGACCCGCGGATCGTCTCCCCGCACCGCGATGCCCACCGGCGCGATGCGCATCGCCGCGCCGTTCGTGTCGCCGTACCGGCCGGTCTGCTCCACGGGTACGCCGGCCTCCACGGCCGCGACCGCCCGCTTGGTGGACGGGCCGAGCAGGTCGAGTGAGCCGCGCGCGGCCATGCCCGCCTCCCAGGCGAGCAGTTCGGCGGCGAGCCTCGCGGGTGCGATGTGGCCGTCGCCGGCCACCAGCAGCCGGCCGACCAGGACCGCCTGCTCGGTGTCGTCGGTGACCGAGCCGGCCGGCATGTTCGGCGCGATCGGCTGGTCGGCCCCGCCCGCCACGAATCCGGTGAGCCGCTCGCCGTAGCGGGCGACGATCTGCTCCCGGGGCAGGGACTGGGTCGGCATGCCCAGCGCGTCGCCGATGGCGAGGCCGTACAGCGCGCCCCGGGCGCGCGAGGTCGCGTCGGCCCCGATGGCCGTCGTTGCTGTCCCCCGAATCACTGCTGTCCCCCGAACTGGAGCCGGATCTGGAACCGCGCCGGGTCGAGCAGGCTGTCGGTGTGCTCGACCAGATCGCCGTTGATGGTTCTGCTGATCCGTTGCGTGTGCAGGAACGTGTCGCCGGGCGTACGACCCAACAGGGCCGCCCGTTCGTCGTCGAGCGCGAGCACGTCGATGCGCTCCTCGCCGTGGTCCGCGTAGCGTCCGGCGGCGTGCAGGGTCGCGGTCAGCGAGTCGCCGATGAGGCCGTCGCGGGGTGCGTCGCGCAGCGGCCCGACGGCGGGCACCCGGGCGCACTCCAGCGAGATCGCCGGACCGTCCACGATGGCGCGGACCCGGTCCAGAGCCAGGAACTCGTCGTCGTCCAGGCCGAGGCGGCCGGCCAGGTCCGCGTCGCGGATCAGGTCCATCCGTACCGTCCGGGTGGTGGTGGTCACGCCCTGCCCGGCCAGCGCGCGGGCCCAGCCGAGCCGCTGGTCCAGGGGCCGGTCGTCGAACGTGACGAACGATCCCTTACCGGACTCGGTCGCGATCATCCCGCGCTTGGTGAGCTCGGCGAGCGCCTGCCGCACGGTGTTGCGGCTGACCCCGAACCGCACCGCCAGCGCGTGCTCGCCGGGCAGCTTGGCACCGTTGGCCGGGGAACCTCCGCGGATCTCCCGGGCCAGCGTTTCGGCGATGTGCCGATGCTTCACCGGCTGCACCTGTTCAGACATGTTCAGTAGAACCCGGCCGGCCGCCGGGCAATTCCGGGCGCAAGAAGCGAGTTGCCCGCGTCACAGTCGACCCGGTGCCCGTTGCGGAGGCGCCAGTTGCGGAGGTGCCCGTCGCGAAGAGGCCCGTCGCGGAGGTGCCTACAAAAATGATCGTTCATTCATTATTGTGGGCGCCATGGAGAAGGATCGAGCCAGCAGTACGGCCGAGCACGTGGCACTGTTCCGGGCACTGGAGTCGTCGCGGCGCCGGGGCCGGCTGTTCGACGACCCGTACGCGGCACGCTTCCTCCGCCGCCGCTACCGGCTGCTCGCCCGCCTCGCCAAGCTGCCGCCGCTGGGGCACGGCCTCGAGCGCTACATCGACGGTCGCTGGTCCGGCGGCCCGCGCGGCTCCGCCGTGGTGCGCACCCGGCTCATCGACGACCTGCTCACCGAGTCGCTGCTCACCGGGTCGCCGGCCGGCGGGGCGCGCCAGGTGCTGCTGCTCGGCGCCGGGTACGACAGCCGCGCCTACCGGATTCCGGCCGCGGCCACCGCCACCGTGTTCGAGGTGGACCACCCGGCCACACAGGCGGCCAAGCGGCGACTCATCCAGCGGCGGCTGCCGGCCGAGCGGCGCTCGCACGTCCGCTTCGTCCCCGTCGACCTGCTGGACGACGATCTCGACGCGGCGCTGGGCCGGGCGGGTTTCGTCGCCGGAGCGTCCACGGTCGTGATCTGGGAGGGCGTGACGAACTACCTGACCGCCGACGTCGTCGACGCCACGCTGCGCTTCCTGGCCGCCGCGACCGGCGCCGGCAGCCGGATCATCTTCACCTACGTCGACCGTGGAACCTGGACGGCAGCGCCCGGTTCGACGGGTTGGCGGAGTGGCAGGCCGCGGTCCGCGACGCCGGGGAGCCGTGGACGTTCGGGTTCGACCCGGCCGCCCTGCCCGGGTACCTCGCCGAACGGGGACTGACCCTGACCACGGACCTGTCCACCCGGGACGCGGCGGCCCGGTACCTCGCGCCGTTGGACCGCGACGAGCCCACGGCCACCTTCTACCGCATCGCCGCGGCGGAGGTGCGGTAGATGCCGAAGGTCAGCGACGCCCACCGGCAGGCCCGCCGCCGGGAGATCCTGGACGCGGCCGCGGCCTGCTTCGCGCGCGACGGGTTCCACCGCACCTCGATGCAGGACATCGTCCGCGAATCCGGCATCAGCGCCGGCCTGGTCTACCGCTACTTCGCCGGCAAGGACGACGTCATCGCGGCGATCGTCGGGGAATGGCACGAGCACCGCGCGAGCCTGCTGGCCGGCTCGGTCCCGCGAACGGTCGAGGGCCCCGCCGGCGAACCGGTCCGCGCGGCACTGCCGGGGTACCTCGCCATGCTGCGCGCGATCGGCGCGCCCGAGTCCGCTACGGACCTGCGGCTCGGCGTGCAGGTCTGGTCCGAGGCGCTGCGCTCCCCCGCCATCGACACGCTGGTGCGCGGCGGTGTCGACCGGTTCCGGGAACTCGCCGCCGCGGCGGTCCGGGACACCGCGCGCGACGGCCTGCCCGCCGACCTCGATCCCGACGCCGTCGCCCGGGTGCTCATCGCGATCTACCAGGGGCTGATGCTCCAGACCGCGTGGGACGGCACCGTCGACAACGACGCGTTCGTACGCGCCGTCGCCGGCCTCGTCGGTCCGCTCGCGAACCCCGACCATCCGTGACTCAGGGCGGATCGAGGCGTACCCGGTCGGTGTTCCCGTCCGCCCACCGCACGGTCACCTCGACGCCGTGCCCGCCGCCCCCGACCGGCAGCGTCAAACCCCCGGCCTCGACCGGCAGCGTCACACCCCCGGCCTCGACCGACGCGCCGGCATCGACCGACAGCGCCACACCATCGGCGACCTCCGCGCCGGCGATGCGTCCGGACAGCACCACCACGGCGGCGTAGACCGCACCGAACTCGACCGGTCCCGCGGTGGCCACCCACGGCACGACGCTGTGCGCGCCCAACGGGTCCGCGTCGTGCGCGTGAGCCAGGCCGGCGTCGGTCAGCCCGCGCAGCCCGACCACGCTACTGGCCAGCCGGTCATCGCGACGCGCCCACACTGCCGGAGCGTCCGGGGTCCCGCCACGCCAGCCGGTCGGTGGGCGCGGGCCGGCGAGCGCCCAGCCGCCGACGCGCAGCCGCCACGGCCCCGGCATCGTGGGCCCACCGTCGCCCGTCGACGACGCAGGCTCGCCGGTCGACCCGGCAGGATCGACCCGTGCCAGTCGAACCTCGACCGCGCCACGCAGCACCGAGGCCGTCGTCACCCAGGGCCCGAGCAGGAACGTACCGTCGTCGACCGGCCAGTGGGCCCGGTACCGGGACACCCCCACCCGCCCGGCCACCAGTACCCGCTGGGACGGGCGGCGCAACGAGGGCCGGCCGTCGGCGTCGAGCAGCGCGACGTGCGAGTCGAGCGGCGCCACCCTGGCCGCCTCGCTCAGTTGCGGCGCGGCATGGCTGGAGAAACCCAGGCGCGCGTAGACCGGATCGTCGAGCCCCGGCCGTCGCGGGTCGGCGTGGTCGCCGCCGTGGCAGGCGAGCCGCACCACGCCGTCGGCGCGGGTACCCGAGACCACCCAGCCGGGCGCGGTCAGCGTCGCGGCGACGTCGGCGCGTTCCACGGCCATCGGCTGCTCGGCGTCTGTCCACACTGGATGGTCGGCCGGCAGCACCAGTCCGGCGAAGCCCTTGCTGGACCAGTACGGCGACCCGGGGCCGGAGTAGTTCTGGCGGATCCGCGGGAACGCGCCGTACCAGCCGAGCGTCTGCAGACCCCGCTCGTCGAAGCAGCCGTTGCGCACGAAGTGCCGGACGACCCCGCTGGCCAGTCGCCGGGTGAGCCCCGGCGCCAGCGGGGTGGCGTCGAACACGGCCCCGGCCCAGAACGGTGCCAGCATCGCGTACCGGTACGTCAGCGACCGGCCCTGCAACAGCGGTGCTCCGTCGGCGCCGACCAGGTACTGGGCGTCGGAGAGGAACCGCCGCAGCCGTGCCCGGCAGCGCTCGCGCAGCCCCGCGTCGGCGTGCTCGCCCGACATCCGGCAGTACCACAGCGGGTAGAAGTGCATCGCCCAGCCGTTGTAGTAGTCGAAGTTGCGCAGGTGCTCGCGGCCGGGCGTCAGGTGTGGCTCCGGCCCGTCGGAGTACCAGCCGTCGCCGACGTACCACTCGTCGGTCCGGGCGATGGCCAGTTCGATGTCCTCCGTGCTGATCGGGGAGCCGACCGAGCGCAGGAAGGCCTCGGTGACCGCGCGGAACCAGAGCCAGTTGTTGTCCCACACGAAGATGCCGTTCATCGGCGACATCCAGTCGATGATCCGTTGCCGCACCGTGTCATCGAGCCGGTCCCAGATCCAGGGCCGGGTCTCGTGCAACGCCAGCGCGATCGAGGCGCACTCCACCTTGGCCTGGTCCACCTCGGCGAGCGTCGGCCAGCGGTACGGGTTGCCCGGGTCGGTACCGGCGGCCAGACCGGCCGCGTACCACTCCGCGACGTTGTCCGGGTCGGTGTCGCCGTCGGCGGACAGCCGGAACGCGGCGAGAAGGAACGTGCGGGCGAACCCTTCCAGGCCGTCGCTGTCGCGGCCGGATCCGCTGGCCGGTCCGGGCAGGTCGATGCGGGCGTGGCCGGGCGAGGCGTACGGGCGCACCGCCGCCAGTGCGGCGTCGGCCAGCGCGCGCCAGGTGTCCCTGGTCCAGCCCGTGTACGGGGACCGTTTCCGGTCGGCGTGAACCGGCCCCGCGGCGATGTCCACAATGGACTGAGACGGGACCACGGTCACCACCCCTCGTCGAGGTACAGTCTGACCCACTCGTGCCGGGCCGCGGCCGCGTAGATGCCCGAGTGGATGAACATGCCGAACCGCGCCCGGGTGAACCAGGCCGTGCGGGGCTCGACGTCATCGTGGCCGGGAATGGCTATCGTCACGCGGCTGCCTCCTCCAACGGGGTGGGGCATTCATTCTCGCGCGGTGCGCAGACCCGCGGCCCGGGCGGGGAGCCACCCGGGCCGCGGTGCGCGATGGGGACGAAGGACGGGGACGAGGAACGGGGACGGATCAGCCGGCGGCCGAGGTGAACACCGGGAGGTACCCGCCGGACTGCCCGCCGGCGGTGGGGTGGTACGACTCGGTGATGTCGAGGAAGTTCAGGGCGTGCAGCCAGTTGGTACCGCTGCCGCAGAGCTGGTGCCCGACGAAGACCGAGCGCACGTCGCCGAAGGTGAACCCGTGCTGGGACGCGGCCGTGCTGATGATGCCGTCGATGAGGTTGATGCCCTCGTCGATCTTGGCGTGGGACGTGTCGCTCAGCCCGACGCAGACGGTACCGAGCTGGTAGAACACCGGGTAGTCCAGCACCACGACGTGCGCGCTGGGCGCGTGCGAGCGGATGCCGTTGTACACGGTGTTGAGCAGGCCCGGCAACGTGGACTGCGCCTGGGTCTCCGCGCTCTGCACGGCGCTGACGCAGGCGCTGGTGCCCTGCAGCGCACAGGTCTCCATGATGTTCGCGAACCCGACGTCGTTGCCGCCGATCGTGATGCTCACCAGGGTGGTAGTGGAACTCAGCGCCGACAGCTGCGAGTTGATCACGGTGGTGGTGGTCGCGCCGGAGCAGGCGACGGAGGTGTACGCGGCGGGCGCGTGGGCCGTCGCCCACAGCGCCGAGTAGGCGTTGGGGCTGCGATCGCAGGATCCGCTGGAACTGATGTAGTTGCCGGCGCCGACGCCGGATGAGTACGAGTCGCCGAGCGCGACGTAGTGGACGGCCGTGGCCGCCTGTGCGGGGGCGGCCATCGCGAGTACCGCGGCGGTGGCCGCGGCGACGCCGATGGCAAGGGTGACCAGACGCGTGCTTCGCACTTGCCCTCCAGGGGTGGTGGTGGACCGGTGCCGTATGGATAGCATCTGATCGATACAATCGGAAGACCTCGCGGCGAGTATTATCGATCTTCGTAGAACCGGGCGATCTCCTGCGCCCCAAGGGGGTCGGGCCGCGCAACGGCGCCCGTCCACGCGCTTGCCACGACGTGAACAGCCGCGCGAGCCCCTACAGGCGCGCCGGCTGACCGCAGAGCCACGCCAACTGGTCGATCAGCTTCTCCGGCTCCGCGGCCGGGTCCAGGTCGGTGACCTCCGTGGGATCCAGGGCCGGCACCGGTACGTGGGAGATGAGCGGATGGAACGGGCGGACGTCCCCCTCGCCCTCACCGAACAGGTCCTCGTGCAGCTTCTCCCCCGGCCGCAGTCCGGTGTAGACGATCCGGGCGGCTCCCGGAGCCGGCGCCGCGAGCTGCCGCGCCAGGTTGTCGATGCTCACCGGCCGTCCCATGTCCAGCACCAGCGCCTCACCGTCGCGGCCGATCTCAGCCGCCTGGAGCACCAGGTGCACCGCCTCCTGGACGGACATGAAGTAGCGGGTCACCTCGGGGTGGGTGACGGTGATCGGCAGGCCCGCGTCGATCTGTGCCCGGAACGCGGTGACCACGGATCCGCGGCTGCTGAGCACGTTGCCGAACCGCACGCTCAGGAAGGTGCCGTCCACGTGTGCCGCGGTGTACGCGGTCAGCCGCTCCGTGATGCGCTTGGAGTAGCCCAGCACGCTGGCCGGGTTCGCCGCCTTGTCGGTCGAGATGTTCACGAACCTCGCCACGTCGCGGCAGGCTTCGAGGACCGACAGCGTGCCCCAGACGTTGGTCTTGAGCGCCTCCGCCGGGTGCCGTTGCAGGAGCGTGAGGTGTTTGAGCGCGGCCGCGTGGAAGACAACGTCCGGGCGGCGTTCGGCGAACACCCGGGCGATGCCCGCGGTGTCGCGCAGATCCGCGAGGATCAGCTCGGGGCCGTCGAGCAGCGCCCGACCGGACAACGACATCTGGAGGCTGTGCAGGGCGGACTCGTCGCGGTCGAGCATCATCAGCTCACCCGGGTTGGCCCGCATGATCTGCCGGCACAGCTCCGAGCCGATCGAGCCGCCGGCGCCGGTGACCAGCACCCGGCGGCCGGCCAGCCCGGTGCCGCAGGCGAGATCGGCGACGACGTGCCGGCGCCCGAGCAGGTCGTCGATGAGCACGTCCCGGACGTCGGCGACGCTGATCCGGTGGTCGACCAGCTCGCGAACCGGGGGCAGTACCTTGAACTCCGCCCCGGCCCGCAGCGTCTGCGCGCGTACCTCGCCGATCAGGTCGGCATCCGCGTTGCTGATCGAGAAGATCACCGTGGCGGCGCCGGTCTGCTCGACCGCCGAGGCGACGTCCAGGCGACCGCCGAGCATGCGTACCCCGTCGATGCGCAGCTGCCGCTTGCCGGGATCGTCGTCGAGCAGTCCGACCGGCAGGTATCCGCTCTCCGGGTCGGAGACCATGGCCCGCAGCAGGCCCTGGCCGGCCGAACCGAGGCCGAACAGCAGGACCGGACGCGCCGAGCGGGCGTCGGGTCGCCGGTCCCGGTCGCGACGGTGGCGGTACGCCGCGCGGACGGACAGCATGAGCAGCAGCGCCAGCGCCGCGCCCAGCACCGGGACGCTGGCCGGGACCGGCCGGTCCCCCATCGAGACGGTGGCGCCGAACGTGACCGCGGCGACGCAGCCCGCGATGCCGGCCAGGGTCCGGGCCTCCGGCAGGCTGCCCAGCTGGTCCCGGCCCCGGCGCAGGTGGAGCACCGCCGCCCCGGCCAGGTACAGGACGGCCGCGATCAGCCCGCCGGCCATCACGGGTACCGCGTGACTGGACAGGTCGAACTCGTACCGGGCCCATGCCGCGACGAGGAAACCGCCGACCCAGGCCGATGTGTCGACGACGAGCAGCGCCGGCGTGCGGCGCCGTGACTCCGTGCGCGGAGGGGTCGCAAGCGGTTGGCGGGCAGCGACGGGCGCGGTGACCTGCATGTACGTGCTCCTGGTCAATTCATGCCGATTGGTCCCAGATGACATGATCCATACCACTAAGCCCTTAACAAGGCGTATCACCCGACTCTAGCGACTTTGGACATCTGACGGGCGTATACGTGATTCAGTCACTTACCGCCGCAAACGGTCGTTGTACGACGTACCGCACGAAACAGGAGGCTCGCCGATGGACTCGCCCGCACCCGCACCGCACGCCCCCTCGGCGCCCGGGCCCGCCCCGGCACCGGCCGGGTTCCGGGTGCTGGCCACGTGCGGGGCCTTCGAACCGGGGTTCCGGGGCGGCGGCCCGGTACGGTCCCTGGCGCACATCGTCGACACCCTGCCCGCGGGTACCGACCTGGCGCTGATCACCCGCGACCGGGACCTGGGCGACCGCGACCCCTATCCGGGGCTGTCCGGTGCCTGGATCGCCCGTTCCGGCGCCCGGATCTTCTACCTCGACACCAGCCGGCCCGCACAGTGGCTGCGGCTGTGGCGGGAACTGCGCCGGGTGCCGTTCGACCTGCTGTACGTCAACAGCCTCTGGGCGCCGACGTACACGCTGATCCCGATCGTCGCCGCGCGGCTGGGGCTGATCCGCACCGCCCGGATCCTGGTCGCTCCGCGCGGCGAACTCTCCCCCGGCGCGCTGGCCCTGAAGGGGCGCAAGAAGCGGCTGTTCCTGGCGGCGTGGGCCCCGTTCCTGCGCCACGCCGGCGCGGTGTGGCACGCCTCCACCCACCGCGAGGCGGCCGACATCCGGGCCGTCTGCCCGTGGGCCCGCGTCGAGATCAATCAGGACCAGAGTTCGCTGCCGGTCGAGCCGATCCCGGCCACCGGAGGCCGGCCCGGCCCGGCCCGGCTGGTCTTCATCAGCCGGATCGCCGCCAAGAAGAACCTCCGGCTGATCCTGCAGGCACTGCCGGCCCTGCGCGGGCCCGTCGAGTTCGACATCTACGGCCCGCTGGAAGACGCCGGGTACTGGGCGCGGTGCGAGGAGCTGATCCGGTCGCTTCCCGCGGCGGTACGGGTCAGGTACCGGGGCGAACTGACGCCCTCGGCGGTACGCCGGACCTTCAGCGGGTACGACGCCTTCGTGTTCCCGACGCTCGGCGAGAACTTCGGGCACGTGATCGCCGAGAGCCTCTCCGCCTCCTGCCCGGTGATCTGTTCCGACGAGACACCATGGACCGACGTGCTGGAGAAGGGCGGCGGGACGGTCGTCCGGGACCTGACGACCGGCGGCCTGGCGGAGGCGATGCGGCGCACGGTGTCGATGACGCCGGCCGAACGGTTGCGCGCCAGGCAGGCCGCCGGGGCGGCGTACCGGGCCTGGCGCGAGGCGTCCCAGGCGCACGAGACCAACATCGTCGAGCAGGTCCGGCACGCGCTGTGGCCGGCCCAATGACCGGCCGGGTGACCGCCCGGCCGGCGGCACAGCAGGCGCGCGACGCGGCACGGCCCCGCCGGATCGCCCTGGTCACCCACGGCTTCGAGACGACCGGCGGGGTCGGGACCGTCACCCGGTGGCTGCGCGACGCCCTGCTGGCCACCGGCGCGTACCACGTCGACATTCACAGCCTGGCGACGTCGAGCCGGGACCGGTGCAGCCGGCGCCTGGCCGCACCGGGCTCCTGGCTGCGGACCAGCCTGCGCGGTGCCGGGGACCTCCCGCCCCGGGAGCACCGGTGGGGAGCCAACGCGGTCGAGGTGGAGTTCATGCGGTACCGGCCGCGCCGCGAGCTGACCGGCGTGCTGCGCGGCTACGACCTGGTCCAGGTGGTGGCCGGCGGCCCGGCCTGGGCCCGCGCGGTCGCCCCGGCCGGCGTACCGGTGGTGCTCCAGGTCGCCTCCCGGGCGTCCTGGGAGCGGTCGTCGCAGCGTGGCGCGCAGACCCTGGCGCTGCGCACCTGGCGTGCCGCGATGACCGGGGTCACCAGCCGGTTCGAGGAGGCCGCCGTGCGCGGCGTCGACGCCGTCCTGGTGGAGAACGCGGCGATGTTCGACTGGGTACGCTCCGCCGGCCCGGCACGGGTGGTCAAGGCGGCGCCGGGGGTGAACACCGCGCTGTTGCTCCCGGCGCCGCGCTGGCGGGCCGGCGGCCACCTGCTGTCGGTGTGCCGGCTGGGCGACCCGCGCAAGGGCCTCGACCGGCTGGTCCGCGCGTACGCCGGCATGGTTCGCCGGTGCGACGGCGTACCCGATCTGGTACTGGCCGGTCGCGGTGCGCTCCCCGCGCCGGTACGCGACCTCGTCGCCGAACTCGGGCTCACCGCACGGGTGAGGGTACGGGCCGATGTGCGCCACGCCGACCTCGTCGAGTTGTACCGCGGCGCGTCGGT
>DASXOA010000245.1:0-13373 GCA_036494675.1 Rugosimonospora sp.
CGTACGACTCGGCGGGGCCGTCCACGAACGTGACCCGGGAGTCGACCGCTCGATCGGCCGCCGCGGACCGGGCGCGTTCGATGTCCGGGCCGTGCGTGTCGATGCCGACGCCCTTGGTGTCCGGGAGGGCGGCGGCGATCCGGAGGAGCAGTTCGCCCCAGCCGCAGCCGTAGTCGACGATGGTCTCCGGTCGGCGGGCGGCGAGGTCGCGGACGAGATGTCCGGCGCGGTCGGCGGACAGTGGTGCCATGAAGTCGATCAGTGACCCGGAACCGAATGCGGGACCGCCAGCTGCCATGCGGCGCAGGCTAACAGCGGCCCTTGCGATCTGCGACCGATTATGAGCGGCACAGGAGCTCAGGCCCGACGCGGTGCCGAGATGCTGGCCGCCGCGTGCCTTCCCGAGCAGCCACGGGGGAAACTGCTAGGGAAGTGACGACAAGATGTCCGAGGGGAAGAGGGTACGGTCAAGGTCGAGGTCCTGCGCCCCGTACCAGGTGGCCGCGAGCGTCAGCTCGTGGATCACGCCGCCGGCCGGCGCCCGTACCGTGATGGACGCCAGTTGGCCCGTGGGCCCCACGCGTACCTGGCCCACGTACACCGCCCGGATCCCGAACCGCTCCACGAGCGCCCGGAGCCGGTCGAGCACGAGTGCGACGTCGGCCTCATCCGCCGGACACTCGCAGCCGACGTCGCCGTCGAGGCGGGAGGTGGCGCCGATTCCGGTCAGCCGGGGCAGAACCAGGACAGCCTGTTCGTCCAGCCAGCCTCGCAGGCCGTCCCAGGTACCGACCAGATCCGCGCATCGCATGACGACCCCGCAACTGCCGGTGGCTGCCGGCCAACGCCGGACACCCGCCAGTCAACGGTCGTCGCGGGAGGATGGGCAACCGGCGAAACACCCCCAAGGGGTCACCGGTACCGGACGGCGCGGCGACCCGCAGGCGCTGTATCCGTTGCTGTCCGCCGCGATGGGGCGGCTGTCCGCCTCCGCACGCGGCTGAGCATCCGCACGGCTGGGCCGGCACGCGGCTGGGCCGGCACCGGCGGCGGGGGCCGCGCGTCGCTACGGGTGCCGCGTCTTCCTCGCTACGGGTGCGGCTGCGCCGCGGTGCCGGTCGTTTGCAGGTACCGGCGCAGCGCCTGGCTTGCCTCGCGGACGTGGCGGCGAATGTGGCGCTCGGCGGCGCGCGCGTCGCCGTCCCGGATCGCCTCCAGGATGGCCTCGTGCTCCTCGATGGCGACCGGCAGCCGGCCGGGCGCCTGGGCGGAGAACCGGTTGCCCAACCGCACCTGGGCGACCAGGTTCTCCGCGATGGGCAGCAGCCGCCGGCTGCCCGAGCCGGCCCAGATGAGGCGGTGGAACGCCAGGTCGAGGTCGCCGTACGACTGGAGGTTGTTCGCGTCGATCGCCTTGCGCTGCCGGGCGAGCAGCCTGGCGAGCTGGTCGGCGGTCCGTGCGTGGTCGTCGGCGGCCGCCGCGCGGCGTGCGGCGATACCGTCGACGGCTTCGCGCAGCTCGTACAGCTCCAGCAGGTCGTCGGTGCTGACCTCCAGCACGAAGTAGCCCCGGTGCGGTACGGCGAGGAGGAATCCCTCGCGTTCCAGCGCGGCGAGGGCCGTCTTGATCGGCGTGGGGCTGAGCCCGAGCTGTTCGGTCAGCGGGCGGACGGTGACGCGGGAGCCGGGGGCGAGGGTACCGTCGAGGACCGCCGCTCGGAGGCTGTCGTAGGCAGCACTCAGCAGTGTGTGGCGCGGGACGGTCATCGTTCGCGGACCCCCTTCTCCTCGGGGATGGTGTGACGAGTATGGCTCCTTTCCGGCCCCGGGTGGGGGCGTGCCCGCTCGGCGTCAGCGCAGCCTGCGCTCGAACCAGCGGGACAGCATCGTCAGCGGCAGGCAGACGACGAAGAACACGGCGAGCACGGCGCCGAGGATCGGTACCGCGTGGGCGTTTCCGCCGGCCAGCGTGAGCCGTTCGATGGAGCGCTGGGACGCCTCCAGGATGTCGAGCAGCCCGATGACGGCGGCCAGCGAGGTCTGCTGGGTGAGGTTGACGACCAGGCCGATGAGTGGCGGCAGCGCCCGCCGGGTGGCCTGCGGGAGGATGACGTGGCGCATCCGGCCCGCCCACGAGAAGCCCAGCGCCGCCGCGGCCTCGGCCTGCCCGGTCGGCACGGACTGCACCGCGCCGCGGACCACCTCGGCCATGTTGGCGCTGCCCCACAGGCTCAGCCCGATGGCCGCCGCGACGAACGTGTCGACCCGCACGCCGATGATGGGCAGCACGAAGAAGATGAAGAACAGGATGATGATGATCGGCAGGCCGCGCCAGATCTCGACGTAGGCCCGCACCACGGCACGCACGAGCCTGCTCGGCAGTGTCAGCAGCGTGCCGAGCAGGGTGCCCACCACGACGCTGGCGACCACGCTGACCACGGCCAGCAACGCGGTGGTGCGCAGCCCACCGGCGAGGTAGCTGGCGACCGGGGAAACCCACGGGGGCATCAGTGGCCTCCGGGTATCGCGAAGCGGCGCTCGATGGCGTGGGTACCCAGCGACATGAGCCAGACCAGCCCCAGGTAGATGACGCCGATCGCGAGGAACATCTCGAACACCCGGAACGTGACCGCGACGATGTTCACCGCGGTCTCGGTCAGTTCGGGGTAGCTGATCGCGATCATGAACGACGAGTTCTTGAACACCGAGATGAGGATGTTGGTCACCGACGGCAGCGCGATCCGGGCGCCGAGCGGCAGGGTCACCTGGCGGAAGGCGGCCAGGCGCGGGAAACCCAGCGCCCGGCACGCTTCCACGTAACCGCCCTCGACCGCCTCGAACCCGGCCCGGAAGTTCTCCACGTTGTACGCGCCGCCCCACAGCAGCAGCGACAGCCAGCCGACCGTGAAGCCGCTCAACCGCAACCCGGTCTCCGGCAGCGCGAAGTACAGGAAGAAGATCTGCACCAGCAGCGGGGTGTTGCGGAACACCTCGACGTAGACGGCGATGAGCTGGCGCAGCACCGGGATCCGCAGCGCCGCGACCGCACCGAGCAGGACGCCGACGACCAGGGCCCCGGCCATGCCGATGACGCTGATTCCCAGGGTGCGCAGCAGACCGGTGCCCAGCTCGCCGAGATGGTGGAGGAGGAAGCCCGGTTCGAAGTGGTAGCCCTCGGCGACGACCATGGGTCAGCAGTTCATGGTGGAACCGGTGGGGTAGGTCAGGCTGTTGCCCGGCCTCGGCACGTACTTGGCGAACTGCTGCTGCACGGTCGTGTCGGTGACCGTCTTCTTGAACTCGGTCCAGAAGAAATCGCTGGCCTGCAGGTGCGCCAGCGCCGCGTTGACCCAGCCGAGCGTCGCGGTGTCGCCCTTGCGTACCCCCATACCCCACGGGCTGTCCGCCTTGGCGTCGCCGACCACCTTGAGGTTCGGGTTCTTCGCCGCCAGGTCCAGCAGCAGGGTGTCGTCCTGGGCGAAGGCGACGCCACGGTTCTGGGTGAGCGCGGTCAGCGCCTGGCTGGTCTCGGTGAACAGCATCTGCTTCGCGCTTTTTACGCACTGGGTCAGCCACAGGCTCGCGGTGGCGCCGGTGATGCTGATGACCGACTTCCCGGCGAGCTGGTCGAAGGAGGTGATGGGCGAGTTCTTCGGTACCAGCAGTTTCACGCCACTGTCGAAGTACGGCGTGGTGAAGTCGATGGTCTGCGCCCGCTCCGGCGTGTAGTTCATCGTCGCCTCGATGAGGTCGATGCGCTTGGAGGTGAGGAACGAGACGCGGTTCGAGCCGGTGACACAGGTCAGCGTGACGGCGTTCGGGTCGCCGAAGGCGTCGTTGGCCAACTGGTGCGCGATGTCGATTTCGAAGCCCGCGTTCTTCGACGACTCGTCGATGTACCCGAACGGCGGGTAGTCGCACTTGACGCCGACGGCGAGCTTGCCCCTGCTCTTGATCTCGTCGGGCAGCGGCGCGCCCACGTCGACAGGCTTTCCGGTGGCGGCGGCGCCGGACCCGCTCGACCCGCCGGAGCCGGAATTCCCGCCCGAAGACGAGCAGCCGGCCGCGACGGCCAGTACCATCGCCACGCTCACCATGATGCCGATTCGCGATCTCATCGCTGGTTTCCTTTCACCCGCGTCCGCGGGGCGTCTAGCGCAGAACCTTGCGCAGGAACTGGCGGGTGCGTTCGTGGGTCGGGTCGTCCAGCACGTCGGCCGGCCGGCCCGCTTCGGCGATGACTCCGCCGTCGATGAAGACCAGGCGGTCGCCGAGTTCGCGGGCGAAGCCCATCTCGTGGGTGACGCACAGCATCGTCATTCCGGAGCGGGCGAGGTCGCGCATCACGTCGAGGACCTCGCTGACCAGCTCCGGGTCCAACGCGGAGGTCACCTCGTCGAACAGCATCACGTGCGGGTCCATCATCAGGGCGCGGGCGATCGCGACCCGCTGCTGCTGGCCCCCGGACAGCTGCCGGGGATGCGCGTCGGCCCGCTCGGCCAGCCCCACCCGTTCCAGCAGGGTGAGCGCGCGTTCCCGGGCCCGTGCCCGCGGGACCTTCAACAGCTTGCGGGGCGCCAGGGTGAGGTTGTCGATCGCGGACAGATGCGGGAAGAGGTTGAACTGTTGGAACACCATGCCGATGCGCCGGCGTACCCGGTTGAGGTCGACCCCGGGTCCGGTCAGATCCTCCGACTCCAGCAACACCCGGCCGGAGGTGACCGGCTCCAGCAGGTTGACGCAGCGCAGCAGGGTGCTCTTGCCGCCGCCGGAGGGGCCGATGATGACGACCACCTCGCCGCGGGCCACGGTCAGGTCGACGCCCCGCAGCACCTCGACGCTGCCGAACGACTTGTGCACCCCACGCAGCTCGACCATCGGTGACGGGTCATCGGGGCTCGACGGTCCGGTCATCTCGCGCACTTCACCTCGGTCCTCGGTCTGGCCGGATGGGGCGGGACCGCGCCGACTCCGCCCCACCCGGTGGGTGGTCTACCGGCCGAGGCGCTGGAACTGGTCGGCCGTGAGTTTCGTGGACGGGCCGTAGTACATGGCGTTGAACACCATCTTCTCCTCGCCCCGGTTCCAGGTGCGGAACCCGATCTCACTGCCGAAGGTCACGACGTATCCGCTGCCGACCGTCCAGGACAGGCCGTTCACCGCACCGTTGAGGTACTGGCCGCCGATGAGCCAGCCGCTGCGCAGCTGGTCGCCGCTGTCCGGGTACTTGGCCACCACGTGCACCGGGTACGTGGTGGTGTCGGTCAGCTTGTACGCGCGATCCTCGTTGAACCACACGGGATTGTTCGGGTCCATGCCCCACGCGACCGGGTCGTTCGCGTCGATCTCCTGGCTCAGCAGGGAACCCGGGCAGTAGAACTGCGTCGAGTCGCTGGGCAGGATGGACGTGATGGGCAGGCTGAACAGTTGCTGGGCGGTGCTCGCGCCGCTGCCGTACGCGACCAGGGTCCCGCCCCCGGTCACGTAGTCGTGCAGCTTCGTCCAGCCGTCGTTGCCGACGCCGAACGCCCAGCTCCAGTCGGAGGGGTAGTTGTTGGGATTCAGGCCGTTGACGATGGAGTTCTTGCTCACGCCGTCGGGCATGACGATGGCGTCGAACTTGCCGGCCAGGTTCGCGTAGTCCTGCGCCTTGACGACGGCGTAGTTCACGCCGTACTGGTCGAACATCCACATGAGCCAGCCCGAGGGCATGTTGTCCGGCGGCTTCAGCAGGCCGATCCTCGTGCCGGCCTTGAGCTGGATGCCGGCCACGCCCGGTACGGAACCGATGGCGGAGACCGGGATCCCGGTGTTCTTCGACTGGTTCTGCAGCACCTGCCGGGCCGCGTCGGTCGGCGGGATGACGAACGTACCCGCGGGGAACGTGCGGCCGCCGTCGGTGAACGCGGCCGCGGCCCGGAACGTGGGGACGTTCTGCTTCTGGAGCTTGGAGACGATCTGGTACACGCCGTAGGACTCGGGGCCGACCGCGTACGCGCCGCCGGATGCCGGTGCGGCCGGCATGGTGACCGCGGGCGGATTGATGGCGCTCAGCAGCTTGGTGCTGGCCGAGAACGAGGTGGCGACGGCGTCGGCCTCGAAGCCCAGCAGCATCGGCAACGTCTGCGCGGTCACGTCGTACGGGGTCTGCGGCGGGCCGCCCGGGTACTGCAGCAGCAGGGGGTAGTCCTGCACCTCCAGCAGTGTCTTGGCGAAGCCGCCGTACGGCTGGTTCAGGTAGATGACGTACGAGCCGGCCGGGTACTGCTTGCCACCCGCGGTGAACGCCGCCTGGGCCTGCCGGATCTCCACGGCACCGGTGTGGAAGATGTCGAGAGCGTCGCGCACGGCCTGCGGGTCGCGCTGCCCGGCCGGGATGACGTACGCGTACGGACTGGTGCGGTCGACCGCCTTCACGCTCAGGCGGTAGAAGTTGTAGAGCCAGTTGTAGGTGTCGTAGGCCACCGCCTCGATGCCGGAGTAGAAGGCCTGGGAGACATAGTCGACGATCTGCCGCAGCTTCCACGTCTTCTGGTCGTACGGCTCGATGAAGTTGATGTCGGTCGTCTGCTGTCCCAGCGGGTTCGTGCTCACCTGCGGGTAGGCGAGGCTGGCGCAACTGGCCGCCTCGGTGAGGATGCGCACCGCGCCGTGATACACGCAGTACTGGCGGGACGGGGTCCAGTAGTCGTACTCCGCGCCCCAGCCGACACCCTTCATCCCGGCGGCGGTCATGCCCCGCTGCATCGCCAGGCCCAGGGAATCGGTCTGCTGCACGGTGATCGGGTCGATGTTGATGTCGTACGGCGACAGGTACGGGGGCGTGAACATCCGTGGTGCTCCGGAGCCGGCCTGGTGCGAGTCCTGGAACACCTGCGGGTGGTACTTGTTCTGGATCGTGACGTTCAGCTTGCTCTCGATCTGGGAGAGCATGAACCAGTCGCGGTTGTCGTCGTGCCCGCAGTACTTGTGGTAGAGGTCCGGGTACGTGCGCGAGTAGTTGGTTCCGGCGGTGGACACGAAGTAGTCGTTGACGAGGACCAGGCCGTCCGGGTTCTGGCACGGCACCATGAGGATGACGAGGTTGTCGAGGATGTCGTTGATGTAGGCCGACTGCTCGGTGGCCAGCCGGTAGACCCATTCCAGGGTCGCCTGCGAGTTGCCGACCTCGGTCGAGTGGATGCCGGCCTGCACGTAGTAGAAGGGCTTGTTGGTGCGGGCCAGTTCCTGCGCGTCGGTCGGCGACAACCCGCGCGGGTCGGCCAGCTTGCTGTTCGCCGCGATGAGGTTGTCGAGGTTGGCGAGGTTCTTCGGCGAGCTGATGGTCAGCAGCACGTACGGGTTGCCGAGGGTGGTCTTGCCGACCTCCTCGTAGATGAAGCGGTTGCTCTTCGAGGCGACCAGTTGGTAGTACGGCACCATCTTGCCCCACGTCGCCAGGTTGCCGTCGGAGCCGATCTGGAAGCCGAAGTACTGCTCGGGGCTCGGGATGGACCCGGCGGCCTTGGCGGCGACCTGTGTCGTGAGGTCGGGCTTGGCCGCGGGACCCGGTGCCGCGGTGGCGACGCCCGGGTGGATCACGGTGGTCGCGGCCGCGGCGGCACCGGCCGCGGCGGTGGTCCGAAGTAGCGTTCGACGGGACAGGCCTGAACTCTCGCTGGTGGTCATCTGCCGACATCGCCTCCCACGGCCGTCTCGCGACGGCCGTCATCTGCCGCGGAGACAGGCACATCTCCGCTGTCCTGCGGGTGTCGTTGCATGGTGAGTGGCCGTGAGGGTGCCGCGTGACACCGGCCTTCGCGCCCCTCCTGGTTATCAAGGCCCTCTATGCAATGTGATCAGGTCGACGATGCTCGATGCAACACTCTGCTTTAGATTTAATGTTAAAAACCTGTTGCCGGCACGGGACCGGTCGCGGGCCGATGGCCCGTGCGCTGTGACCGCCGTCGATGCGTCTCGGGCCGGTCAGGCGCCGGCGCCCGGTCGACGTGCCCGATGGCGGCTGAGACTGCTCTAAGAACTCCGACCGATGCTTCCCGGCATGCTGGACACCGTTCTCGGACTGCCGATCCACCCGCTGATCGTGCACGCCACCGTCGTGCTGGTGCCGGTGGCCACGCTGCTCGTCGGGCTGTGCGCCGCGGTGCCGGCCACCCGCCGCCGGCTGGCCTGGCCGGCCGTGCTGGCCTGCGTGGCGGCCTGCGTCACCGTGGCCGGCGCCGCGCTCTCCGGCGGTCCGCTGGAGGCACGGGTGGGCGGCAACGCGCTGATCCAGCACCATTCGCAGCTGGCCAAGCTGCTGGTGGTGTGGGTGCTGGCGATGACCGTCGCGGCCGTGGCGCTGGCCTACGCCGATTGGTACCGGACGGGTACGGCCGTCGCGGGTTGGCTGCCGGTACCGGGCCGGGTGGTTCGCGCACTCGCACCGCGCGGGGTCGGGCGGATCGTCGCGGTCCGCTGGCTGATGCCGGTGATCGCGACGCTGAGCCTGGTCACCGCGGCGGGCACGCTGGTGCAGATCGTGCTCGTCGGGCACTCGGGGGCGCAGGCGGCGTGGTCACAGGTCGGCGCCACGACCGGCCGCTGACCTCTCGTCGCCGGCCTCGGTGAACCCGCCGGGCCCGCCGGCCTCGGTGGACCCGCCAGGCCCGCCGGCTTCGGTGAAGCCGCCGGCCTCGGCGGCCTCTGCGGATTCGGCGGCCTCTGCGGCCTCGGTGGACCCGCCGGCCTCGGCGGCCTCTGCGGATTCGTCGGGCCCGGCCCAGGCCGGGAGTGTCAGCGTGAACGTGGCGCCGGCGCCGGGTGCCCCGGTCGCGCTCACCGTGCCGCCGTGGGCCGCCACCGTCTCCTGTACCAGCGCCAGGCCGAGTCCGAACCGGCGCCGGTCGCCGTGCCCGCCGCGGGCGAAGCGCTCGAAGATCCGCTGCCCGTCCGCCGGATCGAAGCCGGCGCCGTCGTCCCGGACGGCACAGGCGACCATCCCGGTCTCCGGCACGTGGCTCAGGCCGATGCCGACGTGGCCGCCGGTACCGGTGTGGGCCAGCGCGTTGTCGATGAGAGCGGCCAGCGCCCGGCGCAATGGGGTAGCCGCCCCGCGTACCACATAGGCCTTTCCGGTCTCTGCTCTGACGCCCAGCTCCACTCCCAGCTCTCCGGCGCGCGCCAGCTCGGCGGTCACCGCCTCGGCGGCCAGCCCGACCAGGTCGACCGGGCCGAACGCCGCCGGCTCGGCCCGCAGCTGCGCGGCGAGCAGGAGATCCTCCACCACGTCGCCGAGGTGCCGGGTTCCCCGGATGAGCTGCTGCACGTCGGCGGCCAGGAGAGCCGGGTCGCCGCCGCGCCGCAGCTCCCGGTCGAGCAACTGTGCGCGGGTGTGCAGCTGGGTCAGCGGAGTCCGCAGCTCGTGACTGGCGTCGGCGATGAACCGCTCCTGCCGGGCGAACGCCTGCCCGAGGGGGACGATGGCCCGCCGGGCGATGACCGCTCCGACCAGCGCGGCGAGGCTCAGGCCGACGGCTCCCGCGGCGGCCAGACCCCAGTACAGCCGGTGCCGCTCACGGTCGGACTGGGTGACGTCGATGACGGCCTGGACCGTCGCCGGGCCGACCCGCTGGGTCTGGATCTCGTACTCGTGGCCGTCCAGGTGCATCACTGAGTCGCGGGTGCGCCCGTCGGCCGCCACGGCGGACAGCGCGACCGGGTCGGTCGGGGTGGGCGGCGCGCCCGGGCTGACCCGCAGCCCGCCCGTGCCGCGCTGGTAGATCCAGATGCCCCGGGGCGGGCTGGTCAGCGCGTCCCGGTCGGCGGCGGCCTGGGCCACCTGCCGCTGCGCGTCGGAGTGCCCGGCATGCACGATCAGGCCCACGGCGAGGGCATCGAGCAGCAGCAGCGCCGCGGCGAACATCGCGGCGGTCTGCACGGCGATCCGGCGCCAGGCCCGGACGACGAGTTCCTGGTCCCCCGGGGAGCGCAGCCGGAGCCGGGCTGTGGCGGAGGCGAGCACCCCCAACGCGCGCGGGGAGCGCAGCCGGAGCCGGGCTGTGGCGGAGGCGAGCACCCCCCACGCCTTCCCGTTCGGCCGGGAGTCGCGCCTCACAGGACGCCGGCCCGGTAGCCCAGGCCGCGCACGGTACGGACCGCGCCCGTGCCCAGCTTGCGCCGCAGGTAGTGCACGTACGTGTCGACGATGGACGCCGACTCGGCCGCCTCGAAGACCTGCTCGCGCAGCTCGTCCCGGCTGTACACCCGGGTCGGTCGCACGGCCAGCACCCGCAGCAGGGCGGTCTCCCGTCCGGACAGCTCGACCTCGCTGCCGTCGGCGAGCCGGGCCACCCGGGTCGCGACGTCGATCTCACCCGCGCCGAGCCGCAGCACCTCGGCGGCGGAGCGGTGGCGGCGGCGCAGCGCTCGCAGCCGGGCGAGCAGTTCGTCGATCTCGAACGGCTTGATCAGGTAGTCCTCGGCGCCGGCGTCCAGCCCGGCGACCCGGTCGGCCACCGCCGAATACGCGGTGAGGATCAGCACCGGGGTGGTCAGGCCGCGCCGGCGCAACCGGACAATGAGATCAAGGCCGTCGATGTCGGGCAGGCCCCGGTCGACGACCAGCACGTCGTACTCGCGGGTCAGCGCATGGTGCAGGCCGGCCTGCCCGTCCCGGGCCAGGTCCACCCGGTACCCGCAGTCGCGCAGCAGCCGGCCCAGCATCTCGCTCAGCTCGGCGTTGTCCTCGACGACGAGAACCCGCGCCGGCTCGTCCAGGGCCTGGTCACTCACCGTTCGATTATCCAGACCGTTCTTCGTTCCGCCATTCATCGGCGGTTCCGGTCGTCGAGCCGCCCGGGCGGCACCCGGAAGGCGACCTCCCGTTCACCCCGAGACCCGGGCACGGCCACGCCGCCCCACGCTGTGGAGGTGCCGGATCCCGCAGAGGGGTCCGGGCGGGAGCCCCTACCCGGCGAGGAACGCCGGTCGCGGCTCCAGGGATGTCGGTACCGTCGACGCAGGCCTCTCAGTGAATGGCCACGGGTACGGCAACGTCCTCCCGCTGCGGCTCCGCCTTCTCGATCTTCCGGCGCGGAAGGAACAGGGCCGGTACGACGCACAGGATGATGAGTACCACGGCGATCACGTACGTGTGGCCGAACGCGTGAGCGAGCGACGAGCGTCCCTGGGCGAGCAGCCCCGGCGAAACCTGGTTCGCCGGCACCGTGCCCTGCGTGACGGCGCTGTACGCGCTGGCGGCCGGGCTGCCGAGCACCTGGTTCGTCAGGATGACCGACATGACCGCCGTGCCGATCGAGCCGGCGGTCTGCTGGATGATGTTCATCATCGTCGATCCCCGGGCGATCTGGTGGTCGGTCAGGCTGGCCAGCGCGGCCGACATGATCGGCATCATCGTCATGCCCATACCCATGCCGAGCACGAACAGGGAACCCAACAGCAGCACGTAGGACGAGTCCGCGGTGACCTGGGTGAACACGCCCATCCCGGCGGCGATGAGCACGATGCCGCCGAGGACCAGCTTGCCGGGTCCGATCCTGTCGGTGAGGCGGCCGCTGACCGGCATGGTCAACATGGCTCCCAGGCCCTGCGGCGCGAGCAGCAGGCCGGCGTTCAGCGTCGTCTCCCCGCGGACCTGCAGGAAGTAGCTCGGGAACAGCAGCATGGCACCCATGAACGCGACGGAGAACAGCGTCATGGTGATGACCGCGATGGCCAGGTTCCGGTTCCTGAACAGGCCGAGGTCGATCAGGGCATGGTCCCTGCGCAGGGCGTGCGCGACGAAGCCGGCGACCAGCGCCAGGCCGACGAGCGCGGGGATCAGCACCTTGGCGGCCGCGACCGTGCCGGCGCCGGGGATGGAGGACACGCCGTAGAGGAAGAGCGCCAGGCCGGGGGAGAGCAGCAGCATGCCGAGGAAGTCGAACGCCTCCGACTTGTGCGGCTGGTCCTTCGGCAGCACGCGCAGCGACGTGAGGAACGCGACGAGGCCGATGGGCACGTTGATCAGGAAGATCCAGTGCCAGCTGGCCGCCTGGATCAGCCAACCGCCGAGGATCGGACCCCCGATCGGGCCGAGCAGCATCGGTACGCCGAGGACGGCCATCACCCGGCCCACCCGGTCGGGACCGGCGGCCCGAGTCATGATCGTCATGCCGAGCGGCATCAGCATGCCGCCGCCGAGGCCCTGCAGGGTCCGGAACACGATCAGCGGACCGATGCCCCAGGCCACGCTGCACAGCGCGGAGCCGGCCACGAACAGAGCGATGGATGTCAGGTAGAGGCGCTTGGTGCCGAACCGGTCGGCGGCCCAGCCGGTGACCGGGATGACGGTGGCCAGGGCCAGCGTGTACGCGGTCATCGTCCACGCGACGGTCGCGTAGCTGGCGTGGAACTCCCGCTGGAACGTCGGCAGCGCCACGCTGACCACGGTCACGTCGAGGATCGCCATGATGGCGCCGAGCACCACGACCCCGGCTACCTTGAGGACGCCACTGTCCAACTTGTCGGTCGTGGCTTCCGGCGCGGTGGTCCTTGTCATGCGGGTTGCTCCTCCGTGCGGGGGAAACGTCGCCATCGGGTCGGCCGGACACATCGTCGTGACAGCCGTGTCGCATTCTATGCTGACGCGAAGAATGTCGATCGCGCGACCGGGTTTCGGCCATCTCCGTGAACCGTATCCGGCATCGGACTGGGGAGCCACGCATGGTGGGTTACCACGAGGTCAAATATCGGACCGTCACGTCGTTGCAGCGGTGGATCGCCAACCCGATTCTCAGGCGGCTGCCGGGCCAGACCCTCGTGGAGACGACGGGGCGCAGATCCGGGCTGGCACGGCGGACGCCGGTCGGTGGGCGGCGGGTCGGGGACGCGTTCTGGTTCGTTTCGGAGTACGGCGAGAAGTCGCAGTATGTGCGCAACATTCAGGCGGATCCACGGGTCCGGGTCCGGATCAGGGGACGGTGGCATGCCGGGCGTGCCCACCTGTTTCCGCAGGACGATGCCCGGGCACGGCTGCGGACCCTGCCGCGGTTCAACAGCGCTGCGGTGCGGGCGGTCGGCACGAACCTTCTGACTCTTCGCGTCGACCTCGACGACTGATCACGCCGGTCACGGGTGCCGGCGACCGGAAGGTCGACGCCGGCGGCCTTCCCTCTACGCGGCAGCGGGCATCGCGGGCGGTACGTGCTGGTTTACGACCGGGCCAGGGGGTACTTGTCGATGGTGCGCATCGGCAATGTCGAGATCCGTCCGCTCGGGGGAGCACCCGGCTGCCTGGTGATGATCCTCGCCTCGATCCTGCTGTCGGCCATCCTCACGATCGGCATCAATCTCCTGCTCCGGTGATGCCGCTCGTTTCCGGCCCGGTGTTT
>DASXOA010000246.1:0-3440 GCA_036494675.1 Rugosimonospora sp.
CCGGAGGGCAGCGAGGAGCGCGGCCGCGCGGATTCCCACGCGAGCGCGGAGGCGATCGACGTATGACCCGGATCCTCATCGTCGACGACGAGCCGCAGATCCTGCGGGCGCTGCGCATCAATCTGACCGCCCGCCAGTACGACGTGCTCACCGCCGCGGACGGCACCGCCGCGCTGCACGCCGCCCGTACCGACCATCCCGACCTCGTCGTGCTGGACCTCGGCCTGCCGGACATCGACGGTACGCAGATCATCCGCAGCCTGCGCGCGTGGACCCCGGTGCCGATCGTGGTGCTGTCCGGCCGCACCGACAGCCGCGACAAGGTCGACGCGCTCGACGCCGGGGCCGACGACTACATCACCAAGCCGTTCAGCGTCGACGAGCTGCTGGCCCGCATCCGTGCCGTGACCCGCCGCAAGACCTCACCGGATGCCACTCCCGACATCCGCATCGGCCGCTACACGGTCGACGTGAGCGACCTGAGCGCACACCTGACCGACGACCCGACGCAGACCGTGCACCTGACCCGTACCGAGTGGCAGCTCCTCGACGTGCTCGTGCGCAGCCCCGGCAAGCTGATCAGTCAGCGGCAGCTGCTGCACGACGTCTGGGGCCCCACCTACCTCGGCGAGACCCAGTACCTGCGGCAGTACATGGCTCAGCTGCGCCGCAAGCTCGAAGACGACCCGGCCCGGCCGCGGCACCTGATCACCGAGCCCGGCATGGGATACCGGTTCCGGCCCTGATCGCGGGTGCCGCCGGCCGGGTGGGCCGGCAGTCGTGGCGAGGGAGTTCAGGACCGGCCGAGGAAGATCGGGTTGGTCATGGCCACCATCGCGTTCGGGACGGTCGTGTTGACGCCGCCGGACGGGCGCCGTACCTCGGCCCGTACCCACCGGCTGTAGCGCGGGTACGTCGTCCAGCTCACCGTCGCGGTACCCGAGTCCGGGACCGTCTCGGTGTGCTCGGGGCCCAACTGGTCCAGGATCGACACGGTCGTACCGGGCACCCCGCCGACCTGCGCGGTGACGGTGACCGCCGTACCGATGTCGACGCTGCACCGCTCCCCGATGCCGGCCGTCTTCGTGCCGGCCGCCGCCGAGAACGACAGCTGCACCGCCGACGATTCGGCGAGCCAGGAGCGGCCCGCCTTCAGCCCGGCGAGCAGATCCTTCTGGCGCAGGCTGTCGGCGAGCACGACGGTGTGCGGCAGCGCGACGATCTGGTCCGGGTTGTGTGCGTCCGAGTCGCCGATGGCGGGGATCCATCGACCGCTGCGCAGCAGCCCGTCCCAGTGGTCGACGGTCTGCTGGTCGTCGGCGGTCCACGGGCCGTTCCAGATCTCGACGAGGTCCGCGATCTCATACGCGAACTCGTACGTGCACCCGAAGCAGTTCGCGAACGGGTGCGCGGCGGTCACCAGGCCGCCGACCCTGTGTACCTCGTCGACGAAGCGCTGGAAGTCCTTCGGGTCGGAGGCGCGGTACCGCCAGTCGATCCAGGTGCCCGCCGGCAGCCCGATCGCCGGCCAGTGCCCGGATCGCGTGGTGACCTCCTCGCCATTCAGGATCAGCAGGTCGTCGGTTGCCTCGTCGCCCCACTGCAACTGTGAGCTGGACGTGTTGTGGTCCGTGGAGACCATGAAGTCCAGGCCGGCGGCCCGCGCATCGGCGACGAGTTGCTCCGGCGTGCGCTTCCCGTCGGAGTGCACGGTGTGCAGGTGGCAGTCGCCGCGGTACCACGCCCTGCCGCGCTGCCGGGCCGGGGCCGTGGTCGGCGCCGGGTTCGGGGTGAACGGCGTACCCTGCGGCCCGAAGGTCAGCGTGATCTGCACCTGGTAGTTCAGTCCCTGCGGGGCGACCGTGTACGGCCCGAGGATCACGTGCCAGGTACCCGGCGTGATCGGCCCCGGGATGTACCCGGGAGTGGCCTGCGAGGCGCTGATCGAGAAGCTGGTCCGGAACCCGCCCGACCAGCCACGGAAGCCGCGCTGGTTGCCCAACCCGATGCCCTCGGGGCCGAACATCCCGATGTCGCACGCGTTGCCGCGGATGCCGCTGGGTACGGCGGGCTTGTCGTAGGAGTAGACGACGTCGATCTGGTTGACCCCCCGGGGCACCTCGACCGGCAGGTAGTACCAGTCGGAGATGCTCGGCGTGAAGGTTCCGGTGACCGTCCTGGTCTGCTGTGACGTGCCGGTGGCCGGCGCCGGTGTGCCGGTGTCCGGCGCGCCGAATGCGACGCCGGGCAGCAGGTTCACGGCCGCGCCAGCGGTCGCGACCCCTCCCGCGAGGAGGAGATTGCGCCGGGTCAGGTCGCCAAGAGACATGCGTACCTCCGCATAAGCCGATGTCGGAGCCGACACTAGAGGCGGCGGGAGTACGCGAAGCCACCGTCACGTGAACAGTGACGATCAGGAAGCCCCGCCATTCCGGTGAGCGGGCAATGGGCGAACGGGCAACGGGCAACGGGCCGTTTCGACCGGCGCCGGGCGGGTCACGGGATGGTGAGCACCGGCTCCCGGCCGGGTACGAACGCGCCATCCCGCACGTACCCCTCGGGGCGGCCCGACAGCGCGCCGACAAGGCGCGCGCGCCACGTCTCCAGCGTTCCGGCGTGCGCGGGGTCGGCGGCGAGGTTCACCGTCTCGCCGGGATCGTCGTCGAGGTTGAACAACTGTTCGTGCCCGGTCCCGGACAGCCACACGTACTTGGTCCGCCCGTCGGTCAGGAACTGCAGCGACTGGCCGAGCAGGGTGTGCTCCCCGTGCAGCCACTCGCGCCAGCCGCCGCCGGCCAGACCGGCGCCGTGCGGAGCGCCGTCGCCAGCGGCAGCGGCAGCGCCGTCGCCGGGGCGGGGACCGGCTACGCCCGTGCCGCCAGCGTCGCCGCCACCGGCCAGGGCCAGCGCGAGGACACTGCGCCCCTCGACCGTGGGCGGCACCGCCACCCCGGCGCAGTCCAGCAGCGTAGGCATCACGTCACGCAGTTCGACGACCTCGTCGCGGACCGTACCGGGGACGATGCCGGAGGAGGGCGGCCCGTGCAGTAGGAACGGGATCCGTGCCGAACCCTCGTACGGGAAGCCCTTGCGGAACAGGTGGTGCTCGCCGAGCATCTCGCCGTGGTCGGACACGAAGGCCACGTAGGTGTTCTTCGCGAGCCCGAACTCGGCCAGCGCCTCCAGGAACCGGTTGATCTGCTGGTCGAGGTGGGTCATGTGGCCGTAGTAGCCGGCCCGGGCGCGGTGCAGCGTCCGCAGATCCAGCGCAGCGACCAGCGCCTCGGGATCGTGGTCGTCGCGGTGGTCCGCGTACTCCTGCCACCAGTCGCCGACCACGGCCGGTACGGCGGCGTGTCGAGGTAGGTCTCGAACGCCCACCCGGGCGGGTCGTAGGGCGGATGCGGCCGGTGGAACGACAGGTACAGGAAGAACGGCGC
>DASXOA010000247.1:0-25068 GCA_036494675.1 Rugosimonospora sp.
TCGGTAGACGCGGACTCGGACACCGGGCCCGGCGACGCGTAACACGGAACCCATCCGCCCCGGTGGAGGCGGCACGGTCAACCCACACGCGAACCGGAACCACACCCACGCCCAAGCCCGCACCCAGGAAACCCGCCACCCCAACGGAGGGCCGGCAGCCGACCAGGCGCAAGACCGGACCGCCCCAACGGGCCCCAGCGGGCAACCAGGCAGCCCAACACCGTTCGGGGCCGCCGGCTACCCAGGACACACTCCTGCCAGCTCACTAGGAACGGTCAGTCTGGCGCTGTACGGCGCCGTGCTCGGCGCGTCGTACGGCTGGCAGCAGGCGCTGTCCTCGTTCGTCAAGCTGCCGCTGCTGTTCCTCGCCACGCTGTGCATCTGCCTGCCGACGCTGTACCTGTTCAACCTGGTGTTCGGTGCGCGGCTGTCGGTCATCCAGGCGGTCGCGCTCATCATGGTGTCGGTGACGGTCACCGCGGTGTTGACTCTCGCGTTCGCGCCGATCAGCCTGTTCTTCCTGGTCACGGCGCAGAGCTATGCGTTCTTCAAGCTGCTCAACGTCGCGATCCTGATGCTCACCGCCATCGTCGGGCTCCGCTTCCTGGTCGAGGGCATGCGCGCACTCAACGAACACCAGGAGCTGGCATCGGTCCGGGCCGTACCAGTATCGGTGGGTGCCGTCGCCGCACCGGTACCCGTACTGGTCGGCGCCAACGGGACGGGGCACCCGGACGCCGAGGACAGCGCTCCCGGCGTGCTCGCCGCCGCGCAGGCGCAGCCGAATCCGGCCGCGTCCACGACCGTGGCGGTGCCGGCGTCGCCGATGGTGCCGGAGACCCCGATGGTGCCGGTCACCCTCGCGACCGCGCCACAGAACCTGCCGGGCGAGGCACCCTTCCCCCGCCTGGCGCCGGCCGTGGACGGGCAGCCGCGCCAGGCGAGCATGGGGCTGCTGTACATCTGGATCCTGCTGTTCGGCTTCGTCGGCACCCAGCTCGGCTGGACGCTGCGGCCGTTCTTCGGCAGCCCCGGCGAGCCGTTCGGCCTGTTCCGCCACCTCAGCGGCACCTTCTACGGCGACATCCTGCACACCATCGGCCAACTGCTCGGCGGCGGCTGAGCCGGCACCGGGCGGGCGGCGGCGCAGCGGACGGCCGGCGAGCCTCCACGGATAGCAGCGCGCCGCCGCTACCGTGGCAGCATGGCGGGCCGCACCTCTCAGGCGAGCCGACGCCGCGGCACGTCGGCACGGGGTCGGACCACGCGCGGCGGGTACGCGCGTACCCGCGGCGGTCCTCTCGACGTCGCCGGGCGGCTGCTCGTCCTGCTCTGGATGGGCGTCGCCCACGGCGTCGGCTGGGTGGTCCGTGCCGTCGGCCGCCGGGCCGCGGACGCGCGTGAACTCGACCCCGAACATCGCCGGGACGGCGGCGGCCTGCTGGTGCTGGCGCTGGCCCTGCTGCTGGCCGCCGCGGTCTGGTTCCGCGCCGGTGGACCGTTCGGTGTCTACATCGCTCTGCTGACCCGGCTGCTCATCGGGAACATCGCGGTCACGGTGCCGGTGCTGCTCCTGGTCAGCGCGGTGCGGCTGATGCGCACCCCGAACGAGGAGCCGCGCCCCGGGCGCGGGGTGGTCGGCTGGACCGCGCTGTTCGCCGGTACCGCCGGACTGTTCCACGTCGCCGCCGGTAGGCCGACCGACCTGCACGGCATGGACAGCGCCGGCGGGCTCCTGGGCCGAGCCACCGGCGGGCTTCTGGCCGAGGCGGTCACCGCCTGGGTGGCCGTGCCGCTGCTGCTGATGCTCTCCGCCTTCGGGCTGCTCGTGGTCACCGCGACACCGATCAACCGGATCCCGCAGCGGCTGGCCCAACTGCGCGACCTGGCGCTCGGCCGGACCGCCGACGCGTCCGAACTGGACGAGGAGGCGCTGGACGAGGAGGAGGTGGAGCCGGAACCGGCACCGGCGCGCCGCCGTCCGGCCCGCCGCCGGCAGGCCACCTTCGTGGAGGAGACCGCCGACGAGCCGCACGACGCCGAGCCCGAGGCGGTCGACGAGATGCCGCCGCCACGAGCGCGGAAGGTGTCCCGCAAGCCGCCCACCGCTCCGGAACACTCGCCGCTGCCCACCCGGGCCGAGCAGTTGGCGCTCACCGACGCCGGGTACAAGCTCCCGCCGCCGCACCTGCTCGCCGTCGGCGATACGCCCAGGGCCCGCACCCGGGCCAACGACGAGATGATCAGTGCGCTGCAGGGGGTCTTCGAGCAGTTCGACGTGGACGCCGCCGTCACCGGCTTCACCCGCGGGCCGACCGTCACCCGGTACGAGGTGGAACTCGGGCCGGGCGTCAAGGTCGAGCGGATCACGCAGCTGTCGCGCAACGTCGCCTACGCGGTGAAGTCCCCGGATGTGCGCATCATCAGCCCGATCCCGGGCAAGAGCGCGGTCGGGGTGGAGATCCCCAACGTCGACCGGGAGAACGTGGCGCTCGGCGACGTGCTGCGCTCGCGGGCCGCGACCAGCGACCACCACCCGTTGATCGTCGCGCTCGGCAAGGACATCGAGGGCGGGTACGTCGTGGCGAACCTGGCCAAGATGCCGCACATCCTGATCGCCGGGGCGACCGGTGCCGGCAAGTCGTCGTGCCTCAACTCGTTGCTGGTCTCGGTGTTGACCCGCGCCACCCCGGACGAGGTGCGGCTGTTGCTGGTCGACCCGAAGCGGGTGGAGCTGACGTCGTACGAGGGGGTCCCGCACCTCGTCACGCCCATCGTCACGAACCCGAAGAAGGCCGCCGACGCGCTGGACTGGGTCGTCCGCGAGATGGACATGCGCTATGACGACCTGGCGGCCAGCGGGGTACGGCACATCGACGATTACAACAAGAAGGTCCGGGCGGGCCAGATCAAGCCGCCGCCGGGCAGCGAGCGCGTCATCCGCCCGTACCCGTATCTGTTGGTCGTCGTCGACGAGCTGGCCGACCTGATGATGGTTGCGCCACGCGACGTCGAGGACGCGGTGGTCCGGATCACTCAGCTGGCCCGGGCCGCGGGCATCCACCTCGTACTGGCGACCCAGCGTCCCTCGGTCGACGTGGTGACCGGCCTCATCAAGGCCAACGTGCCCTCCCGCCTCGCGTTCGCGACCAGTTCGCTCGCCGACTCGCGGGTGATCCTCGACCAGCCCGGCGCGGAGAAGCTGATCGGGCGGGGCGACGCCCTGTTCCTGCCGATGGGTGCGTCGAAGCCGGTCCGGGTCCAGGGCGCCTGGGTCACCGAACCCGAGATCCACGACGTGGTGAAGTTCTGCAAGGACCAGCGGGAGCCGGAGTTCCGGCCGGACGTGCTGGCGCCGGTGCAGGAGAAGAAGAAGGTCGACGAGGACATCGGCGACGACCTCGACCTGCTCGTGCAGGCGGTCGAGCTGGTCGTGACCAGCCAGTTCGGCTCCACCTCGATGTTGCAGCGCAAGCTGCGCGTCGGCTTCGCGAAGGCCGGCCGGTTGATGGACCTGATGGAGACCCGGGGCATCGTCGGACCGTCCGGGGGCTCGAAGGCGCGCGAGGTGCTCATCAAGCCCGACGAACTGGGCAACGTGATGGCCGAGCTGCGCAGTTCGACGTCGGACTGACCCGCCGGCGGCGGCTGCCCACCCGGCCGGCGGTGCCCGCACGGCGCCGGCCGCGCCGGTGGCGACCGTTTTGTCACCCGGCTTCCCTTCGATGAGTTCGGGCAGGTGGTCAGGTGGTCGGGCCGGCCCGGTAACCTCGGGGGGTGCCCACACCCGCCCCCGAAGGCCGCCGCGTCGCGCTGCTCACGCTCGGCTGCGCCCGCAATGAGGTCGATTCCGAGGAACTGGCGGCGCGGCTGTCCGCCGACGGCTGGCGGGTGACCACCGATGGGTCCGCCGCCGACGTCGTGCTCGTGAACACGTGCGGCTTCGTGGAGAAGGCCAAGCAGGACTCGATAGAGACGTTGCTGGCCGCCGCGGATACCGGTGCCACGGTGGTGGCGACCGGCTGCATGGCCGAGCGGTACGGGCGGGAGCTGGCCGACAGCCTGCCGGAGGCCGCGGCGGTACTCGGCTTCGACCACTATCCGGACATCTCGGCCAGACTGGCCGCGATCGCGGCCGGCGAGACCGTGGAGTCGCACACTCCGCGCGACCGCCGCACGCTGCTGCCGCTGACCCCGGTCGAGCGGCGCGCCTCCGCGGTCGTGCAGCCCGGCCACGCCACCGTCGACCGGCACACCCCCGCGCACCTGCGGCCGGTGCTGCGGCAGCGACTGACCAAGGGGCCGGTGGCCTCGCTCAAGCTGGCCAGCGGCTGCGACCGGCGCTGCGCGTTCTGCGCGATCCCGACGTTCCGCGGTGCGTTCGTCTCCCGCAGCCCGGATGAGCTGCTCGCCGAGGCCGAGTTCCTGGCCCGCGACGGGGTCCGTGAGCTGGTGCTGGTGAGCGAGAATTCCACGTCGTACGGCAAGGATCTCGGCGACCCCCGGCTGCTGGAGAAGCTGCTGCCCCAGCTCGCCGGCGTCGACGGCATCCTCCGGGTCCGGGTGTCCTATCTCCAGCCCGCGGAGACCCGGCCCGGCCTGGTCGAGGCGATCGCCACCACGCCCGGCGTCGCGCCCTACTTCGACCTGTCCTTCCAGCACTCCTCGGAGCCTGTCCTGCGCCGGATGCGCCGGTTCGGCTCGACCGAGCGGTTCCTGGGGCTGCTCGACTCGGTTCGTGCGCTGGCGCCGGAGGCCGGGGCGCGCAGCAACGTGATCGTGGGCTTCCCCGGGGAGTCGCGCGCGGACGTCGCCGAACTGGAGCGGTTCCTGACCGCCGCCCGGCTGGACGCGATCGGCGTGTTCGACTACAGCGACGAGGACGGCACCGAGGCGGCCACGCTGCCCGGCAAGGTCTCCCGGGCGACGGTCAAGCGCCGGTACGAGAGGTTGTCCTCCCTGGTCGACGAGCTGTGCGCCCAGCGCGCCGAGGAGCGGATCGGCTCGACGGTCGAGGTACTGGTCGAGCAGGTCGACGCGGACGGCGTCGAGGGCCGGGCAGCGCACCAGGCGCCGGAGATCGACGGCAGCACCACCCTGGTGGGCGAGGTCGCCGGGCTGCGCCCGGGTGATCTCGTCACGGCGGTGGTCACCGGCAGCACGGGCGTCGACCTGATCGCGTCCCCCGTTCCGGCGGGTTCGGTTCCGGTGGGTGCCGGCCGGGCGAGTCGGGGATGAACGAATCGCCGGACCCAGCGCTCGACGAGGCCCGGCGCCATGTCTCAATCGCAAATCCGGCAAATGCCCTGACCGCGCTGCGGCTCGTGCTGATCCCGGCGTTCGCCGCGCTGACCGTGGGCTCCGGGCTGGTCCACTCCGGGCTGCGGATGCTGGCCTGCGCGGCATTCGTCTTCGCCTCGCTCACCGACTTCGTGGACGGCTGGATCGCCCGTACCTGGGATCTGATCACCTCCTTCGGCAAGGTGGCCGATCCGATCGCCGACAAGCTGCTCACCGGTACCGCGCTGGTGTTGCTGTCCTGGTACGGCCAGCTGCCCTGGTGGGTGACCGTGGTGATCCTCGCCCGCGAACTGGGCGTGACCGGCCTGCGGTTCTGGGTCATCCGGCACGGAGTGATCCCGGCCAGCCGGGGTGGGAAGATCAAGACTGCGCTCCAGATCCTCGCGATCGCCTGGTACCTGTGGCCGTTCGATGCCACGGTGGAGAGGGTGGGGGCGGCGATCATGGTGGCCGCGGTCGTGGTTACCGTGATCACGGGTGTGGACTACGTGGTACGAGCGGTCCGGCTGCGCCGGTCGGGGAGGGCATGAGCGTGCTGGAGTTCGACGTCGCCGGCTATCTGAACCGACTCGGGATCGTCGATCCCGGCCGACCCAGCCCCGATGGGCTCGCCGCACTGCACCGGGCCCACGTCGAACGGGTGCCGTACGAGAACCTGCACATCCACCTCGGCGTCGCCACCACGATCAACCCGTACGACTCGGCCGCCCGGATCCTGACCGGCCGGGGCGGGTACTGCTACCACCTCAACGGCGCCTTCTCACTGCTGCTCAGCGCGCTCGGGTACTCGGTGCGCTGGCACCTCGCCGGCGTGCAGGGGCGTGACGAGCCGAAACCGGTCGGGGCCAACGGCAACCACCTGGCGCTGACCGTGCACGGACTCCCGGCGCGCGGCAACCCGGACGGGATGTGGCTGGTGGACGTCGGCCTCGGGGACGGCCCGCACGATCCGCTGCCGTTGCGCACCGGCGAGTTCGTGGACGGCCCGTTCCGGTACGGGCTGGCGCCGTCGGGCGTCGAGTTCCTCGGTTGGCGGTACACGCACGACCCGGCCGGTACGTTCGTCGGGTTCGACATGCGGGCGGACGTCGCCGTGATCAGCGACTTCCAGCCGATGCACGAGTGGATGTCCACCGCACCCGAGTCGCCGTACGCGCGCCTGGTCAGCGTGCAGCGGCGGGACGCGACCGGCGTGGATACCCTGCGCGGCCGGGTGCTGTACCGGATGCCGGCCGGCGACGACCGGCGGGAGTTGACCAGCCAGGCGGAGTGGTACGAGGCGCTGGCCGACGTCTTCGGGCTCACCCTGAGCGACGTCGGCCCGAACGAGCGGGACGCGTTGTGGCGGCGGGTCAGCGCCGCGCACGAGGCGTGGCAGGCGGCGTGAGCGGGTCCGCCTCGCCGGGCGGGTCGGGCCCCGTGGCGGCGGTCCCGGTCGCCGGAGTGCTGGCCGCGCTGCGGGACCGGGGGCAGACCCTCTCGGTCGCCGAGTCGCTGACCGGTGGGCTGCTGGCCGCGACGATCGTGGACGTCCCCGGTGCCAGTACGGTCTTCCGGGGCGGCCTGGTCGTCTACGCCACCGACCTGAAGGCCACGCTGGCCGGAGTCGACGCCCGCCTGCTCGCCGAGCGCGGGCCGGTCGACCCGGACGTGGCCCTGGCGCTCGCGGTCGGCGTGAGCGAGCGCTGCGGTACCGACTGGGGTCTGTCGACGACGGGGGTCGCGGGGCCGGGTCCGCAGGACGGGGTGGCGGCCGGCACCGTCTACATTGGACTTCACCGGCCCGGCGGCGAGGACGCGGTACGCCGTCTCGCCCTGGCGGGCGACCGGGCGACCATCCGCCGCGACGTGGTCACCGCCGCCCTCGTTCTGCTGGCCGGGGCGGTCGGCGTCTAGATCCTCGCGCGGATCCCCGAGGGACAGTGGTGCCTTTGATCATGGCGCGGGATGATAAGTCCGGGCTTATCCAACTGCGATCGGGCCCCGGGGAAGGTGCGGCGGCCATCCGGCGTTATGGCCGTACAAAGGTACGCAGGTCGGCGGGGCAGTGATGTCGTTGTCGCCGGAAGCGGGTACCGTGGCGGGGAAACCGCGAGGGGGTGCGATGATCCTGTTACGTCGGGTGATCGGCGACGCACTGCGAGCCCGCCGGCAGGCGCAACACCGGACCCTGCGCGAGGTTTCCACTGCGGCGAACGTCAGCCTGGGCTACCTCTCGGAGATCGAGCGGGGCCAGAAGGAAGCCTCCAGCGAGCTGCTGGCCGCCGTCTGTGATGCCCTGGGTGCGCGGCTCTCCGAGCTCCTTCACGAGGTCAGCTCGACGGTCGCCAGCAGTGAGCGTGGCGAGAAGGGCTCCGGAGCGCCCGGGCGCGGCGGCGTGCCCGAGCAGGGCGGCGCGGAGCGGACCGGCGTGAACGAGGGCCGGGACGCGGCCGAACCGGCGATGGCCGGAGCGAGCGATCGGGAAGCGGCGGAGCCCGCGATGGCCGGCATGGCCAAGGGGCGGGGCGCGTCGAAGCCGGTCGCGCTCGCGACGGTGCCCAAGGGCGGGCGGGCCGCGGCCCAGGTCGCCCAGGCGGACATCTCCACCACCGTGGACGGCCACGTGTCGGTGACCATCCGGCGGGAGACGCCGCTGTCCACCACGCTGCGTACCCGTACCATCCGGCGCGACGTCCTGTCCGGAGTCTGACCGGCTACCACCTCGGCGGCGGTCGACTGCTCGGCCGCGCGGCCCGTTGATCAATGGCGTCATCATCTGATCAAGGGATCGGTCGGCTCGCCAGAGGATCAAGCGTGGTCGGGCCGATGCGTCGGCAATCTGATCAAGATCCCGCAGGCCCGGTGACGAGCTCCCGGCGGGTCCCGTGACAAGCTCCCGGCCGACCCGGTGACGAGCTCCCGGCGTGGCCTGGTGAGCGGCCCGGCCGGCCGGAACGGCCGTCGGTTTGATCAAGGCGGAGGTCAGGCCCCGGACGGCCGGCGAACTGGCCGGCCGGTGGCATAAGCGGGCACACTTGGTATCTGAGTCCGGCCCGGACAAGCGTATTCTCCGGACCAACCTGAGTTGCCCCGTAGCCGGTCGTGACGGGTTCGCATCCTCCTGCGACGATGGGGAAGACGACAGACAGGCGATGCACATCACAACGGCCGCAGAGAGGAACCGACAGATATGGCGAATCCGTTCGTCAAGGGCTGGCGCTACTTGATGGCGCTCTTCGGCGCCAAGATCGACGAGTACGCCGATCCGAAGGTGCAGATCCAGCAGGCGATCGAGGACGCGCAGCGCCAGCATCAGGCCCTGGTCCAGCAGGCCGCGGCGGTCATCGGCAACCAGCGCCAGCTGGAGATGAAGCTGTCCCGGACCATGGACGAGGTGCAGAAGCTGCAATCCTCCGCGCGCCAGGCCCTGGTCCTCGCGGACAAGGCCCGTACCGGGGGCGACGAGGCCGACGCGGTCAAGTACGAGAACACCGCGCAGACCTTCGCCACTCAACTGGTCTCCAGCGAGCAGTCGATGGAGGACCTCAAGACTCTGCACGACCAGGCGCTGTCGGCGGCCACCCAGGCACGCCGGGCGGTGGAGAACAACGCGTCGATCCTGCAGCAGAAGCTGGCCGAGCGGACTCAGCTGATGAGCCAGCTTGAGCAGGCCAAGATGCAGGAGACCGTGGCGAGGTCCTTGGAATCGATGTCGTCGCTGGCCGCGCCCGGCAACACGCCGTCCCTGGACGAGGTCCGGGAGAAGATCGAGCACCGGTACGCGACCGCGATGGGCCGGGCCGAGCTGGCCTCGAACTCCGTCGAGGGCCGCATGCTCGAGGTGCAGAAGTCCACGCTGGACATGGCCGGTGCCTCCCGGCTGGACCAGATCCGGGCCAGCATGGCGGGCGAACAGTTGGCGGCGGCGCCGGCACAACCGGCGGTGGAGAGCGCTCCGGCCGGCTCGACCGCGAACGCGCAGTCAGCCGCGAACGCGCAGAAGGACGCGAGCGTGTCCCGGCTGGACGAGATCCGGGCGACCATGGCCCGCGACAAGTCGACCGGGGACCAGGCCACCGGCTGAGCCTTGGGCTAGGCGGGGGGAGCGGCAATGGCTGACCAACGGGCACGGTACTTCCGGCAGCTTCGCCGGTTGCGCCGTTCCGCCCGCCGGTGGAGTGTGCTGGCCGGAACACTGGCCGGCGCGACCGCGGTTCTGGTGCCGTACCACGGGGTGGGTTGGCCCGATGCGGTCTGGGCCGCGCTCACCGGTGGTTCGGCGGCGCTGACCTGGTGGCGATGGAGCGATCTGCGTGAGCTGGCCGCCCAGCCGGCTCCGGAGCCGCTCGACCCGGCCCGCGCGGCGGCCCGGAACTGGACCCGGATCGAGGCGTTGGTCTCCCGGCTGCCGGCCGGTCGGGGCGCGGTCGCCGAGCTGCAACGGGTACGGACGCGGGCGCGGCTGCGCGGTTCGTCGGTGGTACCGGCCTGGACCCGGCTGGACCGGGCGGCGCAGACCTTCGGCGGGTTGGCCGGCCGGCTGGACGGACCGGCGCAGCCGGTGGCGCTGGAGGCGACGCGGGCCGAGAGCGCCCTGCGTGACCTGGGTGAGCGGACCGCCGCCGTGGAGCGGGCCTTGGCCGTCACCCCGGACGATACCGAGCTGGCGCGGGCCCACGCCGAGCTGCTCGGGCACTTCACCGAGGGCGTGGACGCCTACGAGAGGCTGGTCGGCGCGGCGGCGGGCTACGTCGCGCAGGATGGCCGGATGGCCGCCGACGGGTCCTCGATCGGGCGCCTGCGGGAGGCCACGGACCTGCTGCGCGGGATCGCGGCCGGCCTGGCGGAGCTCCGAACGATCGTCTGAGCTGCGAACGATCGGCTGAGCTGTGGTTCAGCTCGGGTCGGGTTGGCAGACCGGACACCAGTAGGTGACCCTCTCGCCCTGCTCCGCCTCCTGGACGAGGGTGCCGCAGCGCAGGCAGGGCGCGGCGCGCCGGCCGTAGACGTAGGTCGTCTGCCCCTTGCGAAGAGATCCCGTGGTGCTCTGCGTCCACCGTCCCTGGTTCGCGGTGAGGAGCTTCTTGGCGAGCGCGACCAGGGCGGTGAGATCGGACACATCGCGTACGGGAGTCCAGGGCCAGACACCGCGCAGGTGGAGCAGCTCGGACTTGTACAGGTTGCCGATGCCGGCCAGGTTGGACTGGTCCAGCAGGGCCTCGCCGATCGTCGTGTCCGGGTGGGTGGCGAGCCGCCGGACCGCCTCGTCCGGATCCCAGTCCGGGCCGAGCAGGTCGGGCCCGAGGTGCCCGACCAGGGCGTCCTCCTGCTCGGTCGGGATGAGCGCGAGGTCGTGCAGGTGGTACCCGACCGCGACCTGGTCGACGGTACGCACGACGACCCGGATCAGATGCGCCGGCCGGCCCGCCCACCGGGCACCCGGCTGGTAGACCCGCCAGGCGCCGTCCATGCGCAGGTGGGAGTGCAGGCTCAGGCGGCGCTCGCCGTCGGGTTCGGTGAGGCGCAGGAGCAGGTGTTTGCCGCGGCTGACCGACTCCAGGACCGTCGCGCCGGCCAGATCCACGGTGGCGAGCTGCGGTACCCGGAAGTCCGAGGCGGTCAGTCGGCCCCCCGCGAGCGCCCGGTGCAGCACGCGGGCGGTGTTCCAGACGGTGTCCCCCTCCGGCATCCCACCATCCTGCCGTACCCGCGACGCGGCGACGAGCCGCCGCCGACGAACCGGCGGATCCAGGGTACGGACCGGGCAGGCGGGATATCCTTTCGCCGGATGAGCGAGCCCGGGACGAAGCTGCCGGCCAGCCCGGGCCGGGTCGGCTGGGTTCGCTGGGTCCGGGGCCGGCACCCGCTGGACTGGGTTGCCGCGATCCTGCTCGTCGCCGGGGCCGGGTGCGTGCTCAGTGGCCTGCTGCCGCTGTCCGAGACGGACACCACGATGCGGCGGATCCTGCCCATCCTGGTGTTCCTGGCCACGGTGATCCCGCTCGCCGAACTGACCGCGGCGGCCGAGGTGTTCGACGTGGTCGCGGCCTGGATCGCCAGCGTCGCCAGGGGCAGCTACCCGCTGCTGTTCGTGCTCTGCGTCGCGCTCGCGTCGTTCACCACCATCACCCTCAATCTGGACACGACCGCGGTGCTGCTGACGCCGGTGATGCTGGCGCTGGCCAAGAGGATCGGTGGGAGCCCGCTGCCGCTCGCGATGACCACGGTCTGGCTGGCCAACACCGCGAGCCTTCTGCTGCCCGTGTCCAACCTGACCAACGTGCTGGCCGCCCAGCGGATCGGGCTGGCGCCGGTGGTGTTCGCGCACCGGATGGCGCTGCCGCAACTGGCCTCGATCCTGGCCACGATGCTGTTCCTGTGGCTGTTCTACTGGCGGCGCGGGGCGCGCGGCGGGGATCGGTACTCGCCGCCCGAACGGCTCCGGCCGGGGCGACCCGTGCTGTTCTCCGTCTGCGCCGTGGCGTGTCTGCTGTTCATCGTGGGCATCCTGCTGGAGGTGCCGTTGCCGGTGGCGTCGGCTGTCGCGGCCGCCATCGCGGTCGCCGGATTCCTGCTGGGCGGCCGGCGCGAGCTGCGCTGGGGGCTGATCCCGTTGCGGCTGCTGGTGTTCGTCACGGGACTGTTCCTGGTGATCCAGACCGTTGGCCGGCACGGGCTGGACGCGCTGCTGCGGGTGCTGATCGGAACCGGGGACGGCGGGCCGGGGATGGTGCGCGCGGCGGGCGTGGGTGCGGGCCTGTCGAACGTACTGAACAACCTGCCGGCGTACCTGGCGGGCGAGGCGGTGGTGCCGGTCGCCCACCACGACCAGGTGCTGGCACTGCTCATCGGTACCAACGTCGGATCGATCATCACGCCGTGGGCGTCGCTGGCGACGCTGATCTGGTACGAGCGCTGCCGTTCGCAGGGGGTGCCGGTGTCGCTCGGGCGGTTGAGTTGGACGGGTGCCTGCCTCGCCGTGGTCGGGCTGGCCGGTGCGACCGGCGCCCTGTTGCTGACTGGCTGACCCGCTGACCGTCCCGGGCCGGGCCGGCCGGGTGCCAACCTGGTAGCCGCCCTCCGGGCCGGCAGATTGCCGCACCCGGGTGCGCGCCACCGCGTACCGTCGTGCGGATGGAGATCCGTCTGGCGTCCGTCGACGACCTTCCGGCGGTCGTCACGCTGTCCGGTGGCCTCTTCGCCGAGGACGGCGGGCTGCGCGACGCCTACCTGGACGTGGACTGGCCGGCGCGGGAGGGGCACCGCTACTACGGCGCCGTCCTCAACACCCGGGACGCGGCCTGCTGGGTCGCGGTACAGGACGGCCGGCCGGTCGGGTACCTGGTCGCCCGGGTCAACGGGCCGTACCCGACCCGGCCGATCAAGGTCGCGGAGCTGGAGAGCGTCTTCGTCGAGTCCGACCAGCGGGGCCGGGGGGTAGGCACCGGCCTGGTGGCGGCGTTCACGCGGTGGGCGGCCGGCGCGGGTGCCCACCGGATGGCGGTGACCGCGTACGCGTCCAACGAACGCGCGATCGCCTTCTACCGCCGGCACGGGTTCGAGCCCAAGTCGCTGAGCCTGGAGTCGGGGATCGAGGCGGCGCCCTGAAGAGCCTGCCGGCGAACCCGGCCGACCGGCTGCGCCGCCTGGTTCGCGGCTCGCTCGGCCGGAGGTTTGCCAGCGGGCTCTAACGGTTGGCGACGCGCAGCACGTCGCCGGCGGACACCCCGAGCGCGACCACGGCACGCCCGCCGTTGATGGCCAGCGCCACCCGGCCGGCCGAGTCCACGTAGACGACCAGATCGCCGGGCGGCGCGTCGCCGAACGTGCCGCCCTTGACCGCGCGCAGGCCGCCCGCGATCAACTGGTCGCCCAGGCCGTCCAGGGCCGGACCGGCCGCGGCCAGTTGTACGTTGCCGAACCGGTCCACCGTCAGCACTTCGGCTTCGAGGTAGCCGTCGCCGATGCTGACCACCGGGTCGGGCAGCCGTACCAGATTGGCCGGGTCGAGCGGGTGTCCGGCCGACTCGATGGACGCCCCGCCGGCCAGCCGCGCCGCCACCGGTACGAACACGTCCCGGCCGTGAAAGGTCCTGGAGACCTCGGGCAGGAACCAGGTCGGGTCGTCCAGGTGTACCACCAGCAGCGCGCCGCCGAGCGCGTCGGCGGCGGCCGGCAGCAGGCCGTTGTCGGGGCCGACCAGGATCGCGTCCGGCGCCTGGATGGCGATGGGGCGCCGGGCGGTACCCACGCCGGGGTCCACCACCGCCACGTGTACGGCGGGGGGAAGGTGCGTCACCGTCTGCGCCAGCACGGCCGAGCCCCGGGTCACGTCACCGGGCGGGATCTGGTGGGTGACGTCGATGATCCGCAGCGTCGGGGCGCGTCTGGCCACCACCCCGTGCAGGGCGGCCACGAATCCGTCGGTCAGGCCGTAGTCGGTGGTCAGCGTCATCCAGTCGTACCGCGGCATGTACCCGAGGTTAGTAGCGGTCCGCACCTCCGGCATGCCGACGCGCGCGTCTACGCGTGTCTACGTGGTGGCGGTGCTCGGCGACCCGGAGCCCGAGACGAACTCGCCCAACTGCTGGGACAAGGCCAGGCGGCTCGGTTCGTGCACGTACATCATGTGGCCGGCCTCGAAATACCTCAGCTCGATGTTGCCGCGCAGCTCGTCCGGGATCCCCAGGTGCGCGATGGTGTGCTCGGTGGCGAAGTAGGCCGTGGCGCCGTCGTGGTACCCGGAGGCGACGTACAGGCGCAGGTGCGGGTTGGCCCGCATGGCCGCCGCCAACTTGTCCGCGACGGTGACGTGCTGGCCCTCGAACTCCTTGAACGACCACGGCTGTACCCGCCTGGTGAGCACCTCGTACGGCAGGTCGTTCGCGTACTTCAGCTCGGTCCGCACGTAGTGGTTGATGGCGACGGTGTACGGGCCCACGATCGCGTCCAGCGACGGGTCGGCGGAGAAGTGCTCCCGGCCGTAGTCCGCCTCCCAGCCGAGGAACCGCCCGTCCAGTCGGCCGACTGTGCGGCGCCGGGAGCGCAGCAGTTCGGTGAAGAACCTGATGTGCTCCACCCGCAGGTCGACCCGGTCGAGGTAGCCCGCGTCGAGCCCGGTCAGCCGGGCGAGGGTGGCCAGGACGTCGGCGCGTTCCTCGGCGGACAGCCGGGAGCCGCGGGCCAGGGCCCACGGGTACTCACGGCTGGCGAACCGCTCGGCCTCGGCGAGCACGTCCGCGAGCGGCCGGTCGCCGTGCAGCCCGTGGTAGTGCGCGATGGCCGCGTACGTGGGCAGGTAGAGCGGGTACGAGATGTCCTGGTCCTGGTGGAACTCCAGGGTGCCGAGATCGAGTACCGAGGAGATGAGCATCAGGCCGTTGAGGTTCATCCCGTAGCGTTCCTGGAGGTGGCGGCACAGGGCGGCGGCGCGCAACGTGCCGTAGGACTCACCGCACAGATACTTGGGTGACAGCCACCGGTTGTTGCGCGAGGTCCACAGCCGGATCACCTCGCCGACGGACTCGATGTCGCCGGTGTAGCCGTGGTAGTCCCCGGGCTTCTCGCCCTGCGCGGCGCGGGAGTACCCGGTGGACACCGGGTCGATGAAGACCAGGTCGGAGTGGGCGAGCAGGGTCTGCGCGTTGTCGTCCAGCCCGTACGGCGGAGGGAGCAGCGCGCCGGCGTCCCCCATCACCACCCGGCGCGGCCCGAGCAGGCCCATGTGCAGCCACAGGCTGGCGGAGCCGGGGCCGCCGTTGAACGCGAACGTGACCGGCCGCTGCCCGGGCTCGGCGTCGTCGAGCGTGTACGCGGTCAGGAACACCTCGGCCTTGGGCTTGTGGCCGTCGAAAACGTCGTCGGTGTGGACCTCCTGCCGCATGACGATCCGGCCGGCCCGCGCGGTGTAGGCCAGGTCTCCGGTTGCCGTGTGCAGGGTGTGCCGCGAGGCCACGAGGTCGTCGATGGGCTCCGGCGGCGATTCCGGGGACTCTGAGCGGCGGTTGGCGCCCTTGGCTGCCTGGGCTGGGTCTGCGGCCATGAGCGTCGAGACTACCCGACCCCCGGTACCGTCGCGGCGCTCGCCGTACGGCCATTGTCCACTGTGGAGCGTGTGGGCCCGTTCCCGGTACTGGTACCCCGGGCCGTGGGGCGCTCGACTCGGCGGGGCCGGCGAACCGGAGGGCCTGTTGCCGGTGGGTCGCTGGCCGTGCCTTATCCACCTTCGGCACGTCGCCGATGCCACGCCGCGATGCCAAGCCGCCGATGCCATGTCTCGGGGAAGTTTCCCGCCCGATGACTCGTTGCCACCCTTATGTGTAGATAACTCGTCTAGGCGACTATTGGGATGAAACTCATCTTATGGTGCTCCTAGGAACCTAAGCCCGTTTTGTGGCTACCTCGCCCGGTATGGGGCGATGAGGTGGCCGCGTGTGTACTGAAGAAGGGCAGGCAGCTTCTATGGCCGAAGTTGGCATTCGACAGCCCGACGCCGCCCATCCGGCGGCGCCGAGGCGAACGCGCAGGGCCCGATGGCCGTTGGCGGGCGTTCTCGCCGGGGGCCTGATCGCCGGTATGACCGGGATGACGGGGGTGGCTTTCGCGAACCACACCGGCAACGCGCAGCCGGTGATGCAGCCCGTCCCCAGCGGCAGCCCGGTCTGGCATGACCCGCAGCCGGTCGACGGCGTCAACGGCAAGACCAAGGACGCCCCGAGCATCACGGGCCCGGACGGCAGGCCGCCGGTTTCCGGCGCACCGGCTCCCGGTGGCCCGCCTGTGAGTGGTCCGCCCGCGGGCGGACCGCCCACCGGTGGCCCGCCTGTGAGTGGCCCACCCAATGGTGGCCCGCCTGCGAGTGGTCCGCCGACTGGTGGCCCGCCTGCGAGTGGTCCGCCGACTGGTGGTCCGCCCACGAGTGGCCCACCCACGAGTGGTCCGCCCACGAGTGGTCCGCCCACCGGTGGCCAGCCTCCGAGTGGCCCGCCCGACCCGGGTAAGTCGGTGGCCTGTGACCCGGATGCGTTGATCGCCGCGCTCACCCTGGCGAACGCGGACTCCGGCGGCACCCTGTCGCTGGCCCACAAGTGCACGTACACCCTCACGGCGTTCTCGGCTGCGCCGCCCGCCGCGACGGCCGGAGACGGATTGCCGGCCATCGTCCAGCCGATCACGATCATCGGCAACGACGCCACCATCGTGCGGGCGGCCAACGCCAACCCGTTCCGGATCTTCGACGTCGTCAACGGCGGCAGCCTGACGCTGCAGAACGTGACCGTCGCCGGCGGCCAGGACAGCATTACGTCGCCGAACGGCGCCGGGATCAGGATCCAGGCCGGCGGCAACGTCAACCTGACGCACACCACGGTCCGGAACAACCAGGCCGTCAACGGGGCCGGCGGTGGCATCGACAACGCGGGCGTCCTGCTCCTCACCGACAGCGCCGTCACCGACAACACCGCCGCCACCGATGGCGGCGGGGTCCGCAACACCGGCTTCTTCGGCATCAACAACTCCACGTTGAACGGCAACGCCGCGGCGCGGGGTGGGGCGGTCTTCAGCGGCGGCGGGCTGGAAATCATCAACAGCACGCTGAGCCACAACGAGGCCTCGCAGCAGGGTGGCGGCTTGTTCGTCAACACGCCGGGACCCTCGACGACGGTCAACCACAGCAACATCAGCGACAACGACGCCACGTCCAACGGCGGTGGCATCTTCACCCAGGGCATCCTGGCCCTGCGCGGCGGCAGCACGGTGAGCAACAACTTCTCCGGTGCCGCTGGCGGCGGTATCTTCAACAGCCTGGCTCTGACGGTCGAGGACAGCAAGATCACCGGTAACACGAGCCGGGGCAATGGCGGCGGTCTCCTCAACTCGACGGCCGACGCGGTCCTGCGGCGTGCCGAGGTCAGCGGCAACAACGCCACCGGTCCGGCTTCGCAGGGCGGCGGCATCGCCACCAGTTCCATCGCCGGTGGTGGCAGCCTCTTCCTGTTCTCGACCCAGGTCATCAACAACAGTTCCACCATCGGGCCGGGCGGGGTCTTCGACACCGGCACGCCGGATACGGTCGACCAGCTTTCGACCATCGTGGGGAACCGGCCGACCAACTGCACCAACAGCAGCACCGTCGTACTCAACTGCTTCGGCTGAACCTCGGCCCCAGCGGTCCGGTGACGCCGGCCTGACACAACGCAAGCACGACGGGCTCCGCCCCGGACCTGATCGATCGGATCGGGTCCGGGGCGGAACCGCGGGGGAGTAGTCGGGACGGCCTTCGGCCGGCCGGCGGCGGCCAGGTTACGGCCGGCCGGAGACGCGGACGCTTCGCCGCATGTCGGGTCAGCCGCGCAGCCGGAGTCCTCGGGGCGTGGCCCGGAATCCGGCGCTGGCGAGCGCCTCGCGCAGCGGCGTCGCGTGTACCGGTGCGCCGTCGGCGCGTTCCACCGACATCGGGCCGAGCGCCCCGGCGTGTACGGCGTCGGCCAGCGCCTTCGCCGCCAGCGCCAGCACCTCGGCGTCGCCGGAGTACGACAGCAGGGTCCGGCCGCCCCGCTCGACATAGAGCGCCAGGTCGCCACGGACCAGGACCACCAGCGCGCCCGCCTTGCGGCCGGCCCGGTGCCCGGTCGGCTCGCCCTCGCCGGCGTCGACCACCCGTTCCGGCCAGGGCAGCGCGGCGCCGTACGGGTTGGCCGGGTCGGTCGTCGCGAGCACCGTGCAGCGGGTGCCCTCGGCCGGTGAGCGGAGCCGCTCCACCGCCCCCGGCAGCGCGAACTGCGCCGCACCCAGCCCCTCGACGAAGTACCCGCGGCGTACCGCCCCACGCTCCTCCATCGCGGCGAGTACCGGGTACACCCGGGCGAACCCGCCCTCGACACTCTCCGCCATGACCGCGCCCCGGGTCACCACGCCGTGCCGGTCGAGCAGGGCCTCGGCGAGCGCGGCGACCCGCCGGGTCGGGTCGGAGTCGCGTTCGGGCAGGCGGTACCAGCGCCCCGCGGCCGAGGGCGGTCCGGAACGCGCGACGGCCAGCGAGCCACCGCCGGTCAGTGAGCCACCGGTCAGCAGCCCGGCCCGGGCCGGACGTCGGTACCGGCTGCGGCCGGCGGCCGGCCGACCCCGATGCGCCCCGGAACCGGAGAGCGCGGCGCGCAGCGGAGCCAGGGTGTCGCCGGCCACGAGCCCGGCCCAGACCAGGTCCCAGAGCGCGGCGAGCAGTTCGGCATCCGTCGGCGGCGTCCCAGCCGCAGACGTGGCCCTGGACGCGGACGCGGCCCCGGATCCGGACGCGGCCCCGGATCCGGCCCCGGATGCAGACGCGGCCCCGGATCCGGACGCCGGCTCAGATGCGGACGCCGGCTCAGATCCGGACGCGGGCTCGGACGCAGGCCTGGTCCCGGACGCCGGGCCGGTTCCGCCCGCAGCCAGGTCGGCCGCCACGCGGTCGGCCAGGGCCCGGAAGAACAGCGCGCCTCCGCCGTCGAGCGCGGCCAGGATGGCCTCGTGCAGCGGGGTCGGTGTGAGGGTCTGCGCCGGCTCGGGCAGCAGCAACGGCGCGGCATCGGTGAAGGCGAGGCTGATCCAGCCGTCGCCGCCCGCGATCGCGCCCGCCCCGGCCCACATCACCTCGCCCGAGGCGCACAACTCGTCGAGGTACGCCGGGGAGTAGTCGGCGACCCGGGCCGGCAGCACCAGCCGCTCCAGGGCCGAGGCGGGCAGCGTGAGTCCTTGCAGCGACTCGATCGCGGCCGCCGTCGCCTCCACGCCCCTTGCCGAGGCGCCGACGTGCTGCCAGGCCGGCAGGAAACGGGCCAGCGCGGCCGGCGGCACCGGCTCGATCTCCTTGCGCAGCGCGGCCAGCGAGCGGCGGCGCAGCATCCGCAGCACCTGCGTGTCGCACCACTCGGTGCCCGCCCCGCCGGGGGTGAACTCGCCGGAGGCGATCCGTCCGGCCGCGGCGAGGCGGCGCAGCGCCTGCTCGACCACGAAGACACCCAGCCCGAACCGGGCCGCGCAGGTCGCCGCCGCGAACGGCCCGCGGGTACGCGCGTACCGGGCGACCAGGTCGCCGAGCGGGTCCGGGCCGGCCTCGACGAACGCGGCGGCGAGCCCGACCGGCAGCGCCACGCCCAGCGCGTCGCGGACCCTTCCCGCGTCCTCGACCGCCAGCCAGCGCTCCTGCCCGGCGATGCGGACGCGGATCGCCCGGCGTGCCCGTTCCAGTTCGTCCAGCCACGCCGGGTCCACGCCCCGCTCGCTCAACTCCACTGTGGACAGATCGCCGAGCAGGCGCAGGATTTCGGCGACGTCCTCCGCATCGCGCGGCCGGCGGTCGTCGGTGAGCCACTGCAGCCGGCGCTCGGTCTCGGTCACCACCGCCGGATCGAGCAGTTCGCGCAGGTCGACCCGGCCCAGCAACTCGCCGAGCAGGGTGGAGTCCAGCGCCAGCGCGGCGGCCCGCCGTTCGGCCAGCGGCGCGTCGCCCTCGTACAGGAACGCGCCGACGTACCCGAACAGCAGCGACCGGGCGAACGGCGACGGGTTCGGCGTCTCCACCTCGACGATCCGGACCTTCCGTCCGGACAGGTCCCGCATGAGGCCGACGAGGCCGGGCACGTCGAACACGTCCTGAAGGCACTCCCGGGCCGCCTCCAGGGTGATCGGGAAGTCGGCGTACTCGCGGGCCACGTCGAGCAGTTGGGCGGAGCGCTGCCGCTGCTGCCACAGGGGGCTACGCCGCCGCGGATCGCGCCGGGGCAGCAGCAGCGCCCGGGCGGCGCACTCCCGGAACCTGGCCGCGAACAGCGCGGAGGTGCCCACCGTCTCCTCGACCATGGCCGCGATCTCCTCGGGATCGAACGCGACCAGATCGGCTCCGGGTGGCTCGTCGGCGATGTCGGGGAGCCGGATCACGATGCCGTCGTCCGACGGCAGCACCTGCGCGTCGAAGCCGTACCGCTCGGTCAGCCGGCGGCCGATCGCCAGTGCCCACGGCGAGTTGACCCGGGCACCGAGTACACAGTGGACGGTCAGTCGCCAGTCGCCCAACTCGTCGCGGAACCGCTCCACGACCACGGTGCGGTCGTCGGGCAGCGAACGGGTCGCCTCGCGCTGCTCGGTCAGGTAGGCCAGCAGGTTGTCGACCGCCCACTCGTTCAGGCCGCTTGCGGCGAGCGAAACCCGGGCGTCGGCCGGGTCGGCCTTGACCAGGCTGCGCAGCCGGGCGCCGATGGCCCGGCCCAGTTCGACCGGCCGGCCCAGCGCGTCGCCCTTCCAGAACGGCATCCGGGCCGGTGCGCCGGGTGCCGGCGAGACGAGCACCCGATCGGGAGTGATCTCCTCGATCCGCCACGACGTCGAACCGAGCAGGAACACGTCGCCGACCCGCGACTCGTACACCATCTCCTCGTCGAGTTCGCCGACCCGGGCGGCGCGCTCGGCTCCGACGAGGAAGACTCCGAACAGTCCCCGGTCCGGGATGGTGCCTCCGCTGGTCACCGCGAGCCGCTGAGCCCCGGGCCGGCCGGTGAGCAGGTCGCTGTGCCGGTCCCAGACCAGCCGGGGACGCAGTTCGGCGAAGGCGGTCGACGGGTACCGGCCGGCCAGCATGTCCAGCGTGGCCTCCAGCGCGGAGGTGGGCAACTCCGCGAACGGAGCGCTGCGCCGGATCAGCGCGGCGAGGTCGGGCAAGTGCCACGGGTCCATCGCCACCATGGCGATGATCTGCTGGGCGAGGACGTCGAGGGGATTGCGCGGGTACTTCAGCTCCTCGATCGCGCCCTCGGTCATCCGCTCCGCGACGACCGCGCAGGACAGCAGGTCGCCGCGGTGCTTGGGAAACACGACACCCCGGGACACGGCGCCCACCTGGTGTCCGGCCCGGCCGATCCGCTGCAGGCCGGCGGCCACGCTGGGCGGAGCCTCGACCTGCACGACCAGGTCGACGGCGCCCATGTCGATGCCGAGTTCGAGGCTGCTGGTGGCGACGACCGCGGGAAGCTGCCCGGACTTGAGCAACTCCTCGATGTGCTTGCGCTCCTCCTTGGACATCGAGCCGTGGTGCGCGCGGGCCACGACCCGCACGGCACCGTCGTCCCCGCCGGCGTTTCCGGCCCGGACATCCCCGCCGGCCCGGACGTCGTCGGCGGCGGGACCGACCCCCAGCCCGACCCCGGACTGGGCGATGATCTCGGCCGGCATCCGCGTGCCGACCGGGGCGACATCGACGCCGGCACGCTCCAGCGCCAGTTCGTTGAGGCGAGCACAGAGCCGCTCCGCGCCCCGTCGCGCGTTGACGAAGACGATGGTCGACCGGTGCTCCTCGATCAGGTCGAGCACCCGCTCCTCGACCGCCGGCCAGATGGACCCTCGGGTCGGGCCCGCATCGAGGTCCGGGTCGTTGGGTGAGCGGGGCCCGGCCGCCAGGTTGGTCATGTCCTCGACCGGCACCTGGACGGTCACCTCGATGGTCTTCGCGGATCGCGGCGCGACGATCTCCACCGGTGCCGCGCCGCCGAGGAAGCGCGCGGTCTCGTCGATCGGCCGGACGGTCGCGGACAGCCCGATGCGCTGCGCCGGGTGGGGCAGCAGGGCGTCCAACCGTTCCAGCGACAGCGCCAGGTGCGCACCGCGCTTGGTCGCGCAGACCGCGTGCACCTCGTCGACGATCACCGTCTCGACGCTGCGCAGCGATTCCCGGGCCGACGACGTGAGCAACAGGAACAGCGACTCGGGCGTGGTGATCAGGATGTCCGGCGGACGCTTGGTGAAGGCCCGGCGCTCATCGGCCGGGGTGTCACCCGTACGCATGCCGACGGTGATGTCCGGCGGCGTCAGGCCCAGCCGGTGTGCCGCCTGCCGGATGCCGGTCAGCGGCGTGCGCAGGTTGCGCTCGACGTCCACCGCCAGAGCCTTGAGCGGGCTGACGTAGAGCACCCGGCAGCGCCGGGTCGGATCCTCCGGCGGTGGCTCGGTGGCGAGCCGGTCGAGCGACCACAGGAACGCGGCGAGTGTCTTCCCGGATCCGGTCGGCGCGACCACGAGTGCGTTGCGTCCGGCGCTGATCGCACGCCAGGCTCCGGACTGCGCCGCCGTCGGACCGGCGAACGCGGCCTGGAACCACGCGCTCGTCGACGGTCCGAACTCGGTGAACACCCACCCATCCTCTCTCGCCGGTACGACAGGACCGAGCCTGTCCTCTTAACGGCGGAATCTTCCCTGTATACGGCACCTGATACTTGCCGTTATTACTGCGAATCAAGTAGGTTCACTCAAACCCGGCGACGAAGAGTGATGCGTCAGTCACGGTACGGAGGTGACCCGGTGGTCGAGGTACCGCGCGGACTGCGGCATGAAACGGACGTGCTGCTCCGGCAGCTCGACGGGAACCTGGCCGGCCTGCGGGCCGATCGCGACCCGACCGACGTCATGCTGGCCGAGCGGATCACCGAGGTACTGGGCCACCTGGTCACCGAGACGATCCGGGCGAGCGCCGCCGACCGGGCGAAGGTCCGGGCCGCCGTGCACTACTTCGTCCTGCGCCGGGACGGGCGCGGCGAACGGCGTGTGGCGCGGGCGCTCACCGAAGACGTCCGGGTGGTCAACGAGATACTGGCCGCGCTCGGCCGGCGAGACCTGCGGATACAGCCGGTTCCGGAGCCGGCTCGCTGATCGCGCGTCCGCACGGGGATACGTGCGGGCATGCGTGCGGGGGTGGCGGCACCTACAGTGGCCTGCCATGACGCAATCCCTCAATCTGGACGGCATGGTCGACCGCGCGGCGTTCTTCTCCCACGAGCACCAACTGCACCTCGTCGACGTGGCCGACGGGTTCGGAGAGCACCGGTTCCAGGTGGACTTCGACGCGGGGACGCTGGACTTCATCGGTGAGCGGCTGTTGCTGCGTACCGCGGCGGGTCTGCTCGGATCGGCGTCGGAGGACGTCGGGACCTGGCTGTGGGGCTGGGCCAACCGGGCCAGCTTCGCGCCGGAGGTCACCGCGTTCGGCGAGCGGATCGCCCAGTTCGGCCGCGAGCACGGCGTGCGCGAACTGGTGGAGCCCGAGCTGCGGCTCACCCCGGACATCGCCGCGCGGTTGGTCGACGCGGCGAAACTGATCACGGGCCGATGGACCAGCTACTCCGGCCAGGCGGGTCCGGGCCTGCGGACGTACCTGCTCATCGAGGCGCCGGAGCTTGCGCTGCCGGTACCGAGCGTGCACCGCTCCGTGCGGGTCATCGGTGAGGTCCTCGGATCCGGCCTGATCCGCGATCACCAGCTGGCACTGCTGTCGTACGCCGAACTTCGCGGGCTTCGGGCGGGCACCGGCAGCGACGGGAGGTCGGTCAGGGTCTGGCTGCCCGACGGGCACCTGACCGTGGAGTTCGACCAGTTCGGGCGGATCGGCGGCATGACGGCCGAGGCGGTTCCCGCGGCGGTCTGAGGTCGACGGCGGTCTGAGGTCGACGGCGGAGCCGGCGTCCGGGAGCGATCTCGGGGATTGCATATAGTTGTGACAGGTATATAGTTCCTGGCATGGCAGAGGCACCGCTGGGTGAACCGGCGTTTCTTGTCCTGACCGCGCTGGCCGCCGAGCCGCAGCACGGCTACGGCGTCATCGAGGATGTGCTGCGCATCTCCGACGGGCGGGTGCGGCTGCATGCCGGCACGTTGTACGCGGTCCTGGACCGGTTGCGCACCGGCGGCCTGATCGAAGTCGAACGGGAAGAGATCGTTCAGTCCCGGCTGCGCCGCTACTACCGGCTGACCGGACTGGGTGCCGGGCGGCTGACCGACGAGGCGGAACGGTTGCGGCGCCACGCGGAGGTGGCCGCGGTCCGGCTGCGCAAGCTCGGCACGTCGTTCGGGTTCGGTGCGGCATGACCGGCGGGAGCGGTGAGGCCGGCGCGAGCGGCATGACCGGCGAGGGTGGCGCGGGCGGAAATGGCGGCGCGGGCGGCAACCTGGAGCGCCGGTACCGGTGGCTGCTGAGCTGGTACCCGGCCGAGCACCGGTACAGGTACCAGGACGAGATGCTCGGCGTGATGCTCGCCGGGGCGCGGGCGGGCCAGCGGTACCCGGGCTGGGGCGAGACGGTCGACGTGCTGGTGGCCGCGGTCCGGATGCGGCTGGGACGGCTCGCGCCGGGGGTGCGCGACACCCGCTGGTCGGACGCCGCCGCCGCGGCCGGCGTGCTCCTGTCGATGCTGCTGTTCGCCTACCGTCTGAGGCCCGCCGTCGGCGTGTACGCGTGGTCGATACGGCTCCGGGTCGTGGACCACGCCACCATGCCGTTCGGGGTCCTGTTTCGTCCGAGCGTCTGGCTGCCCGCACTGGCGGCCGTGGTCGTCACGGCGGCGGTGATGACCGGACGGCAGGCCGTTGCGGTGACGGTGGCCTGGGCGACCGTGCTCGGCGGCGTGGTGATGCTGGTGCGGCACAGTGATTTTCCGCTGCGCACCGTGTCCGCGTTGTGGTTGCTGGTCGTGGCCGTCATCGTCGCGGTATCGCTGAGCGTCTCCGGTACGACCGGCCGGGTCCGGAGCGTTCTCGGCTGGCGCAGGGTCACTCTGTTCGCCGTCGCCTGCGTCCTGCTGGCCCTCTCACCGGCGGCCGACGCGCTCGCGGCCACCGTCACTCCGGACGGCGCGAACGGTTTCCGGGTCTCCCTCTGGCCCGGCGGCGGCGGGTACCTCCCTCAGATCTTCCCGGCGAACGGCAATGGCACCGAACTGGCGACGTTCCTGGTGTACCTCGCGGCTCTCATCATGATGATCATTGTGG
>DASXOA010000248.1:0-5865 GCA_036494675.1 Rugosimonospora sp.
CTCCGCCGACCGGCGGGACTTCTTCCGGCTCTTGAACGTGGGGTACCGGGCGCGTTTAGCGAAGAAGTTCGTGAACGCGACTTGCAGATGCCGCAGCGTCTGCTGCAGCGGCACGGAGGAGACCTCGTTGAGGTAGGCCAGGTCCTCGGTCTTCTTCCACGCGCTCAGCATCGCGCTGGTGGTGTTGTAGTTGACGCGTTCCTGGCGCAGCGTCCACGCCTCCGTGCGGGCAGCGAGGGCGAGGTTGTAGACCTTCCGGACGCACCCGAACGTCCGCGCCAGCTGCGCGGCCTGCGCGTCGGTCGGGTAGAAGCGGTATTTAAACGCCCGCTTAACAGTCCTGGCCACGGTTCACAAACTAGCAGGCTTGTTCATGAACCTTGCAGAGGCGCGCGGGTAAACACCGATCCGCCTAAACGGCGGATCGGCTATTCCTGCCCTGCTCCGCAGGAGTCCCGTTTCCTCCCCGGCCTGAAGGCCGGAGTATCCACGGAAGGAATCTGATGAACAGCGGCAACATCCCGACCATCCGGGTCAGTGACCCGGCCAATCTGCTCGGCCTGGTCCCGTACCTGCTGGGCTTCCCACCCCGCCAGAGCCTGGCCATCCTCGCGCTGCGCGCCGAACGCGTCCTCTGCGTGGCGCGAATGGAGCTGCCCACCGAACCCACCCACCACGACCCGTACCGGGCCAGCCTCGAGGACCTCAGCCGTGTGCTGGTCCGCCACGACGCCACCGGCGCGATCCTGATCGGCTACGGCAGTCTCCAGCCGGTCGCGACCGCCGTCGACCTCGCCACCGCCACGCTGAGGGCCGCCAGGCTTGTCGTCCACGAGGCGCTGCGGGTCGACGGGCACCTCTACTACAGCCTCACCTGCACCGACGTCGAGTGCTGTCCACCCGAGGGCACGCCGTTCGACGCGCGTGCGACCGTTGCCGCCGCGACCGCGACGTACGCCGGGATGGTCGCGGCCGACAACCACGACGATCTGAGGGCCCGGCTGGCGCCGGTCGACGGCCCGGCCCGCGACGCGTTCGCCGAAGCCACCGCCGCGGCCTGCCATCAGCTGCTGGAACTCGTCGACGCCGCCACCGTTCAGCCCGGCGCTGAACCGGACACCTCGCCGGACACGCCGCTGGGTCGCACGCTGAGGGACACCGGGCTGCTCGCGCTGCACAGTGCCATCAGCTGCTACCGCCAGGGACGGCGGTTCGACGACCACCTCGCAGCCCGGCTGACCGTACTGCTCAACCTGCCGTCGGTCCGCCGCGGCGCCGTGGGACACCTCACCGGTCACACATGGCAGCTGGACATGTGGAGCGACCTGGTCCGCCGCGCCGAGCCCGATTTCGTCGCCGGCCCGGCGAACCTGTTGACGCTCGCGGCGCTGCTGGCCGGCAACGGCGCGCTCGCCTCGCTCGCCGTGGCCCGTGCCCTCGACGCTGACCCCGGCAACAGCCTCGCCCGGCTGCTGCGCCAGGCGATCAATGCCGGGGTGTCGCCCGACGAGGTTTCCACCATCGTCGCCGCCGCCGACCGCATCCCGTGACCACCGGCCCTGCCGGTGGCAGTCGATGGCGAGCCCTCAGTGACGAGCCGGGCGCCGCACCAGCAGGCTGCACGCGTTCATCGACGTGCTGTCGCCAGCCCAGGCCGCCGCCGATGAACGACGACCGACTGCTCAGCTCGTCGCTTCGCCTGGCGCGATCGTCGCAGCCTGGCCAAAACCACCATCATGGGCGCGTCGGAGCCATACCGCTGCCCGACCTCGCACGTGGCGCGCTGGGCGTCGGTGGTATCCACCTCAACGCCGCTCCCGTCGACCTTGACCGGCCAACTCCAAGGCGTCGCCGTTGACCTGGCGCCGCCACTGCTGGTCGCACAACACTCGCCCAACGGCGTTCCGGTTCGGCACCACCCCGGGACGCCATCAGGGCGCCCGGGTCACCTACATACCCGGAAGGAGCACCATCCAATGTCCAGCACCGCACAACCAGGCGACGTCAACGCGGCGTTCGCCGCCGAACGCGCCGACCAGATCCAGGCCGCCGCCGCCCGGCAGGCTGACTTTGACACCCGCGTCGCCACCGGCAAGCTCATCCCCCTGGGCAACGGCCGGTTCCGGGTCAACGACCCGGGCAGCTGGGACAATGGCGAAGTCCTGATCCAGCAACAGGATGGACAGATCCTGCCGCAGCACGGCCTGGACACCAGCCGCGGCCAGGTCGCCCTCTACAGCAGCGTGCCCGCCTGGCACCAGCTGGGCAACGTCGTGCCCGGCGGCACCAGCGAGGTCGAGGACGTACTCAAGCTTGGCGGAATCGACTTCGACGTGGCGCGCCGACCGGTCGAGTTCCGCAACAGCCTCGACGGCCCGAACCGGGTGCTGTCGGAGCACTTCGTCACCGTGCGCGACGACACAGGCGCCGGTCTCGGCGTCGTCAGAGAAGGAAGCAGGTACGAAGTGTTGCAGAACCGCGACGCCTTCGCGTTCCTGCAGGACCTCGTCGACCGCCACGATGTGATCTGGGAGTCAGCCGGCGCCCTGCGCGATGGGCGCAAGGTGTTCATCTGCATGCGCCTGCCCAACACGGTCACCATCGACACGGCAGGGGTGGCTGACCAGATCATCCCGTTCATCGTGGCACTCAACAGCCACGACGGGTCCAGCCTGTTCCAGGTGGTCGTCACCCCGTGGCGGCCGGTATGCCGCAACACCGAACGGTTCGCGCTACGCGACGCCCACACCCGGTGGGGCGTGCGCCACACCCGCAATGCCCGCGACCGCATCGAGGAAGCCCGCCGCACGCTTGGCCTGTCAGTCAGGTACTTCGACCAGTTCGCCGCCGAGGAGGAGGCGCTGGCCCGCACCGACCTGGCGTTGGCTGAATACCGCCGCGTGGTCGAGGACCTGTGGCAGCCGCCGGCCGACGATGCGTCCACCCGTACCAGGAACAGCCATCGGCGGCGCGCCGATGAGCTGATCGATCTCTACACCACCAACGCCGCACAGCTGGGAACCACAGCCTACGCCGCCGAACGCGCGCTCACCGAGTACGCCGACTGGAGGCAGCTGATCCGCCCGACGGGTTCGCTGCGCGGCAACAACCTGGCGGCTCGCGCCACCGCCGTCCTGGAAGGCGGCAGCGACGACCTCAAGAGCCGCGCCCACCGGCGTCTGCTCACCCTGGTCCGTCGCTGAGGAGAAGCCATGCGAACGCCAGGCAGCAGGCCGGACGTCGGCGCCGCACACGTTGACCTATACAAACACCAGCCAGCTACACCGAAAGCCGTAATCCACGACGAGCGGCATTGCGGGCACGGCGATACGGCCGTGCCAGCCCCGATCTCCCGGCGATCACCAGCGCGGCCAACAGGTCTGCGCATGTGGTGCAGAAAAGAAGCCGCCCACATCGCCTGCGGTCACCTCGACACCGACGGCGGTTACGCCCACCGTGGCCTGGCCGACGTCGAAGCCGAATCGGTCGCTTACCTCCTGTGCACCGCCGCCGGGATGAACGTGGGTGCCGCCCCGTTCGACTACATCGGCACCTGGGCGGGCGGCGACCGGACCCTCATTCACCGCAGTGCCGGCACCGTCATCCGTACCGCGCAGCAGCTCATGCTGCGACTGCACCTGGACCCGACACCGGCCGCCTGATCCCGGCCGCCTGACCCCGGTACGTTCGGATGCCCGGGGGCAGGCGCCCCTAGCCCGGCACGCCTGCCCCCGGTCTCCCTCACAACAGGGAGTACCCCTTATGGTCCACGATCCACCGCGCCGGCGGTGGCCGGCCCTGCTCACCGCCGGCATGCTCGGCTACACCGCCGGAACGCTGGTCACCCGACAGACCCTGCTCCGGCAGGTCGCCACGTTCCGAGCCCTCGCCGAACACGACCCGCTGACCGGCCTACCCAACCGCCGTGCCCTGCTCGCCGAAGCCCACACCCGCCTGGCCACCCGGACACCGACCGTGCTGGCCCTGCTCGACCTCGACGACTTCAAGACCGTCAACGACACCTGGGGTCATCCCGTCGGCGACGAGCTGCTCACCGTCGTGGCCACCCGACTCCGTACCGCCGCCGCACCCGGCGGATACGTCGCACGCCTGGCCGGTGACGAGTTCGTCATGCTCCTGCCCGACCGCGGCGCCGACCCCGCCGCCGCGGTCACCGCGATACTGAGCGTGATCGCCGAACCCGTGCACCTCGACGCGGCCACGCTGCGGCCACACGCCAGCGCCGGCGTGGCCACCACGGCCCACACCGGCTCAAGCTGGCCACACCTCATCGCTGCTGCTGACCGCGCCCTCTACCAGGCCAAGGCCCGCGGCACGCACGTCGCCGTCCACGACCACGGCAGCGCCGCCGGCGACCACGAACCGTCGCCGCGACCACGCCGGCGCCGCAGGGACCGGCACTAACTGACGCCCGGATCATCGCGCATCGGCGATCCGTCAGCCCTGTCCGACGCGCCTCATCCGCGCACGCCCGTTGCCCTCCGCCAACGGGCGGAGGGCAACGGGCGCCCACCGCCCGAACCCTTCACCGGGAACGCCGTGCGCAGCGCGAACCACAATTCTCTGGCTGACAACGCGACCCGGGCCATCGCCGTCATCACCGTCTCCGGATTGGCCGGCCTCGCCGCGCGTATCTCCCACCAGCACATGCTTCTGCTCGCCGAACGCGCCAGAGAACACGGCATCGACGCCCAGGCCCTTCCACTGACCGTCGACGGCCTCGACCTCATCGGCGTGCTCGTCCTGCTCGCCGACCGGCGCACTCATCGCCGCGGCGGACCCCTGCCGTGGGCCGTCCTGACCATCGGCACCCTGGCCAGTCGCACCGCGGCCATCGCCGTCGCCCCGCCAACCCGGTCGCCCGCGTCAATTCCGGCTGGACCGCCATCGCGTTACCGGCGCAGCCAAGACGCTCTCCGACTTCTTCGAGTCCAACCACACCACCCAACCAGTCACCGCGCCGCACCCGTCCCGGTGACAGCGGCCGACGCCACCCGGGCCACCGAACCCGACACCGACGCCGAGCCGAACGGCAACGCGACGCGCCGCCGTGCAACGGGCGACATCGCCCGACGCCTACCCACCAGCGACGCCGCATTGGCCCGATGGCAGGCCATCTGGAACGCCACCAACGACCTCGACACCGCCACCGCGGACAGCGCCGCCACGCACGGCGTGTCCCTACGCAACCTGCAATTCATTCGCGCCGCAGGCGAGGCGGACACCTCACCCAGCCCACTCCCTCAGCCAGCACCACATTCACACGGGCCGACCCCGCGGCCGAACCCACCACCACGGCACCCTCACCTGACCTCGCCCCGGGCGGACGCCATGGACATGCCGGCGCCCGCCCTACCGGTGCTACGACGTTTGGGAGATAATTATGACCGCCAAAGCCCTCGCCGGCCTCATCGCTGCGATCCTCGGTGTGCTGGTCTGCTGCGTCGCCGGACTCAGTATCGGCGCCGGCGGGATCGCACTGGCCGCGTGCATCCAGCCCTCACCCAGCGCCGTACCAACGTCCGACACCTCACCAGTCGGAGCGACGCCGTGGCCGACGGTTCCCGGTTGGAACGCCGAACAGATCAGCAACGCCGCGACCATCGTGCAGGTCGGCGTGCACCTGCGCGTCCCACCGCGCGGCTGGATCATCGCCGTGGCGACCGCGATGCAGGAATCCGGCCTGCGCAACCTCGGCGATCAAGGCGCCGCCAACGACCACGACAGCCTCGGACTGTTCCAGCAACGCCCCAGCCAAGGCTGGGGCACCCCGGCGCAGATCCTCGACCCCGTCTACGCCGCCACCCAGTTCTACAGCCACCTCACGCAGGTCGCCGACTGGCA
>DASXOA010000249.1:0-2337 GCA_036494675.1 Rugosimonospora sp.
CTCCGGCCAGGCCGGGCCGTCGGGCAACGAGTTTCAGCACGCCATCGACGGCGAACTGGACAATCTCGGCCGGCTCGCCGACCGGCTCGCCGAGGGTGCGCCGGACCGCGCGGCCGTCGAGGCCGCCGGCAAGCTGCTCATCGACAGCCCGGCGCTGCCCGTCCTCGGGCTGCGGGCCGCCGCGCCGATGGCCACCTACTTCGGGTACTTCGCCGCCAAGATCCACCCGGACGTCCGGATCTTCGATCAGGGCGGCACCCTGCTGCACGACCGGATCGAGCAGGCCCGCGCGGCCGGTGCGACGGCCATGCTCGCCGTCGTCCTGCCCCGGTACCCGCGGGAGGCACTCGACGCGCTCGACGCCGCCCGCCGGGCCGGACTGTCGCTGGTCGTCCTGACCGATTCGCCGATCAGCCCCGCGGCCACGCTCGCGGATGTCACGCTGAGCGCGGCGGTCGGCGCCCGACTGGTCTTCGACCTGCACGTCGCCCCGATGGCGCTGGCCATGATCCTCCTCCAGGCGATGTGCGACGCCGCTCCGGCGGCCACCCAGGCGCGGCTGGAGCAGTTCGAGTCGTCCGCCGCCCGGCGCAACGTGTTCGTCCGTTAGGGGCGGGTCCGCTGGTGAGACAGGAGTTCAACGTGCACACGATCAGGGCCCCGAGGGGCACCACGCTGACCGCTCGCGGCTGGCCGCAGGAGGCCGCGCTGCGCATGCTCCAGAACAATCTCGACCCCGACGTCGCGGAACGGCCGGAGGACCTGGTGGTCTATGGCGGTACCGGCCGGGCCGCCCGGGACTGGCCCTCGTATCACGCGCTCGTCCGCACACTGTCCACTCTGGAGAGTGACGAGACGATGCTGGTGCAGTCGGGCCGGCCGGTCGGCGTCTTCCGTACCCACGAATGGGCACCGCGCGTACTCATCGCGAATTCCAATCTCGTCGGCGACTGGGCCACGTGGCCGGAGTTCCGCCGGTTGGAACGGCTCGGGCTGACCATGTACGGCCAGATGACCGCCGGTTCGTGGATCTACATCGGTACCCAGGGCATCCTGCAGGGTACCTACGAGACGTTCGCGGCCGTGGCCGAGAAACGGTTCAACGGGACGCTCGCCGGCACCCTGACACTCACGGCCGGCTGCGGCGGCATGGGCGGCGCACAGCCCCTGGCCGTCACCATGAACGGCGGCGCCTGCCTGATCATCGATGTCGATCCGGCCCGGCTCGCCCGCCGGGTGGCGACCCGGTACCTGGACACCGTGGCGTCCACTGTGGACGAGGCGGTGGAGCTCGCGTTGGCGGCGAAGCGGGAGCGCCGGGCGCTGTCGGTCGGGGTGGCCGGCAACGCCGCCGTCATCGTGCCGGAGCTACTGGCCCGCGGGGTACCGGTGGACATCGTCACCGACCAGACCTCGGCGCACGATCCGCTGTCCTACGTACCGATCGGGGTCGAACCGGGCGACGCACCGGACTACGCCGCCAAGAAGCCGGAGGAGTTCACTGACCGGGCCCGTACGTCGATGGCCCAGCACGTGGCCGCGATGGTCGGCTTCCAGAACGCCGGGGCCGAGGTCTTCGACTACGGCAACTCGATCCGCGGCGAGGCGCTGGCCGGCGGGTTCACCGACGCCTTCGCGTTCCCCGGCTTCGTGCCGGCCTACATCCGGCCGCTGTTCTGCCAGGGCAAGGGTCCGTTCCGTTGGGCCGCGCTGTCCGGCGACCCGGCGGACATCGCGGCCACCGACCGGGCCATCCTGGATCTGTTCCCGGAGAACGAATCGCTCGCCCGGTGGATCCGGCTGGCCGGCGAGCGGGTCGCGTTCCAGGGGCTGCCGGCCCGCATCTGCTGGCTCGGGTACGGCGAGCGGGACCGCGCCGGGCTGCGCTTCAACGACATGGTCGCCGATGGCACGCTGAAGGCGCCGATCGTCATCGGGCGCGACCACCTGGATGCCGGCTCGGTCGCCTCCCCGTACCGGGAGACCGAGTCGATGGCCGACGGCTCGGACGCGATCGCCGACTGGCCACTGCTCAACGCGTTGCTGAACACGGCATCCGGCGCGACCTGGGTGTCCATCCACCACGGTGGCGGGGTCGGCATCGGGCGTTCGATCCACGCCGGCCAGGTCACCGTGGCGGACGGCACCGACCTGGCCGCGCAGAAGATCGAGCGGGTACTGACCAACGATCCCGGCACGGGCATCATGCGGCACGTGGACGCGGGCTACGAGCTTGCCTCGGAGGTGGCGGAGACGCACGGCGTGCGCATCCCGATGCGGGAGTCGGCGTGACGACTCCGGCCAGCGCCGAGGCGGCCGGGACGCCCGGCGGAGACG
>DASXOA010000250.1:0-8175 GCA_036494675.1 Rugosimonospora sp.
GACGTCGGAGTGCTCGATGCCGTGGTAGCACAGCTGTCCCCGCTACTGGACGCGCACGGCTCCCGACCCGGCGCCGCGTCCACCCCCCGACCCGGTAGGGCGGCCACCCCCCGAACCGGCGGCCCGGCCGGCTCCTGAACCGGTACCCTCGGCTCCCGGCCCGGCACCGCGACCGGCGGTCCGGGCCTCGATCGCCCGGACGACCGCCACCATGTCGGCCTCGCCGTGGCCCAGGGCGACCGTCTCGGCGAACAAGTCATGGCACGCGTCCAACACCGGCGAGGCCAGGCCGGACTCGCGGGCGGCCTCGGCGACCAGTCGGTTGTTCATCAGGACGTCGGCCACCGCGGCCTGCGGGGCGAAGTCGTGGTCGACGAGCTTGTGCGCCTTGACCCGGGAGACGCTGCTGGCCATCGGGCCGGCGTCGAGAACGTCCAGGAACTGGCGCAGGTCCAGGCCGTGCCGGTCGGCGAAATGCACCGCCTCGGCCAGGCCGGTGACCATCGTGATCAGGTACAGGTTGACCGCGAGCTTCATGCGCAACGCGTTGGGTACCGGTCCACAGTCGACCGCGTCGCGGCACATCGGCGCGAACAGCGGCCGTACCTCCCTGGTCGCCGCCGGAGCCCCGGCCAGCATCGCGACGAGTTCGCCGGCCTCGGCCGGGGTACGGGAGCCGGACACCGGAGCCTCCACGTACCGGCCGCCGGCCGCGACCACGTCGACTTCGAGCCCCTGCGAGTACGACGGTGCCGTCGTTCCCATGTGGACGATGGTGCGTCCGGCGACGTTCGCGCCGAACCCCGGCGTACCGCGACCCAGCACCCGGTCGATGGCCTCCGGCCCGGCCAGCATGAGCAGGACGACGTCCGTACTGGCGAACACCTCGGCCGGGTCGGCCGCGACCCGCGCACCCGCCGCCCGGAGCTGTTCACCCTTGGCGACGGTACGGTTCCACACCACGAGCGGCGTGCCGGCCCGGGCGAGGTTGCGCGCCATGGGCGCTCCCATGAGGCCCAGCCCGATGAATCCGACGTCCATGCGCCCTCCTGCCCGTGCTATGACAGTCGTCATGATAGCGGCGCCATGACGACTGTCATAGACCTCGGGGACGGGTGCGGCCCATCGGACCGGCCCATCGGACCGGTCCGGCGGCCGCGATCTTCGCGGGAACCACCGGACAGCGCACTCCCGGCACGGACAGCCACCGCGCAACGGCCGACGACGACACGGTCCGATGATGGCGCGGTCCGATGATGGCGCGGTCCGATGATGGCGCGGCCCGATGACGCCACGGAAGAACCAACCCGCGCGGCCCGACGCCGCACGGCTACGCGACGCTGGAACCGGCTACGGCGCCGGACGGGTGAATAGGACCCCCTCCTCCGGGTATGGCCCATCGTGCGGGCCCCGGGAGGGTTCGCCGGAACGCGCCGATCCGGAGGACTCCTCCGGGCCGCGGGCCGGCGGGTGGGCCGGGTGGTCGACGGATTCGCACGACGTGAGCGGGGGGACACATGGGGGGCATGGGGGAACGGGACACGGTGCTGCGCTCGATGCACGACACCGGCCTGGCGGCATGGTTCGGCGGCTCGCTGATGGGAGCGGTCGGGCTCAACGGAGCCACGGGGAAGATCAAGCGGCGCAACGAGCGCCTGGCGGTCGCGTCGAACGGCTGGCGGCGGTGGGCGCCGGTCAACCTCGCGGCGATCGGGGCACACCTGGCCGGCGCGACCGCGCTACTGGTCAACGAACGCCACCGGGTGACCGCGCAGCGCGGCGCGCTGGCGATGAGCGTCACGAAGGCGGGCCTCACCCTCGCGGCGCTGAGCGCCACCGCCTACGCCGGTGCGCTGGGCATGAGGCTGGGCAAGGCCGGCGAGGTACCGGCGGACAGTCCGACCCAGTCCGCCGCCGACACTCCCGAGGACGTGAGCGCGATCCAGCGTAAGCAGCGCATCGTCCAGTGGACCGTGCCGGCGTTCACCGGCGCTCTCGTCGCCATCAGCGCGCTGGCCGGCGAGCAGCAGAAGCCGGGCTCGGTCGCCAGCGGCGTACTGGGCCGGATGGGGCAACTGGGCAAGGTGGGAAAGGTGGGAATGGGCAACATGGGCAAGCTCGGTACCATCGCCAAGCCCGCGACGCTCGCGAAGGCCGGGAAGCTCTTCGTCTAGCCCAAGCCGGCACCCGGACGAGGTACGGGCCGCGATCGCCGGGCGGTCGCGGCCCCACCCGCGAAGCAGATCGCTCACTCGCAGAGCAGAGTCCGCGGGCCACCGAGCGGCGTCACCGGCAGAACGCGGGCGGCCCGGCCGGCGTCACCCGGTCGTAGATGGTCACGAAACCGACCCGGGTGGTGCGGAACGTGGCGTGGTTCGCGAGCAGCGCGGTCCCGATGGTGTCCGGCGGGTCGTCCAGGAGCCCTGATCCTGCCAGCGGACTGTCCACATAGACCGGATCCGGTGCGGCCCGGACTCGGGCCCGCTGGTGGGCGAAGCGCGTCGCGCCGTAGCAGACCGCCACGTCGAGGCGGTCTCCGGCGAGGTACTGCAGGGCCATGCCGGTCGAGTAGTCCGCGTACACGCGTGTCTCGTGCTCGCTCACCAGCCGTGCCACGACGCCTCGCAGGACGGCGTCGCGCTCGGTCAGCGACGGGTGCGGCGCGGTCCGGAAGAAACCCAGGCACAGTACGGCGGACAGGCTCAGCACCACGGCGTACGCGACGTGCGAGGCGACCGGGCGGCGGTACGGCAGCAGTGCCGCCACCGACAGGGCCAGCAACGGGTACGCGGTGAACAGGTACCGGGGCGTGCCCGTGTACCAGGCCATCGACGTCGCCACGTACAGCACCGCCACCAGGACCGGCGCGACGAGCAGCAGGTCGACCGGTTCGCGGCCGCCCCGGCGCAGTCCCAGCGGCGCCGCCAGTCCCAGGAGCGCCGCCAGCCCCAGCCTCCGGCGCCACAGGCAACCGAGGTAGGCGGCGGCCACACCGACCACGATCAGGTACTGCACCGGCCGCGGCAGGCCGCCGTCGCCGTGCGCGTACGCGATGCCGAGAAACTGGCGCAGCAACGGGTCGGCGAGGTTGGCCACCCGGTGGCCGAGACCCACCTGGCGGTCCGGGGCGGTGGGCACCGGCAGTTCGCCGGACCGGAGCGCGACGATCAGCGCGGGTGCCGCACCGGCGACGACTCCGAGCGTGGCGCCGCACACGGTGGCCAGTCGTCTCAGGTACGGCATCGCCCAGACGAGCGCGGGCAGGACCAGGTACACGCTGGTCAACGAGTTCCAGAAACCCAGCCCGGCGCACAGCCCCAGGCCGAGCGCCCAGGCGACGTCACGCGAACGGTCCGCGCCCAGCCGCAGCGCGCAATACAGCGCGCCCATGCCGAGCGTGACACCCACCGAGTAGAAGCCCCACGCGGTCGCCCCGCCGACCACGTTGAACCACGGCCCGACCGCGAAGAACGCGGCGGCGAGCAGTGCCCGGCGCCGGGGACCGCCCGGCAGCATCCGGCGGGCGCACAGGTACACCAGCGCGGTACTCGCGACGGACAGCACGACCTGCGCGAGGCGCAGGGTCAGCGGGTTCTGCGGGAGCCGGAACACCAGGTACCCCAACGCCTGGAGGTACACCTCCAGCGTGCCGCCGTAGCGCTGGCCGGGATAGAACAGGAACGCCTCTCCGCGCAGGATGTGCTGCACCATGATGCCGGTGACGGCCTCGTCGCCGTTGAAGTTGGCGCGGTCACCGGCCAGGTACGCCAGCCGGACGGCGGCCGCGAGCAGCAGCACGGCCGGCAGCCCGGCGGCGCGCGGTCCGGCGGCGCGGAGGGTGGCGGAGAGACGGCTACGGGCGGACGTCTGGACCGGGGTCGAGGCGAGTGTCCGGGTCGGGGCCGACATGATGTCCCAGCATAGTGGTCCACTGCCGGGCACACTTCCCGAAACGATCCTAAACGTCACGGGGCGTCCGGCCTGGAGGATCGCCGGACGCCCCGCGCGGGGAATCGGTCAGAGCTACTGCGTGACGGTGACGGTCTGCTGACCGGTCACCCCGCCGGCCGTCACGGTGACGGTCACCGTGCCGGGGCGGTGCGCGGTGACCACGCCGGTACGGGCGTCCACCGTGGCCACCTTCGCGTCGCTGCTGGACCACGCGTGCGAGACCGGGTCGGCGATGGGTACCGGCGGCGGGGTGAAGTTGTCGCCGGCCACCTGAATTCCGGTCGCGCTCAGCGTCTCGTGCGCGCCGGCCGCCAGGCTCGGCTGCGGTGCGCTGACCGAGACGGCGGTGAAGATGCCCTGGACCGAGAACTGGATGTCCCCGTTCGCGGTCACGTGGAACAGCCCGAAGTGCTCGAAGCCGCCCTTGTCCGCCGTCGCGTACGCGGGCATGCCCAGGTCCGCGACGGTGAACTGCGGTACGCCGCCGGCCTGCGCGGAGACCTGGTCGCCCTGCGGGTCCAGGATCTGCTCGGCGAAGCCGCGGGCGTGCCCGTACAGCATGATGACGTGCTGCTTCGGGTGGGTCTGCTGGTAGCGCTGGATCAGCCGCAGGTACATCTGCGCCTCCCACCGGTCACCGAACTGGCTGTTCGCCACCGGGTGCGGGTCGTACGCGGGTTCGTGGGTGACCACGATGACAGCGCGGGACTTCGTGCTCGTCAGCTGGTCGACCAGCCACGGGTACTGGGCCTGCGCCGGCACCTGGTACGGGTCGGAGGACAGCAGGCTGCCGCGCGCGTTGTCGGTGACGATCACCTGTGCGGCACCGGCGGTGTACGCGTAGTGGGTGTCGCCGAACACGCTGGTGAAGTTGCCGTTCTCGGGCAGCGCGCCCTGGCTGATCTCGTGGTTGCCGACCGCGTCGTGGTACGGCACCCCGAGCGCCCCGATCTTCTGCCGCGCGTACGCCAGATCCGCCGGCGCGCCGTCGTCGGCCATGTCGCCGAGCATCTGCACCTGGTCCGGCCGAGCCTGCGCGGGCAGCGACGGGATCCGCGCCGTCGCGGCATCCAGCACCCCGCTGGAGGCCGATCCGGTGTCCGCGGCGACCAGGTGCGCGTCGTCGCCGACGAGCAGCGTGTCCCCGTCGTGCGAGAAGCCGGCCGCGTTCTCCTGGTAGCTCAGCCACGACGGGTTGCCCGGGATCGCCGTGTACGCCGGCGCGACCACCGGCCGCGGCGAGTACATCGCCTCCAGCCCGCCGACGTTCACCGTGCCGGAGTAGGTCGTGGTCGGGTTGAGTGCCAGGAAATCCACGAAGCTGATGGACAGCGGGAAGCTCAGCCCCGGCGGGATGTCCGCGGTGACCAGTTGCCACCCGTCGAACGTGATGTACGTCGGGTACAGCGTCGTCGTGGTGCCGGCGATGTCGATGTACGACTCGGCGAACCACAGCCCCTTTGCGTCGCCCTTGACCCACAGGCCGAGCTGGGTCGGGTTCACGCCGTCCGCGTTGGCGGACACGGTGAGCTTCTTGGTGGACGAGAGCACCAACTGCTTGACCCCGGCGCCGGCCGGCATCGTGTAACTCAGCGCCAAGGAGCCCGGCGCGGTGGATCCCGGCGGTACGTCACCGGCATCGGCGGCCAGGGTCGCCGGCCGGCCGGTGGTGTTGCGCAGCGTCCAGGTGGCCGTGCTGCTGGTGTCGTCGATGGTACTGGCGACCTCGCCGACGGCCACCGAGGCGGTGGCGCTCGCGCCGGCCACCGTGGCGGTCACTGTGACCAGTCCGCCGCCGCTCTCCGCCGCGGTGAACAGGCCGTGCGCGTCCACCGAGCCGAGGCTCGGGTCGCTGACCGACCAGTGCGCGGCCTCCGCGGGTACCTGGGCGGTCGTGCCGGAGGCGAGGTGGAACCCGCCGGCGGTACCCCGCAGGGCCAACTGCTGGGTGTGGCCGTTGGGCAGGTCGGGCGCGTCCGGGGAGACGGCGAGGCTGGCCAGCTTGCCGACCACGTGCAGCGGCTGGCTGCTGGTGGCCTTACCATTCCGGGCGATGATCTGACCGTCCCCGGTGCCGTGCACCGTGAGCTGACCATTCGACCAACTGGCCAGCGACTTCGGCGCAACCTGGACGCTGAGGGCGCCGCTGGCCGGGTTCTGCCGGGCATCGGTGGCGTAGACCGGCACCGGGATGCTCGCGCCGGGCACGGTGGTGACCGGCTTGCCGGCGTTGACCACGACGGCCGTCGCCGGGGCGGGGGCCTTTTCGGTGCTGTACACGAAGATGCCGTTGGCGACCGGACGCTCGCCGCCGTCCGACGGGGTGTTCATCACGTGCAGCGCGCTCGTCCCCGGCAGTCGCGCGGCCAGTTCGGTGGAGCCGCCGCCGTCGAAGAGCAGCCCGGTGTACGCGCCGTGAGCGAGCAGGTACCCGGTCACCTGGGCCGGAGTCACGTCGGTGGCGACCGACTCGCCGAGCCGGCCGTCGATCGCGACCAGGAAGGCGTGCCTGCCGTCCTTCGTCAGTCCGACCGCGGTCTCCGGGTTGGTCCCGCCCGGCGGTTGACCGGTCGGGTCGGTGTACGCCTGGCCGTCCTTGACGAGCATGGTGGCGCCGGCGACCAGGGTGGTGAGGTCGTTGTTCGGCGAGATCTGCTGACCGATCGTCAGCGTGTCGCCCACGTGCACGGTGGTGGCCAGCCACTGCCCGCCGGCTCCGGCGCCGAGCAGCCCCTCGGTGCCCTTGGCGAGCGGCGCGACCGAGGTCACGCCGTTCTCGACGGCGGTGACCGTGAGGCTGCCACCGGCGGCGATCTGCCCGAGCACCAGGGTCGCGGCGGTCAGGCCGGAGGCCGCACCCAGGTCGGGGGTCACCTCGGTGATTCCGCCGCCGGTCACGGTGCCGGTGGTGTTGACGGAGCCGATGGCGTGGCTGGCCGTGCCGTCGGTGACCCTACCGGTGTAGGTCTGCTGGCCGATCACCATCTGGCCGCTGGCCGTGATGCCCAGTTGCGCGGCGTGGTTCGGTGCCGGGCTCTTCACCAGGTGGCCGCCGGTGATGACGCCGCCGTCGGGCTGGCCGGTGGCGTTGATGTCGAAGTAGTCGCCGTTGATTCCGGCAACGGCACCGGTGCGGTCGCCCATCGAGGTGAGGGTCTCGTCCGCCGGGTCGATGACCGTGTCCCCGGCCTCGACCGCGCCGATGCGTACGTTCGGGTTGCTCAGGTCCACGTCGAGCACCTGGGCGTGCTGCCGGCCGCCCACGGTGTCGTAGGTCTCGCCGTGCTCGGTGACGCCGCTGGTGACCGGGATCGGCGGGGTGTTCGCCTCGTCGACGACGGTCGGCCAGTTGGCCGGGGTGGGCGGAAGCCAGCCCGCGCCGGCGCCCGACTGGTTGGCGCTGGAACGGCCGGCGGCCGCGCCGCCGGTGAGCAGGGCGCCGGCGACCAGCGCGGCGACGGTGCCGATGCCCAGGATGCGCCGGGCCGTTCCGGTACGTCGCGGGCGCGGTGGCGCCCCGACGGTATCGCTTCGCATGTCTGCCTCCCGTGTGACATGGCTGCCGATCCGCCGGCACGGCGGGCGCCGATCAGCCAAACAGCACAGGGTGGACGCGACGTATCGATCATGGGACCGTCGCCGGCCGGACGGGTGAACGTGAGTGGCCGGCATTCCGGCCGTACCGGCCGGCAGCGCGGCCCACGGCTCTGGTATCACTGTCGTCTTGACATCCTCCACCGCCCTAAAGGGCGGGGATTCCCTTGGTCGCCCTTGGGTTTTCCTGCTTCGACGCCGGCCGCCCCGTCCGGGCGTTCGCCCGTTGAGGTCTTACGCCAGCTCCACAGGCAGCGGCCGAGAGCCCCTCGGCCAGAATGTTGCGTGCCGCATTCACGTCCCGGTCGTGGGTGGTGCCGCATCGGCAGGTCCACACTCGCACGTTCAGCGGCATCTTCTCGGTAAGTGCGCCACACACCGAGCACAGCTTGGACGACGGGAACCAGCGGTCCACGACCACAAGGTTCCGGCCGTACCAGTCGGCCTTGTACTCCAGCATGCCGCGGAACCCTCGCCAGGCCGCGTCGCAGATAGCGCGGGCCAGTGTCTGGTTTTTGACCATGTTCCGTACCGTCAGGTCCTCGATCACGAGCGTTTGGTTCTCACGCACGAGACGAGTAGTCAGCTTGTGCAGGTGGTCCCGCCGCCGGTCAGCGATCCGGGCGTGAA
>DASXOA010000251.1:0-7888 GCA_036494675.1 Rugosimonospora sp.
GACTTGTACTTCGCCGGCACATCCGCCGCATTCCGCGGCAAATCCCGAACATGACCCAGACTCGCCTCAACCACATACCCCGGACCCAAATAACCCGAGATCGTCTTAGCCTTCGCCGGAGACTCGACGATGACCAGGCGCCTAGGCGTATTCGGCACGAACCCTCCTCGCTGCGTGTGTGCCCGTCTTGGGTGCCGGACCGGGTTGGGTGACCTCGGAGCCGCGCCGGACCGCCGGGATCACCCGACGAACCTCACCATCGACCGGCGGGGTGTGGACCTGACCTGCCCGGGCCGCGAGAAAGCGGCCGGAGAACAGCACGGCATCAGGCCGGCAATACGCTACACCACTCCACGTTACCGGCGTCCGGACTTTTCCGCCGATGGGTGTACCGGTGGTGGCAGCGATGTCCGGCTATGCCCCGGTTCACCGGGCTCGGCATCCCGTCCGCGGTGCGCATCGCGCCCCGTACTCCGCTCCCGACTCCGCTCCCGACTCCGCTCCCGCCGATGCCGGGACATGTGTGGGGCAGCCGACCGGGGGTCGCTGAAGGTTGACAGTGATCGATGTTACCGCCAACAATGTCGACAACTTCCCGCAATCCGGCGTCGTGCCGTCCCGAGCCGCCCCGCGCCGGTGCGCGGGCTGGCCGATCGTCCACAGAGGACGTTGCGAGAGAGAAGGCCACCATGCATCTGCTGAGCAGTCCGCGACGGCATCCGCGCCGGGCGCTGGCCGGGTTCGCGGTCGTGTTGCTCACCGCGATCGGCGCACTGGCCGCCCCGGGGGCGGCAGGCCCGGCACAGGCCCTGCCCCTACAGGCCCAGTCCCCACAGTCGGGCACCCCGGCGCTGGCGAACGGTCTCGCGCTGACCCCGCCGATGGGGTGGAACGACTGGAACGCGTACGGCTGCAACGTGTCCGAGGCGCTGGTCAAGCAGACCGCCGACAAGATCGTGTCCTCCGGCATGGCGGCCGCCGGCTACCAGTACGTGAACATCGACGACTGCTGGCTCCAGCACAGCCGGGACGCGAACGGCAACCTCCAGCCCGACCTCACCAAGTTCCCGGACGGCATCTCCGGCACCGCCGCCTACGTCCACTCCAAGGGCCTGAAGCTGGGCATCTACGAGGACGCGGGCACCGCCACCTGCGCCGGCTACCCGGGCAGCCTCGGTCACGAACAGCAGGACGCCAACTCGTTCGCGTCCTGGGGAGTCGACTACCTCAAGTACGACAACTGCAACAACAACGGCAGCACGACCCAGGCGCAGTACATCGCGCGCTACTCGGCGATGCGCGACGCGCTGGCCGCCACCGGCCGGCCCATCGTCTACAGCCTCTGCGAGTGGGGCGTGAACTCGCCGTGGACGTGGGGTGCGAACGTCGGCAACCTGTGGCGCACGACCGGCGACATCGGTGCCAGCTTCTCCAGCATGCTGTCCATCTTCCACAGCAACGTCGGGCTCGCCTCCTACGCCGGGCCGGGCCACTGGAACGACCCGGACATGTTGGAGGTCGGCAACGGCATGTCGGCCACCGAGGACCGCACCGAGTTCACTCTCTGGTCGGAGATGGCCGCCCCGCTGCTGGAGGGCGGCAACCTGGTCAGCGCGAACGCGACCACCCTGTCCACCCTGACCAACCGGTCGGTCATCGCGGTCGACCAGGACTCGCTGGGCCGCCAGGGCACCCTGGTCACCTCGTCGGGCGGCCTGGACGTACTGGCCAAGCCACTGTCCAACGGGGACGTGTCGGTGGTCCTGTTCAACGAGAACGGCTCGACCGCGACCATCAGCACCAGCGTGTCGGCGATCGGCAAGACCGGGGCGTCCAGCTACGGCCTCACCGACCTGTGGTCCGGCGCCACGAGCAGCACGACGGGCACGATCAGCGCCTCCGTACCCGCCCACGGCGCCGTCATGTACCGGGTGACCGGAGGCACCACCGGCGGCGGCACCGGCGGCGGCTCCACCGGGATCCTGCGCGGCGCCGGCTCCAACCGGTGCCTGGACGCCTACAACAACCAGACCGCCAACGGCACCAAGGTGGAGATCTGGGACTGCAACGGTGGCGCCAACCAGCAGTGGACGCTGACCCCGTCCGGCCAGTTGCAGGTGTACGGCACCAAGTGCCTCGACGCCTACAACAACCAGACCACCAACGGCACCATCGTGGAACTGTGGGACTGCAACGGCCAGACCAATCAACAGTGGCGCATGAACGCCGACGGGACCATCACCGGCGTCCAATCAGGACTGTGCCTCGACGTGACCGGTGGCGCCACCGCCAACGGTACCCAGATCGAGCTGTGGACCTGCAGCGGCGCCAGCAACCAGCGGTGGTCGCGCACCTGAACCCGGCGTGCCCGGCCGGCGCTCGCCGGCCGGGCACGGGTACGCCTACGGGAACCGCTGGTACGCCGGCAGCGTGAGGAATTCGACGTACTCCTCGGCGAGGGCGACCTCGACGAACAACGCGCGGGCGGCGGCATAACCATCCTCGTCCCCGAGCCGCGCGCACTCCTCTTCGAGGATCCGCTCCACCAGGGCGTGGGTGACCACCTCTCCGGTGTCCAATGTGGTCGGATTGTGGATCCACTGCCAGATCTGGGACCGGGAGATCTCCGCGGTGGCGGCGTCCTCCATCAAATTGAAGATGGCCACCGCGCCGGTGCCGGCCAGCCAGGAACGCAGGTACTGCAGCGCGACCGAGACATTGTTGCGCAGCCCGGCCTCGGTGACGCCGCCGTCGATCCCGCCGACGCCGAGCAACTCCCCGGCGCTGACCCGGACGTCGTCGCGCTGCCGGTCGAGCTGGTTGGGGCGCTCGCCCAGGTGCTCGTCGAAGACCGCGGCACACACCGGTACCAGATCGGGGTGCGCCACCCACGAGCCGTCGTAGCCGGCGCCGGCCTCGCGCTGCTTGTCCTGGCGCACCTTGGCCAGCGCGGTCGCGTTGACCTGCTCGTCGCGGCGGCTGGGGATGAACGCGGCCATCCCGCCGATCGCGTGCGCGCCGCGCCGGTGGCAGGTCTGCACGAGCAGTTCGCTGTACGCCCGCATGAACGGCGCGGTCATGGTGACCGAGTTGCGGTCGGGCAGCACGAAGCTGGCGCCCCGGTCGCGGAACTTCTTGATGAGGCTGAACAGGTAGTCCCAGCGGCCGGCGTTGAGGCCGGCGGAGTGCTCGCGCAGTTCGTAGAGGATCTCGTGCATCTCGAACGCGGCCGGGATGGTCTCGATCAGGACGGTGGCACGGACCGTGCCCCGCGGGATGCCCAGCGCGTCCTGGGCGAGCAGGAACGCGTCGTTCCACAGCCGCGCCTCGGCGGCGGACTCCATCTTCGGCAGGTAGAAGTACGGGCCGCGGCCGTTACTCAGCTGGCGGGACGCGCAGTGCGCCAGGTGGAGCCCGAAGTCGAACAGGCTGGCCGACATCGGCTCGCCGTCGATCAGCACGTGCTTCTCGGACAGGTGCCAGCCGCGCGGGCGGACCACGATGGTCGCCAGTTCCTCGGCCGGCCGCAGCGCGTAGGCCTTGCCGTCCGGCGACTCGAAGTCGATCCGCCGGTCGAGAGCGTCCATGAGATTGAGCTGGCCGCCGACCATGTTCTCCCACAGCGGGGTGTTCGCGTCCTCGAAGTCGGCGAGCCACACCTTCGCGCCGGAGTTCAGCGCGTTGATGGTCATCTTCCGGTCGGTCGGCCCGGTGATCTCGACGCGGCGGTCGACGAGGCCGGGCGCCGGCGGCGCCACCCGCCAGCCCGGATCCTCCCGGATCGCTCTGGTCTCGGGCCGGAACTCCAGCGTGCCGCCGGCGCTGAGCTCGCGCTGGCGGACCTGGCGGGCGCGCAGCACCTCGGCCCGCCGCTGGCCGAGCTGGCGCTGCAACTCGGCGAGCAGGGCCAGAGCCTGCGGGGTGAGCACCTCGTCGAACCGGTCGTGCCGCTCGCCGGTGACCGTGATTCCTTGCGTATTCTCCACAGTACGGAGGCTATTGTCTGCATCACGGAAAGACAATGCCCGGCCGGCACGGGAGGGGGCGGCGCGGTGACGCCAGCAGGCAGCGATGGGACCAACGGCGGGAGCAACACCGGCGTGCAGTCCGTGCGCCGCGCCTTCGACCTGCTGGAGCTCATCGCGGACGCCGGCGGATCGCAGGGCATCAGCCAGCTCTCGGCCCGATCGGGGCTGCCCGTGCCGACCATCCACCGGCTGCTGCGGACCCTGATCGGATCCGGGTACGTGCGCCAGGACGCGTCGCGCCGCTACGCGCTCGGCCCGCGGCTCATCCGCCTCGGCGATCTGGCCAACCGGTCGCTGGGTGCCTGGGCGGTGCCGTTGCTGACCCGGCTCGTCGAGGCGACCGGGGAGACGGCGAACCTGGCCATCCTCGAAGGCGGCGAGGTCGTCTACCTGGCGCAGGCCCCCAGCCCGCACTCCATGCGGATGTTCACCGAACCCGGGCACCGGGTGCTGGCGCACTGCACCGCCGTGGGCAAGGCCCTGCTGGCGGGGCTGCCCGCCGACGAGGTCGTCGCGCTGGTGGCGCGCACCGGCATGCCGGCGCTGACGCCGCACACCATCACCGACCCGGACCTGTTGCTGGCGGCGCTGGCCGACTGCCGGCGGCAGGGCTACGCGATCGACGACGGCGAGCAGGAACTGGGCGTGCGGTGCGTCGCCGTGGCGGTCCCCCATCCGGGTACCCGCACCGCCATCTCCATCTCCGGCCCGCCGGCACGGGTCGACGACGCGGCGATCGCGGCGGCCACGCCGGTGCTGCGCGAGGTCGCCGCGCGGCTGGCCCGGCACTTCGCGGACGGCCACGCGGCGCCGTAGGTCCGCGGGATCCCGCACGACCTCTTCACACCGTGCGCACACCACCCGCGCCAGCCGGCCGCGTCCACGCCCTAGCGTCCCGGGTATGCGGGTCACGATGATTCTGCCGGCGTTGACCGAGGCGACGAGTCCACTGTTCCGTCCCATCAAGTACGCGCTGTTTCCGCCGCTGGGGCTCGCCACGCTCGCGGGGTACCTGGACCCCGGCGACGAGGTGCGGATCTTCGACGAGCATGTCGAGCGGCTGCGACTGCACGACGACCGGCCGGACCTGGTGGTCATCCAGCCGTACATCACCTCGGCCCGCCGCGCGTACGAACTGGCCGACGCGTACCGCGCCAGGGGCGTGCACGTCGCCATGGGCGGCCTGCACGTGACCTCGTTGCCGGAGGAGGCGGCCGCGCACGCCGACACCATCTTCGTCGGGCCCGGTGAGGACACCTGGCCGGTGTTCCTCGAGGACCTGCGCCGGGGCCGGCCCGGTCGCCGGTACGACTCCACCACCCGGACACTGGCCGGGCTGCCCCCGGTGCGCCGGGACCTGATCCGCCGGCACCGGTACCTGGTGCCGAACTCGATCGTGGTGTCCCGGGGCTGCCCGCACCACTGCGACTTCTGCTACAAGGACGCGTTCTTCGCTGGTGGCCGGTCCTTCTACACGCAGACCGTCGACGCGGCGCTGGCCGAGATCGACCGGCTGCCCGGACGGCACCTGTACTTCCTCGACGACCACCTGTTCGGCAACCGGCGGTTCGCCGAGGCGCTGTTCGGTGGGATGGCCGGACTCGGTCGGGTCTGGCAGGCGGCCGGAACCGTCGACTCGGTGCTCGCCCCCGGCCTGCTGGAGCGGGCCGTGGACGCGGGGCTGCGCAGCCTCTTCGTCGGCTTCGAGACCATCAACGGCGGCAACCTGGCGGAGCAGCGCAAGCGGCAGAACATCGGGCGCGACTACTCGGCCGTGGTACGGCGGCTGCACGACCTCGGCGTCATGGTCAACGCGAGCTTCGTGTTCGGCATGGACGGCGACCGGCCGGATGTCTTCGACCGCACCGTGTCCTGGGCGGTCGAGCAGGGCATCGAGACCGCGACGTTCCACATCATGACTCCGTACCCGGGCACCGCTCTGCACACCAGGATGGCGGCGCAGGACCGGATCCTGCACCGGAACTGGGATCTGTACGACACCCGGCACGTGGTCTTCCGCCCGGTCGGCATGACCGCGCGGCAACTGGAGGACGGGTACTGGCGGGCGTACCGGGACTTCTACCGGTGGGGTTCGATCTGGCGTGGCGCGTCGACCAAGCCGGTGGCGGACCGGCTGCGGCACCTCGCGTACGCGGGCGGGTGGAAGAAGTTCGAGCCGCTGTGGGACCTCCTGATCCGCACCGGCCGGGTGCTGCACGCGATGCCGCTGCTGGAGTCCGCGCTCGGCAGCTTCGGCGCCCGCCGGTCCCCCGTGGGCCCGCGAGACAATGGCCGCACCGGTCCGCGTGACGGTGCCCGCACCGGCTTGCGGGACGGTGGCCTCACCGGCCAGCGTGACGGTGCCCGCACCGGCTTGCGGGACGGTGGCCTCACCGGTGACGCCGACGGCGGGATCCCGGGCGATTGCGGGGCCCGGGCGACCGGGAGGCGGTAGCGTTCGACCACGTGGTGTCCGCCGTGAGGGGCGCGGGCCGGGGGTCGGACGGGTAGTCGACGGATGCAGACCTTCCTGCCGTACCCGGATTTCGTCGCGTGTGCCCGGTCGCTCGACCCGTTGCGGCTGGGCAAGCAGCGCGTGGAGGCGCTCCAGGTGTTGCGTGGCCTCACCGTCGCCGGGTACGGCTGGCGCCGCCATCCGGCCGTCACGATGTGGGCCGGGTACGAGGAGGCACTGGTGACCTATGGTCTGACCATCTGCCGGATCTGGACCGCCGGCGGCCGGGCCGACACCGTCGCGGCCAGCCTCGCCGGGGACCTGCGCGACCGGTGCGCGATCGGCCGGGTACGCGACCAGTCCGACCTCGTGGCCGCCGGTGAGGTACCCCCGTGGCTCGGCCGGGAGGACTTCCACCTCAGCCACCGCTCGGCGCTGGTACGCAAGAATCCCGACTTCTACCGGCCGCTGTTCGGCGCCGTACCCGAACTGCCCTACGTCTGGCCGGAGTCCGACCGCCCGCCGTCGTGCCCCGGCGAGGCGCCGTAACCGAGTCCCGTGGGGGTTACCGCGACCGCTTCTCGTGTGACCTGATCCGCGCCGCGGTGCGCCCGATGTGGGTACGCATGATGGACTCCGCCAACTCGACGTCGCGCGCCGCGACCGCCTGCACGAACTCGGCGTGCTCCGCGCAGCCCTTGCGCCCGAACAGCGGCCCGGCGGCCTCCGCCTCCAGCAGCGACATGAGCAACGGGCCGTGGAACGTGTGCACCAGCATCTCGATGGCGGCGTTGTGCGTGCATCCCGCGAGGCGCGTGTGGAAGTCGGCCGAGTTCTCCATCGTGTACGTGCCGGCCTTGAGCAACTGGGCGTGCTGCTTGGTCATCTCGCGCAGTTCGGCGATGTCGTCCTCGGTCGCGCCATTGACGATCATCGGGACGATGCCCAACTCGAACACCAGGCGGGCCTCGGTCACCTCCGCCGCGGTGATCGTCGACAGCGACACCAGATCGGCCAATCCCGTGCCGACCTGTCGCGACGTCGGTGCCGTCACGAACGCACCGCCCCGCGCGCCCACCCGGATCGCGACCAGGCCGCCCGTTTCGAGGATGCGCAGCGCTTCGCGGACGGTGACCCGGCTCACCCCGAACTGCTGGCACAGGTCCCGCTCGCTCGGCAGGCGGTCACCGGGGCGCAGCTTCCCTTCGCGCAGGAGCCCGCGGATCTGCTCGACGATCGCCTGCGACGCTCGCGACAGGTTGACCGCGGTGAACATCTTGTCGCCGTCCCTGCCCGGCCCGCTCGCCACGGAGGCCCGCACGCCCGCCTCGTTACGCGTTGCCGAGAGCGACGTGCTCTGCCTGTCAACCGCTCGCGTCACCATGCGTGAATTGTCGCATAGTCC
>DASXOA010000252.1:0-43412 GCA_036494675.1 Rugosimonospora sp.
CGAAGCTGATTTCGAGCACGTGACCGACCCGAAGCGCCGAGCTGGATTGCGATGCCACATCGAACTCCTACCGGGAGAGCAGCTTTTCTCGAACCCGAAAACGTCCCGACGACCTCAGCTGATCGAGTAGTCGGTGACGACGATGCCGCACTTGTATGCGGTCGAGCTTTCCAGCTGGAGTGCCTGGTTCCCCTTTGCCTCGGGGAAAATGCGCAATCCGTCACCGAGGGCGACGGGATTCGTGTAGAACTCCACCTCGTCGACGACGCCGGCAGCGATCAACGCCGACGCGAATCCGGCTCCGCCGAAAGCCACGATGTTCTTGCCGGGTTGAGACTTGAGCTCCGAGATCGTGTCCGGCAACGTTCCGGTCGCCAGCTCGGTGCCGGGCCAGGGGGTCTCGGCCAGCGAATTGGAGAATACGACATTGCGGGCTTGAACGATGCGGCGGGCAAACGCGAACAGCGGCTCATCGGGATGGAGACCGGCCAGCTGCGTCCAATGATCGAGGTAACCTCCCTCAATGATCTTGCGGCTGAGCAAGATGGTATCCGCGGCCGCGAAGAATTCGTTGAAGCGGTCTTGCAGCGGCCGGTCCCACGGGCAGTCCTCGCCCCAGTCCCAGACCTGCCAGCTCGGCCCTTCGGACTCGCGGCCGACATATCCGTCGACTGAGGCCTGCATCTGGAGAATCAGTTTCCGCACGTCTCACCTCCGCGAGCGAGTCGGAACAGATAACCATGTGGCCAGGTGATCTTGACGCGATTTCACGCTATCACGAATGTATTCTCTGCGCACGCTGGCCGACACGACGAAGCACTTCCGCCCATTGCGGACCCGGGAGGGGGCGGGCGGTAGGTGCGATCTTTTAGGCTCGGCGCATGGCGGACTTCTTACAGGTATCGACGGCGACAGAGAGTCGGGATGCGGGGATCGCGCTGGCCCGGTCGGCGGTACAAGCGCGATCGGCGGCCGGCGCGCAGGCGATCGGTCCGGCCACTTCTGTGTACCGGCAGGCGCATCTCGTCGCCAACCACGGATGGCAGAACCCGGAGATCATTGCCATACCGGTGGCGGCCGGGTCGGCGCCGTACCTCGACTGGATCCAGCAGACCGGCACCCCCGCCGAGGGCGCGTAGCTCACCGTTCGGCGGTGTGAAAGACCTCGGCGACGGCGGGCACCGCCGATCGGTCGCCGATAAACCGCCTGTCGTCACTGAACGGCACAGGATTTATCCCCCTGATTCCCTCGTCGTTCGCGCGTTCTTCCTTGCTGGGGTACGCGATCGGGGCCTGTCGAGGTCGCCGGTGATGCCGTAACGAAATGGGAACGCTCCCAAGCCGGTCTTGACAGCTTTGAAACTCGGCGGCACCCTCATGGGAGCGCTCCCGAGGCCTGTGGCGTGAGCCACAGGCCCCACTCACGGTGTGGCGTCCCGGTACGGCCAGTCATGACGGGCCGGGCACACCCCAACGAGAAGGCCGGCCCCGGCCGGCACCTTCGCCACACATCGCGACCTGAGAGGGGTCATAAGGATGGGCGTCATTTCGCGCCGCCGCGGGTTCGCGGCGGTCGCTGTGGTCGCAGTTGCGGCGTTAGTCGCGGCGGCCGGCTGTTCCAAGGGAGGCGGATCCTCCAACGGGAAGATCACGCTGACGGTCACCGTGTTCGGAGAATTCGGCTACTCAACCGCCAAGGCTGGTCTGTACGACAAGTACATGCAGACCCACCCCAATATCACCATCAAGGAAGTTGGTAACGGCCAGGGTCTCGGCGACGAGAACACCAAGCTGGACCAGACCCTTGCCGCCGGTGCCGGTGCCGGTGACGTCGTGGCCCTGGAAGAGGGCACGATCACCAAGTACAAGGGCCTCGAGCAGGACTTCGTCGACCTCAACCAGTACGGCGGGGCGGCGTTGAAGGACAACTTCCTGCCGTGGAAGTTCGCCGAGGGCACCACCGCGAGCGGCAAGCTGCTCGGCCTCGGCACCGATGCCGGCTCCATGGCGATCTGCTACCGGACCGACATGTTCGCCGCCGCCGGGCTGCCCACCGACCGCACCGCGGTCGGGAACCTGTGGCCCACCTGGGACGCCTACCTCGACCAGGGCCTGAAGTTCAAGGCGTCGCCGGCCGGCAAGTCCGCCAAGTGGGTGGACGCCGCGACCAACCTGTACAACAACATCCTGATGCAGGTCGCCGGCGCCAACACCGGCTACACCTACTACGACAAGTCCAACAAGCTCGTGCTGGACTCGAACCCGGACATCAAGACGGCCTACGACGAGACCACGAAGGCGATCGGCGAGGGCCTGTCGGCCGGCGAGGTCTCCTTCTCCGACGACTGGACGGCCGGCTTCAAGAACTCCAAGTTCGCCACCATCGCCTGCCCCGCGTGGATGCTCGCCAACATCAAGCAGAACGCCGGTGACTCGCTCTCCGGCAAGTGGGACGTGGCCAAGGCGCCCGGCGACGGCGGCAACTGGGGCGGTTCGTTCCTCGCGGTCACCAAGCAGAGCAAGCACCCGGCCGAGGCGGCCGACCTGGTGAAGTACCTGACGAGCCCGGAGAGCCAGCTCGCGGTGTTCGAGAAGGTGAACAACCTGCCGTCCTCGCCGAAGGACTACGACAACCCCGACTTCCAGGCGTTCAAGGACCCGTACTTCAACAACGCCCCGGTCGGGCAGATCTTCGGCGCCGGCGCGCTGGCGCTCAAGCCGGTGTACCTCGGCCCGAAGAACAACGACGTCCGCACCGCGGTCGAGGCGACACTGCAAGCGATCGAGCAGGGCAAGAAGTCGGCGGCCGACGCCTGGCAACTCGCGCTGACCAGCGGCGCTGCGGCGGCCAAGTAGCGGTCGCAGGCCGGTCGTGGCCGGATCGGTCCGGGTGATGTCGGCGGCGGCGCCACCAGCAGGCGGCGCTAACCACCGCGCATCACCCGGATGCGGGTTCCATCCGAAGGCCGGCTCGGCGAATGACCTGGGCCGCCGGCGGCCGTGGCGTTGCGGCGCCCCGCCCGTCCGGCGGCCCTGACCTGGAGAGAATCAGATGAGCCTGCACCTCGACGCGACACCCGCGCACGGCCCCGCCGACGCGGCCAGACAGGCGCTGCCGCCCCGCCCACCCCGTACGACCCGGTCCCGCCTGACCTGGCTGGACATCAAGGGCTCCCCGTACCTCTACATCGCACCGTTCTTCATCATCTTCGCCGTCTTCATGCTCTACCCGCTCATCTACACGCTGTACGTGTCCACCCGAAACTGGACGCTCGGCGCGCAGACCTCGACGTCGGTGGGCTTCGCCAACTTCACCGAGCTGTACCACGACCACGACTTCTGGAACTCGGTCGTGAACACCTTCGGCATCTTCGTGATCTCCACGGTGCCCCAGCTGCTCCTGGCACTGTTCCTGGCAAACCTGCTGAACCGTGCCATCCGGGCCCGCACGCTGCTGCGCATCGGCATCGTCGTGCCGATCGTGACCTCCACCGCGGTCATCGGCCTGGTCTTCAACCAGCTGTACAGCAAGGATTTCGGCCTGATCAACTACCTGCTGCACTTCGTCGGCGTGCACCACATCGACTGGAAAGCCAGCAGATGGAGCTCGTGGACGGCCCTCGCCACGATGGTGGACTGGCGCTGGACCGGGTACAACGCCCTGATCTACCTCGCCGCGATGCAGACCATCCCGCGCGACATCTACGAATCGGCCTCGCTCGACGGCGCCCGGTCATCGACCCAGTTCTGGCGGATCACCGTACCGCTGCTCCGCCCCACCATCATCTTCACCGTGATCATCTCCACCATCGGCGGACTTCAACTCTTCGGTGAGCCAGCCCTGTTCAACAGCGGTTCGAACTACCTCAGCGGCGGCTCACTGCACCAGTTCCAGACCGTGACGATGTACCTGCTCCAGGAGATGTTCAACCGTTCCCGGCTGGGCTACGCCGGCGCGATCGCATGGGTCCTGTTCCTGCTGATCCTGATCACCTCGGTATTGAACTTCCTGATCGTCCGCCGGATCAACTCGGAAAAGTGAAGGAGATGTGATGGCGACGACCTATCCCTCGCACGCCCGGTACGACGAGCCCACGCATCGTGAGAAGCCGAGGCGCCTGCGGTCGGCGTCCACCCGGCTGTGGCGCACCAGCCCGCTGACCTACCTCACCCTGCTCGTGGCGATCGTGTTGTCGATCTTCCCGCTGTACTTCATGCTGGTCGGCGCGACCCAGACCAACGACGCGATCTACCAGTCGCCGCCGTCGCTGATCCCCGGCAGCCATCTGATGCACAACCTCCGGGTGGTCTTCGCCAACCAGAGCGCGAACGTGGGTACCGGCCTGATCAACTCGATAATCATCTCGAGCTGCGTCACGGTGTCGGTGGTCTTCTTCTCCTCGCTGGCCGGCTTCGCGTTCGCCAAGCTGCGCTTCCGTGGCAAGAGCGCGCTGCTCCTGGTGATCCTCGGCAGCATGATGATCCCGGTCCAGATCGGCCTCATCCCGCTGTTCCTGATCATGGTGAAGCTGGGCTGGGAGAACCACCTCCAGGCGGTCATCGTGCCCATCCTGGTCAACGGCTTCGGCGTGTTCATGATGCGCCAGTACGCCAGCCAGGCGGTGCCCGACGAGCTCATCGAGGCGGCGCGCGTGGATGGCAGCAACACATGGGGGATCTACTGGCACGTCGTCCTGCCGGCGCTCCGCCCGGCCGCGGCGGTGCTGGGAATCTTCACGTTCATGCAGACCTGGAACGACTTCCTCTGGCCCCTGGTCGCCATGCAGGACCCGGACAACCCAACCGTCCTGATCTCCCTGCGCAACCTGGGCAACGGGTACTACCAGGACTACGCGCAGGTGTTCGCCGGTACAGCGGTGGCAACCGTGCCGCTGCTGATCGTCTTCATTCTGCTGGGCCGCCAGATCATCGGCGGCATCATGGAAGGTGCTCTCAAAGCGTGACTACCTACGATCTCGCGCCAGAAGCGGTCCTGCTGACACAGGACGCGGCGACGTTCCCTACCGACTTCGTGTGGGGCGCGGCGACCGCCGCCTACCAGATCGAAGGCGCGGTGGCCGAGGACGGCCGGACCGCCTCGATCTGGGACACTTTCAGCCACACCCCCGGCCGGGTGATCGGCAACGAAACTGGCGACGTCGCCTGCGACCATTACCACCGCTACCGCGACGACACGGACCTGATGGTGCGCATGGGCCTGGCCGCGTACCGGTTCTCCGTGTCCTGGTCGCGCGTGCAGCCCGGCGGCTCCGGCCCGCTGAACCAGGCCGGCGTGGACTTCTACAAACGGCTGGTCGACGAGCTGGACCAGCGGGGCATCGTGCCCTGGCTGACGCTCTACCACTGGGATCTGCCCCAGGAACTGGAGGACGCCGGGGGCTGGCCCAACCGCGACACCGCCTACCGGTTCGCCGACTACGCCGCCGGCCTGCACGAGGCGCTGGGCGACCGGGTGGTGCACTGGACCACCATGAACGAGCCGTGGTGCTCGGCATTCCTCGGGTACGGGTCGGGTGTGCACGCACCCGGGCGGCGTGAGCCGGCGCTGACCATCCCGGCGGCCCACCACCTCATGCTCGGCCACGGGCTCGCCGTGCAGGCGATGCGGCAGTCCGGCACGCCGCTGGACGCGGGCATCACGCTCAACCTGTACGCGATGTCTCCGGCCAGCGAGTGCCCCGAGGACGTCGACGCGGCCCGGCGGATCGACGGGCTGGCTCACCGGATCTTCCTCGACCCGGTGCTGCTCGGCCGGTACCCGGCGGACGTGGTGGAGGACCTGCGCGGGCTGTCGGACTTCGGGCACGTCCGCGACGGCGACCTGGAGGTGATCAGCACGCCGCTGGACCAGCTCGGGATCAACTACTACAGCCGGTACGTGGTGGCCGCCGCGGAGCCGGGTGCGCCGGTGGCAGACGGGAACGGCGGGACCAACTGGCCGGGCAGCGAAAACGTCCGGTTCGTCAGCCGGGACGTGCCGTTGACCTTCATGGACTGGGAGATCGACGCGCCCGGGCTGGTCGAGGTGCTCCGCCGGGTGCACCAGGAGTACCCGGAGCTACCGCTGTACGTGACGGAGAACGGTGCGGCGTTCGACGACGTACCGGACGCCGAGGGCCGGGTCGACGACGTGGACCGGGTGGAGTTCCTGGACGGCCACCTGCGCGCCTGCCACCAGGCGATCAGCGAGGGTGTCCCGCTGCGCGGGTACTTCGCCTGGTCGCTGATGGACAACTTCGAATGGGCGTGGGGTTATTCGAAGCGCTTCGGCATGATCTACGTGGACTACCCTTCCCAGCGCCGGGTCTTCAAGGCCAGCGGTGCATGGTATGCGGAAGTGACCAGGCGCAATGGGCTGACCGCACAATAGGGAGGCGATCAGTCGCGCAACCGGCGAGGAGAACTGACATGACGACCCAGCGAACCCGATCCGCCGGGCGACCCACGCTGGACGAGGTGGCCGCCCGGGCGGGTGTCGGACGTGGCACCGTATCCCGGGTCGTCAACGGCTCACCCCAGGTGAGCCCGGAGGCGAAGGCCGCCGTGCAGCGGGCGATCGAAGAGTTGGGCTACGTGCCGAACCGGGCCGCGAGAGCACTGGTAACACAGCGTAACGATTCCGTCGCACTCGTGGTCTCCGAATCCGAGGCCCGGGTCTTCGGTGAGCCGTTCTTCGCCGGCATCATCCGGGGCATCAGCAGCGTGTTACTGGAGACTCCCCTCCAGCTGTGGCTGGCGATGGCCCAGTCGCCGGAGGAACGCGACCGGGTCAACCAGCACCTGACCCGCCAGCACGTGGACGGCGTGCTGCTGCTGTCGCTGCACGACGACGATCCGCTGCCCGGCCGGCTACGCGAGCGGGGCCTGCCCGCGGTACTCGGTGGCCGGCCGGCCGGCATGCTGGCCGACGACCAGCCGGTCAACTTCGTGGACGTGGACAACGCGGGGGGCGCCCGGCTGGCCGTGGCGCACCTCGCGGCGGCCGGGCGCCGGCAGATCGCGGTGATCGCCGGGCCGCAGGACATGGCCGTGGGTGTCCACCGGTTGGCGGGCTACCGGCAGGCCATCGTGGACGCCGGGCTCAAGCTGGACGAGGCGCTCATCGGGTACGGCGACTTCAGCGAGCAGAGCGGGGCGGCGGCGATGCGCGAACTGCTGTCCGCCCGGCCCGGCATCGACGGGCTGTTCGCCGCCTCGGACCTGATGGCGTTCGGCGCGATGCGGGTGCTCAAGGATCGGGGCCGGCGCATCCCGTCGGACGTCGCGGTGGTCGGGTTCGAGGACTCCGCGCTGGCCCGCCAGACGGATCCGCCGCTGACCACGGTGTACCAGCCGGTGGAGGAGATGGGCCGGGAGATGGCCCGGCTACTGCTGGACCGCATCCGGGGCGAGGCCGACGAGGGCCGTTCGGTGATGCTGGAGACCCACCTGGTGCGCCGAGCCTCGGCCTGACCGGGAGTTTTCGGCCATCCCGCCCCCTGCGTGGCCGTTTATCCGCGATGATGCCGTAATCCGCCGGCTTGGCGGCTGGTCGTGCTTGGCGGTCGGCCGTGCTTGACGCGGTCGGGCCTGGCGGTCGGGCGGGGATTGGCGGGCTTTCAGCCGGGGACACAGTGTCGCAATCGTCCGGAAACGTTAGGGCGGCACGCTGGGATGCGGCAGACGGTCCAGAGGGGGTCCTCCATGTTGTTGCGGCTGCGGGTACGGCTACCCGATCGGCCAGGCTCACTCGGCCAGGTCGCCCGCACCCTGGGAGTGACCGGGGCCGACATCGTCCAGATGCTCGTGCTGGAGCGCATCGGCGGGCGGGCCGTCGACGACTTCACGGTCATCTGGCCGGCCGCGGCGCCGGTGGACCGCATCCTGGCCGGGCTCGGAGCCATCCCCGGGGTCGCGGTCGAGGGGGTCTGGCGCTCGACGGGTGGCGCCCCGGCGATCGGTGGGGCCGACGCCGAACTGGTCGGCCAGGTCTCGGTCAGCACCGATGGCGGGATCGCCACCCTGGTCGACGCCGTACCGGGCCTGCTGTCCGCGGACTGGGCGGCGGCGCTGGTGGTACCGGCGGACTGGGCGAGCGCCGGCGACGGCGGCACGGTGCCCGGTGGCCCGGCCGTGGCGTACGCGAGTTGGCAGGCACCGGATCCGCTGATGGTGCCGGACGTGGCCCCGTTGCGACCGCGCGCGTTCGAGGGGCCGGGCGAGGTCCGCTTCGCCGCCGCACCGTTCGGACGGGGCGGCGTCGTGTTGCTCGTCGCCCGGGGCGGCGGGGAGTCCGGCTGCCCCGTGCCGGCGTTCCACGTGACCGAGGTCGACCGGCTGGCCCAGCTGGTCCGGGCCTGCGGTCTGGTGCTCGGCGACCGGCTGGAGGACCTGGCCGGGGCGCCCGCGGGGCAGGGCCGGGGACACCGGCCGATCGCCTGGCCGGTCAACCCGGCCGGTTCGGGCCTCGCGTCGATACTGGACAGTTAGGAGTCGGCATGGCGTTCTGGCGGGTACGGGCGACGGTGGAGGACCGGCCGGGGTACCTGTCGGTGCTGACGGCCAGCCTCGCCCTGCGTTCGGTGAACATCCTCTCGGTGCAGGTGCACGCGACCGAGGGCGGCGCGGTCGACGACTTCCTGATCGACGCGCCGGACGCGCTGACCGAGACGGACCTGCTCGCCGCCGTGGCCAAGGGCCGGGGCCGGGACGCCTGGGTCGGACGGGCCGACGTGCGCGTGCTGGTCGACACGCAGACTCAGCTGCTCAGCGTGGCGACCCGGCTGGTACGGGACCCGGACGAGCTGGGCCCGGCGCTGACCGGCCTGGTGAACGGTGGCGCGGTGTCGTGGAGCCCGCAGGACTGCCCGGCCGGCCGGGACTTCGAAGAGGGCGCCATGCGGCTACCCGATCCGGCCGGCGGGACCCTGCTCGTCCGGCGGGATGAGCCGCCGTTCACCCCGGCCGAGTTCGCCCGGGCGCACGCGCTCGTGGACCTGGCCGCCGCCGTACTCGACCAGGCCGGGCGCCGGTGGCACCTGCTGCTCGCCGACGGGGACGAGCTGACCGTCCGGCCCGCGGGGCCGGAGGACGTCGAGGCGGTGGCGGCGCTGTACGCCGAGTCGCCGGGCCCCTCGCCGGATTCCGCCGGCGACAGCGCGGTCCGCCCCCGGCGCGACCGCCACCCGGCCGGCACCGACCGGTACGCCGGGCGGCCGTCCGAGGTCGCGATGAGCCAACGGCTGGCGGCGCGGGATCGCCTCACGCTCATCGCGGAGGCGGAGCCGGCCGGCCGCGTGGTCGCCGTGGCCAGCGTGCACCGCGACGGTACCGAGGCGCAGGTCGAGTTGCTGGTCGCCGGCGCGTACCAGCGCCGGGGCGTGGGCGGCGCGCTGCTGCGCCGGGTGGCCCGGCTGGCGGCGGACCGGGGGGTGGAGGCACTGCACGCGTACACCCACCCGGACGACGTGGCGGTCGTGCGGACCATGCAGCGGCTGGGCTGCCCGCTGCGGCTGATGATCGACGGCTCGATGCTGACGCTGAGCGCCGACCTGCGGCCGGACGCGGCTGCCTCGGTTCTCGGCTGCACCGGCCCGGTTCCGGCCGCCACCGATCCGGTTCCCGGCGCCACCGACCCGGGTCCGGGCAGCGCCCGGCGGGATCCCGGGCAACCGGGCCCGGCGCGGCCGGCGGTACCCGAGATCACGGGGTGAACCGGTACCCCATGCCGGGCTCGGTGAGCAGGTACCGGGGCCGGGAGGGGTCCGGCTCCAGCTTCCCGCGCAACTGCGCCACGTACACCCGCAGGTAGTTGGTCTCCGACTCGTACTTCGGTCCCCAGACCTCCTGGAGCAGTTGGCGCTGCGAGACGAGCCGGCCCGCGTTGCGGACCAGCACCTCCAGCAGGTGCCACTCGGTCGGTGTGAGCCGCACGTCGGCGCCGTCGCGGGTGACCCGGCGGGCGGCCAGGTCGATGGTGAACGCCTCGGTCTCGACCACCGGCTCCTGGCTGGCCGGCGCCGCCCGGCGCAACGCCGCCCGTACCCGGGCCAGCAACTCGTCCATGCCGAACGGCTTGGTGACGTAGTCGTCGGCTCCGGCGTCCAGCGCCCGGACCTTCGACTGTTCCAGGTGCCTCGCGGACAGCACGATCACCGGCGCGCTCGACCAGCCCCGGATGCCCTCGACCACCTCGACGCCGTCCATGTCGGGCAGGCCGAGGTCGACCACGACCAGATCGGGGGGCTGCCGGCTGGCGGCGGCCAGTGCCGTGGCGCCGTCCGGCGCGAGTACCACGTCATAGCCCCGCGCGATCAGGTTGATCCGCAACGCGCGCAGCAGTTGGCGGTCGTCGTCGACGACGAGGATCCGGCTCATCCGTTTGTCCGCTGTGGATCGTCGGCACTGGCACCGGCGGTGTCGGCGCCGGACCGGCCCGGTGCGGCCGGGTCCGGGGCCGCCCTGGGCAGTGTCACGGTCATCGTCAGGCCGCCGCCCGGCGTGTCGGTCGGGTGCAGCGATCCGCCCATCGCCTCGGTGAAACCGCGGGCGATGGCCAGCCCGAGTCCCAGCCCGCCGTCCGCTCTGCGGTCGTCCAGCCGCTGGAACGGTGCGAAGATCCGTTCCTGGTCGCCCGGCGGTACCCCGCGCCCGTGGTCCACCACGCCGAGGTCCACAGTGGACGGTGAGGCCGCACCGCGCAGGGTGACCACCGCTCCGGCCGAGGCGGTGACCGCGTTGCTCACCAGGTTGGCCACGACTCTCTCCAGCAGTCCGGGATCCGCCGCCACCAGCGGCAGGTCGTCGCCGACCGCCACCTCCAGCGCCGCACCGGGCGGCGCGTGCAGCAGTGCCCGCGCCACGACCTCGTCCAGTGCGACCGGTCGGGGCTGCACCGACAGTACGCCGGCCTGGAGCCGGCTCATGGCCAGCAGATTCTCCACGAGATCGTCGAGCCGGTCGGTGGACTCCTCGACCGTCTCCAGCAGTTCGTCGCGGTCGCGTGCGGAGAACGCCACATCGCCGGCGCGCAGGCTGGACGCGGCGGCCTTGATGCTGGCCAGCGGGGTCCGCAGGTCGTGGCCGACGGCGGCCAGGATGGCGGTGCGCAGCCGGTCCACCTCGGCCAGTTGGGCGGCGCGACCGGCCTGCTCGGCCAGCCGCTGTGCCTCCAGCGTCCGGGCCGCCGCCGCGGCGAGGCGGCTCAGCAGCCGGCGGTCCTCGCCGAACAGGTCCGGACCGACCGCGATCAGGCGCAGCCCCGGTGCCGCCTCCACCTGCAGGGTGGGGGACGCGGTGGTCGCCTCGCCGACGCTGGCGACGACCGTGTCGCCCTCGACCAGCGCGACGCCCCGCATGGCGAAGGCCTCCTGGACGTGCCCGAGCAGTTGGTGCAGGGACTGGGCGACGACCGGCGCGGCGGTGATCCGGGCGAGCAGTTGGGCCTCGATGCCGCTGCGGGCGGCGGCGGCCCGCTGCCGGGCGGCCAGGTCGACCGCCAGGCTGACGGCGACCGCCACGAGGACGTAGACCAGCAGCGCGACCACGTTGTCCCGCCGGTCCACGGACAACGTGTGGAAGGGCGGCACGAAGTACCAGTTGAGCAGCAGGTCCGACGCGGTCGCGGTGGCCAGGCCCAGCCACACCCCGCCGACCGCGGCGACCAGCACCACCGGTACCAGGTAGAGCAGGGCGGCGTTGGTCAGGTTGCCCTGCGCCAGCGTCGCGGTCAGGCCGGTCAGGCCGGCCACGCCCAGGGCGAGGCCCAGCCAGGTCCGGGCCGGCGATCGGAGCGAGCGCGGCTGCTGGATCACGCCTCAGTTATACGGCGGCGCCTGCCTCGACCGGACGGCGCCGGTCCGGGAGATCGTCGGGCTCGGGTGCCGGCGGCGGTGTCTGGTGCGGGGAGTCCGGTTGGTCCCGATCATCCGGTACGGAGCCGGCGGAGCCCAACTGCCAGGGCACGCTGGTGACCATCACGCCGGGCTGGAAGAGCAGCCGGGCCTTGAGGCGCAGCGCGCTCTGGTTGTGCAGCAGATGCTCCCACCAGTGGCCGACCACGTACTCGGGCAGGTACACCACGACCAGGTCGCGCGGCCCGACGCCCCGGCGCGCCGCGATGAAGTCCAGTACCGGGCCGGTGATGTCCCGGTACTTGGACTCCAGGACGGTCAGCGGTACGGGTACGCCACGGTCGGCCCACTGGGCCTGCAGGTCCCGTACCTCCTCGTCGCTGGTCGCGACGGTCAGCGCGGTCAGGCTGTCCGGGTGGGTGGCCCGGGCGTAGGCCAGGGCGCGCAGCGCCGGCTTGTGCAGCCGGGAGACGAGTACGACGGCGTGGATGCGGGCCGGCAGCACCATCCCGGCCGGCTCGGGGGTCAGCTCGTCGGCGATGCGCGTGTAGTGCCGGTGGATCGCCTTCATCAGCCCGAACAGGGCCGGCATCGCGATCACCACGAGCCACGCACCGTGGGTGATCTTGGTGATCAGCACGATCACCAGTACCAGCGCGGTGGTCAGCGCGCCGAGCAGGTTGATCGCGCGGGACCGGTGGATGCGGCGGCGGGCGGGCCGGTCCCGCTCGGTGGCCAGCCGGCGGTTCCAGTGCCGCACCATCCCGAGCTGGGACAGGGTGAACGAGACGAACACGCCGATGATGTACAGCTGGATCAGCCGGGTCGTGCTCGCGTCGAACGCCCAGATCAGCCCGGCCGCGAGCAGCGCCAGCAGGACGATGCCGTTGGAGAACACCAGCCGGTCGCCGCGCCGGGCGAACTGCCGGGGCAGGTACCCGTCCTGGCCGAGGATCGAGGCGAGGATCGGGAACCCGTTGAACGCGGTGTTGGCGGCCAGGACCAGGATCGCCGCGGTGAACGCCTGGAGCAGGTAGAAGCCGACCGAACTGCCGCCGAACACGGCGGCGCCAAGCTGGGCGATGACGGTCTTCTGCGCGCCGCCTGCGGGAAAGCCGACCAGTTGGGTGTTCTCGCTGGTGATGTGCACGCGCGCGACGATGGCCAGCGCGGTGATCCCGGCGAACATCACGATCGCCAGCGTGCCCATGATCGTCAGCGTGCCGGCCGCGTTCTTGCTCTTGGGCTTGCGGAAGTTGGGTACGCCGTTGCTGACCGCCTCGACGCCGGTCAGCGCCGTACAGCCGGAGGCGAACGCGCGCAGGCCGAGCATCAGCAGGACCAGGCCGCCGGCGTGGGTCACGCTGGGCGTCACCGGGTAGTGCGCGCTGGACGCGACGACGTGGCCGCCGGTCAGCATCTTGGCGGCACCGACTCCGAGCAGGCTCAGCACGATGATCACGAACCCGTACGTGGGCACCGCGAACGCGGTCCCGGACTCCCGTACTCCCCGGAGGTTGACCAGCGCGAGCAGCGCGATCAGCGCGATGTTGATGCCGACCTGGTGGGGAGCCAGCCGGGGGAAGGCGGAAATGATGTTGTCCACCCCGGCGGCCACGCTGACCGCGACGGTGAGCACATAGTCGACCAGCAGCGCGCTCGCGGCGACCAGGGCGGCACCCGCACCCAGGTTGGCCTTGGAGACGGCGTACGCGCCGCCACCGGTCGGGTACGCGTAGCAGGTCTGCCGGTACGACGCGACGACCAGGACGAGGAGCACGACCACGGCGGCGCCGACCCACCAGGACATCCACAGCAGTGCCAGCCCGCCCAGGCTGAGTACCAGCAGGATCTCCTGGGTGGCGTAGGCCACGCTGGACAGCGGGTCGGAGCAGAACACCGGCAGCGCCAGCCGCTTGGGCAGCAGGGTCTCGCCGAGCCGGTCGCTGCCGAGCGGGCGGCCGACCAGGAATCGTTTGGCCACGTCGAACACGCGACCAGCGAAACGGGTCGGATCGGTGGTGGCGGCCGGCCCTGACGGGTCCTTGACGCGGCGCCCGGCAATCTTGACGCCTTCTTGACGCGGCGGCCGGGGCGGCCGGGGCGGCTCTGGCGGCGTCGGCGGGCTTCGGGGTCGGCGGTCGCGCGGCGGCGGGGCCGGCGGCTTTTGCGGCGGCGGGGGCCGCAGTCGTTGCGGCGACGGCGTCGGCGGGCTTCGGCGCCGGGCAGTCTTGACGCGTCTCCAAGGACGGCGCGGTTCAGTGGCCGGGCCCGGCAACGGAGATCGGGACCCCGGAGGCGGATGTGGACATCAGAAATCGACATGTAGGCTGGCAACATGTTCCGGGGATCCCTGTTATACCGGCACGGGTGGTGAGCCCGCGGTGCGGCCGGTCGATCCACGGCTGATGCGGCTGCCGGGCCTGCGCGGGTACCTCGTCGCGGTCACCGGCTCCGGTGTGCTGGCCGCCATCCTCATCGTCGCGCAGGCCAGCGCGCTGTCCCAGTTGGTGGCGGTCGGGGTGCGCGGGCGGCTGGACCGGGGCGCGCTGGTGGCGACCGTCGTCGTGGTCGCGTTGCGGACGGCGCACCACGCGGCGCAGGGCGTGATCGCCGCTCGCGCGGCGGCGGACGTCAAGGCGGGTCTGCGCTCGCGGCTGCTGGCCGCCGCGGGTGAGCGGGGGCCCGGCTGGCTGGCCGGGCAGCGGGCCGGCGAACTGGCCACCCTGGTGGGTCGCGGGGTGGACGCGCTGGACAACTACCTGATCGGGTACCTGCCGACGCTGGTACTCGGCGTGACGGTACCGGTGGCGGTGCTGGTCCGGCTGTTCTTCGGCGACCGGACCTCGGCGCTGATCATCACGCTCACCCTGCCGCTGATCCCCATCTTCGCGATCCTGGTGGGCTGGCACACCCGTACCCGTACCGAGCGCCAGTGGCGGCTGCTGTCCCGGCTCGGCGGTCACTTCCTCGACATGCTGTCCGGCATGCCGACGCTGCGCGCGTTCGGCCGGGCCCGTGCACAGGTCGACGTGGTCCGGGGAATGGCCGAGAAGTACCGCGGCGCGACCATGGCCACCCTGCGGGTGGCGTTCCTGTCCGCGCTGGTGCTGGAGCTCGTGGCCACGGTGTCGGTGGCACTGGTCGCGGTGCCGGTCGGGCTGCGGCTGCTGGACGGCAAGGTGACCCTGCCGGTGGCGTTGCTGGTGTTGCTGCTCGCGCCGGAGGCGTACGCGCCGCTGCGGGCGGCCGGCGCGCAGTTCCATGCCAGCCAGGAGGGGCTGGCCGCGGCGGCGGACGCGTTCGCGGTACTGGAGCCGTCTCCGGCGGGGGCGGGGGTCCCGACACCGTCGGGGGCTCGGGTCTCGGCGCGGGTGCCCGACCCGGGAGCCGTGGAACTGGTCTTCGACCGGGTATCGGCCGGATACTCCGGCGTCCCGGTGCTGCGCGAGGTGTCGTTCACGGTCGCGGCCGGGGAGCGGGTCGCGCTGGTCGGGCCGAGCGGTGCCGGCAAGAGTACGGTGCTGTCCCTGTTGCTCGGCTTCCTCGAGCCGGGCGAGGGCCGGATCCTGGTCGGCGGGGTCGACCTGTCGACCGTGGACCTGCGTGCGTGGCGGGCGCGGCTGGCCTGGGTACCGCAGCGGCCCCACCTGTTCGCCGCCCCGGTGCTGGACAACATCAGGCTGGGCGAGCCGGGCGCCTCCGTCGAGTCCGTCGAGGCTGCCGCGCGGGCCGCGCAGGCGCACGGGTTCGTCACCGACCTTCCGCGGGGGTACGCGACGGTGCTGGGCGAGCGCGGGTACGGGTTGTCCAGCGGCCAGCGCCAGCGGTTGGCGCTGGCCCGGGCGTACCTGCGTACGGACGCGTCGCTGCTGCTGTTCGACGAACCGACCGCCCGGCTCGACTCGGCCAGCGAGGCGGCGGTACTGGCGGCGGCGGCCACCCTGGCGCGGGACCGCACGGCGCTGCTGGTCGCGCACCGGCCGGCCCTGGTCGCGACGGCCGACCGCGTTCTGCGGGTGTCCGACGGCACGGTGTGTGAGGAGACCGCCGACCGTGGCACGGCCCGGTCGTCCGGCGTGGATCGGCCGTCAGACCCGGTCCGGCCGTCTGACCCGGTCCGGCCGTCCGGTCTGGGTGCCGGGCTGATCGCGGTCGAGGGGAGTGGCGCGGCGTGAGCCCACCGACCACCGTGACGGCATCGTCCCCGGGTACCGCATCCGAGAGCCCGCGCTGCGACGGGAGTCCGCAGCTCGCCGGGGGTTTGCCGCCTGCCCCGGCCCCGGTGTCCGGTCGGAGCCCGCGGCTGGCCGCCGTACGGCTCGTGGCCGGCGGGGGAGCCGCCCGCAAGCTCGTGCTCGCCGCCCTGCTCTCGGCCGCCACCGACCTGTCCGGGCTGGGCCTGCTGGCCACGGCGACCTGGCTGATCAGCCGGGCCGCGCAGCGGCCGCCGATCGTCGCGCTGAGCCTGGCCATCGTCGCGGTGCGCGCACTGGCCATCGGCAAGGGAACCCTGCGCTACGTCGAGCGGTTGGCCGGGCATGACGCGGCCCTGAGAGTACTGGCCCGGCTGCGTACCCGGGTCTACGCGACGTTGAGCCGGGACACCGGCCAGTTGCCGCGCGGTGACCTGCTGGCGCGACTTGTGTCCGATGTGGACAGTGTCCAGGACCTGTTGCTGCGCTGCGCGATCCCGGCCGCCGTCGCGGGCATCGTGGCGCTCGCCACGGTCGGGTTCACCGCCGCCTTCTCGGGCGGGGCCGCGCTGCTGCTGGCGGCCGGACTGCTGGTGGCGGGGCTCGCCCTGCCCACCCTGGCGTTCCGGCTGGCGACCAGGGCTGCCGCGCGGATCGCCGAGGCCCGCGGCCGGTACCTGGCGGCCTCGGTCGACGTCCTGGCCGGCGCGGCCGACCTGGCGGCGTTCGGCGGCACCGACGCGGCCCTCGCCGAGGCGGCGGGTCAGGCGTCGGCGCTGGCCCGGTTGGAGCGCCGGGCGGGTGCGGTGGGTGCGGTGACCGGTGCCGCCGGCGCGCTCGTGCCCGGCCTGACGGCCATCGGGGTGTTCGCGGTGACCGTGCGGGGTGGCCCGTCGGTGATGGTCGCGGTGCTGGCGCTGCTGGCGCTGGCGTCGGTGGAGGCGGTGCTGCCGCTGACCGGCGCGGCGGTGCGTTACGCGGAACTGCGCGGGGCCTGGCGGCGGGTCCGGCCGCTGCTGGCGGATGACCCGCTTCCGGGGGTGGATGACCCGCTTCCCGCGGACCAAGCGCCGGTGCCGGCCATCACCGCCCGGCGGATCGCCGTGCGCTATCCGGGCGCTCCGGCGCCCGCGCTGGACGGCGTCGACCTCGATCTTCCGCCGGGGCGCCGGGTGGCCGTGGTCGGACCGAGCGGCGCCGGCAAGTCCACGCTGCTCGGTGTGCTGGTCGGGGCGGTCCACCCGACGGCCGGCACGCTGCTGGTGGACGGCACGATGCCGGACGGCCGCCCCGGGCCGTTGGGCTGGCCGCGCTCCGGCGGCGTCCTGGCCGACGGGTACGTGTTCCATGCCTCCGTACGGGAGAACCTCACGCTCGGCCGGGCCGGGTTCGACGACCGGGCGCTGGGACGCGCGCTTCAGGGCGCCGGGCTGGGGGACTGGGCCGACCGGCTGGACGATCCGGTCGGCGAGGACGGCGGCCAACTGTCCGGCGGCCAGCGCCAGCGGCTGCTGCTCGCCCGCGCGCTGCTCGATCCGCCGCCGGTACTGGTGCTGGACGAGCCCACCGAGGGGCTGGACCCGGCCGCCGCCGACGCGGTCCTCGCCGACGTGTTGCGTATCACCAGCGGGCACACCGTGGTCATGGTCACGCACCGGCTGGTCGATCTGAGGGCGTTTGACGAGATCGTGGTGCTGGTCGAGGGGCGGGTGGCGCAGCGAGGCGGCCACGACGCCCTGCTCAGGCGGCCCGGCTGGTACTCCACCTGGACCGGAATCGGGGAGGTCCCGGAGTCGACCATGGGCAGTGGTGTGGGACGCTGAAATGGTGTCCGCTGTTGACATCGACGGCTACGCGGCCGGCCTGGCCGCGGCGCTACGCGGTCCCCGCCGGGTCCGGGACGACCTGGTGGCCGAGGCGCGCGACAGCCTGACCGACGCCGCCGAGGCGTACGCGTCCGCGGGGTTGAGCCCGGCCGACGCCCAGCGCCGGGCGGTCGCCGAATTCGGCTCGTACCGGGAGATCGTCCCCGACTACCAGGCGGAGTTGGCGGTGGCGCAGGGCCGGCGCACGGCGCTGCTGATCGCGCTGGCGCTGCCCACGCTCTACCTGCTGGCTCCGCTGATGTGGCGGCACAGCCCGTGGCCGGGCGGGCACCCGATGTCCAGCGAGTACCTGCGGCTGGCCTCCAGTTTCGACTACCTCTCGCTGGCCGGTGGCCTGGTGGCGGCGGTGGTGCTGCTCGGCTTCGGGTGGGGCAGCCGCTACGTCCGCGACGGGGTGCGGCTGACGCACGCGGTCGGGTACGGCGCGCTGACGTTCCTCGTCGTGCACGGGCTCGCCGGCGGCGTGGTCTACCTGTGGAGCGTGACCCAGTGGCCGAACGCGATGCGCTGGCCGCTGCTGGCCGGCGGCGTGGCCCTGTGGTTGGCCTTCGACTACGCCGCGGTCTGCGCCTGGCGGTGCCTCGCCACCAGCCGCGCCCAGCGGGCCGCGCTGGACCGGGTCAGCCGGCGGTCGGTCGGGGTGTGAGTACGGCGCCGATCGTGCTGGCGAACTCCTGCCACGCGGTGCGCTCGGCGCTCAGCGTGCGCCGGCCGGCGGTGGTCAGCTGGTAGGTGCGCCGTTCCCGGCCACCGACGGTGCTCCAGGCGCTCTCCACCAGCCCGGCGCGCTCGAGCCGGCGCAGGGCCGGGTAGACGGTGCCGGTGGGCAGGTTGAGTACGCCGCCGCTGCGCTCCTGGAGTGCCTCGATGATCGCGTACCCGTGCCGCGGCTCGCTGTCGAGCACGGCGAGGAGGAGTGCGTCGAGGTGCCCGCGGAGAGCATCGGCCTTCATGTGTAGCGAGTCTACGGGTAGGTCGCCCCTTGCCGCCAGCGGGCACCCGGTCTCCGGTGGCGTACCAGATGGTGGGACGGAGGCGCCGGATGTCGCCTACCCGACGGGGTGGCACCGGCGCGGCGACGGACGGGTTGTGCGACGGAACGCCGAGGGGTCTGGAATCCCGCGGTTACGCCGTGCGACCTTCTGATGACAATTCGCGTCGATGGAACGTGGAGGGGATATGGCCGGCATTCCTGGCTACCGCGATACCCCGACCCAGCCCTGGGACGAGAGCGCCCTGGTCAGCTGGGTCGAGGCCGAGCAGTTCATCAGGCTCTTCCACCGGGAGAACCGGGAGGCGGGCCCGGTGGATCGGCGGCTGGAGCAGGTGCGGGCCGAGATCGACGCCACCGGTACGTATGTCCACAGTGGACCGGAGCTGGTCTTCGGCGCACAGGCGGCATGGCGCAACGCGAGCCGGTGCATCGGCCGGCTGTACTGGCGCAGCCTCGTCGTGCTCGACCGGCGGGAGACCGGTACCGCCGAGGAGATCTTCGACGACCTGGTCGACCACCTGTACCTCGCGGGCGGCGGTCCGGCGACCGAGCGGCAGGCCCCGCCGGCGACCCGGCGGATCGGCCGGATCCGACCGGTCATCTCCATCTTCCCGGCCGCCGAGCCGGGCAGGCCGTACCCGAGGGTCTGGAACGAACAACTGATCCGCTACGCCGGGTACCGGCTGGCCGGCGGCCGGCTGGTGGGCGACCCGCGTTACGTCGACTTCACCGAGGCGATGACCCGGCTGGGCTGGCAGGGCAAGCACGGTGAGTTCGACGTGTTGCCGCTGGCGATCGAGACGCCCGGCGACGGGGTACGCCTCTTCGAACTGCCCGAGGACGCGGTGCTGGAGGTGCCGCTGACCCACCCGGAGTACCGGTGGTTCACCGAACTGGGGCTGCGCTGGCACGCCGTACCGGCGATCTCGAACATGCGGTTGACCATCGGCGGCGTGCACTACCCGCTGGCGCCGTTCAACGGCTGGTACATGGGTACCGAGATCGGCGCGCGCAACCTGGCCGACCCGGACCGGTACAACCTGCTGCCGGTGATCGCGGCCCGGCTGGGCCTGGACACCAGCACCGAGGCGACGCTGTGGCGCGACCGGGCGCTGGTGGAACTCAACCGCGCCGTGCTGTGGTCGTACCAGGCGGCCGGGGTACGCGTCTCGGACCACCACACCGAGGCGCGCCGGTTCCTCGCGCACGTGGAGCGGGAACGGCGGGCCGGCCGCCGTACGCCGGCGGACTGGACCTGGATCGTTCCGCCGATGTCCGGGGCGGCGACGCCGGTGTTCCACCGGTACTACCACGAGGCCGACCAGCGGCCGAACTTCTACCTCGACCCGGCGGCGCGGGAGTTGGCGCAGTACGGGCGGGTGGCCTCGCTGACGGTGGCCGGCTCGCCCGAGACGTCCCGGCTGTCGAGGTGCCCGTTCGCGGCCGGACAGGCGTCGATGTCGATGTCGACGGGGGACCCGGCGCCCGAGTCGAGCGCACCGGCCCCGGCGGCGGCGCAACGGTGGGTACCGCGTCAGCCAGTGGGGCGGGAGGTCCTCAACTCCTTGCGCTGAATCCGGCCAGTGCGCCGGTGAACCGCCGCGATCGTGCGTCGCCACCAGGGCGTCGGCCGGTACCGGGGGCAGTGGCCGGCGGGGCACGATACGCACTCCGAACCCGGTCGGTAGTGAGTGTGCTCGCCACGCGTGTGGCCACAGAGACAGGGCAAGGTCTTTCAGCCGTTCCAGGTGCTCATGTACAAATCGTTGATGTCATTTTACCATCTGTAGTTTTGCCTGGTGGTAACGGCTGCTGGGTGCAACCTGTCGCCGCCGGCTCGTAGCTGGCGGACGCACGGCGTACCCCCGACGCGCCGTGCCCTCCGACCGGGCTCCGGTCCGCGCCGCCCGGCCAGCCGGGCAGCCGACCCGGGCCATCGCGTGTCGTCCTCTTGTCGCCGACTCTCGTCCGGTCGGACCGGGCCCCGCACCTCGCCTATCGTGGGGCCGGGTCAAAGCCGTTATCCTGGCGCGGCGTCGCATGCTCACCGGGGGGCGGCGGAGCCGTGGACGCCAAGGCATTTGGAGACTTAGGTTGATCGTTCCCTCAGCCATCTGTAATGCACGTCGATCGCAGAGCGCTATCCAGTGTGTGAGCCGATGACCGAGCGGGACGAGACACGCATGGGGAGACGCCAGATGGAGCAGCCGCCGGACGCGAGTGACACTTCCCACAGCGACCGTCCGCGGCTGCGGGTCAGCGTCGTCGTACCGGCGCTGAACGAGGAACGCAACCTGCCGTACGTGCTGAGCCGGATGCCCGCCGACGTCGCCGAGGTCATCCTGGTCGACGGAGGATCGGTGGACGGTACCGTCGCCAAGGCGCGCCAGGTGCTGCCGTCGGTGATCGTGGTGCACCAGACGCGTACGGGCAAGGGAAACGCACTGGCCTGCGGCTTCGCCGTCAGTACCGGCGACATCGTGGCCATGATCGATGCCGATGGTTCGACCGATCCCGCCGAGATCCCGCGTTTCGTCGACGCGCTGCTGGAGGGCGCGGACTACGCCAAGGGTTCACGGTTCCGGCCGGGCGGCGGCAGCCACGACATCACGCGCCTGCGCAAGCTGGGCAACTACTTCCTCAACGGCACGGTGAACCTGCTGTTCCGTACGCGCTTCACCGACCTGTGCTACGGGTACAACGCGTTCTGGCGCGAGGCGCTCAAGGTGATGGACCTGCCCGACATCGACCTGCCCCGGCCGTCCAACGGCGACCGGCTGTGGGGCGACGGCTTCGAGATCGAGACTCTGATCAACGTCCGGGTGGCCAGCCACGGCCTGCGAATCACCGAGGTCGCCAGCGTGGAGGCGGCGCGCATGCACGGGGTCAGCAACCTGAACGCTTTCGGGGACGGCCGCAGGGTGCTGCGTACGATTTTCGCCGAGTACCAGCGGCACCGCGAACTGCTCAAAAAGGAGAAGCGCGGCATCCCGGTCGACCCGGCCGCCCCGACGTCCGCCGCCCCGATGTCCGCCGCCGCGCGGACGCCGGTGCCGCCGCAGCGGGCCCCGGCGCCACCGGTCGCCGCCGACAAGGAGTGGTGAGGGTGACCGATCCGCAGGTCAGCGTCGTCATCCCGTGCCACACGCTCCAGCGCGTGGCTCACCTGGCGCGCGCGGTGGCCTCGGCGCTGGCGCAGCGCCCCGCGCCGGCCGAGGTCGTGGTGAGCGTCGACCACAACGATGAGCTGCTCGACCACGCCCGTTCGACGCTTGCGGGCGTGACCGTGGTGGCGAACGAATTCGCCCGGGGCGTCTCCGGAAACCGCAACACGGGAGTCGCGCACACCACCACACCGGTGGTCGCCCTGCTCGACGACGACGCGTACGCGCACCCGGGATGGCTGGCCGGCCTCGCCGGCCCGTTCGAGGATCCGCAGGTCATCGGCTCCGGAGGAGCCATCGTGCCGGTGTGGGAGAGCCCCCGCCCGACCTGGTTCCCGGACGAGTTCCTGTGGGCGGTCGGCGGCTCGTACACCGGCATGCCCACGGTCACCGCGCCGGTGCGCAACGTCTGGTCGGCCAGCATGGCGGTGCGCAGGACCGCCTTCGACGCGGTCGGCGGCTTCCGGGTCGGCTTCGGCAAGGTCGGCGACCGTGCCCGGCCGGAGGACACCGACCTGTGCCTGCGGATGAGCAAGGCCACCGGCGGCCGGTGGATGTACGTGCCGCAGGCCCGGATCGACCATCCGGTGCCGACCGCGCGCACCACGGTCCGGTTCTTCCTCGGCCGCTGCTTCAACGAGGGGCGCGGCAAGGTCGAACTGGGCCGGCTCAACGACGGGCGGGAGAGCCTGGACTCCGAGCGGGACTACCTGCGCCGGACGCTGCCCCGGGCGATCGGCCGGGGTGTGGCGGGTGCGCTGCGCGGCCGGGGCCTGGCACACGCCGGGCAGGCCGCGGCGGTACTCGCCGGGATGGCTGCCGCGGCGGCCGGTGGCACGGTGGGGACCGTGGCGCCGCACGCCTCTGGGCCGGATGCCGTTACCCCGCAGGTCGTCGCCCCGCAGGTCGTCGCCCCGCAGGTCGCCGTGCCGCGGGTCGCCGGGCCGCAGGCCGACGGCGAGCGCACCGAGGTGAGCGCGTGAGCCTGAGCCTGACGTCCGTGGCGGACCCGACCGGCACCGGGGAACGGGTCCCGGCGGCGGTGCGCGACCTGGAACTCACCGAGGCGCTGCCGGCGGTCGCGGCCACCGACGCCGCCGGTCGCCGGGTCGAGCGCGTCTGGCTGCTGGTACGGCTGTTCACCGAGCCGCTGGGCTTCGCCGTCCTCGACGTACCCGACGGGGGGCTGGCGCCCGAGGAGGTCGCCTCGGGCGTACGCGCCCGGTTCGGCGCACAGATCGCCGAGCGGGTGGCGGCGGCCGGAGGATCGACGCGGGACGAGGTTCCGGTCGGGGGCATCACGGTGCCGGGGCCGGTGCCGTTCCTGGCCCGCCGCGAGGAGGTGCTCCGCGACGCACCGCCGATCACGGTGGTGGTGTGCACCCGGGAGCGCCCCGAACAGCTGTCCGGGTGCCTGGACAGCCTGCTCGCCCAGGCGTACCCCCGGCTGCGGGTACTGGTCGTGGACAACGCCCCGGTGACCGGCGCGACGGCGCGGGTGGCCCGTGCCGCCGCCGAGCGGGGACCGGTGGACTACCTCGTCGAGCCGGTACCCGGCCTGTCGAGAGCACGTAACCGGGCGGTCGCGGCGGCACCCGGGGAGATCCTGGCCTGGATCGACGACGACGAGCGGGCCGACCCGTACTGGCTCGCCGAAGTGGCCAGGGCGCTCGCCGACCACCCGGACGCCTCGGTGGTGTCCGGGGTCATCGTGCCGGCGGAACTGGAAACCTCGGCGCAGGTGCTGTTCGAGCAGTTCGGCGGGCACAGCAAGGGCCGCGGGTTCACCCCGGACGTGTTCTCGCCCGCGACCGCGCACCGGCAGAGCCCGCTGTACCCGCTCCCGCCGTTCGGCACCGGGGCGAACATGACCTTCCGCCCGGGCGTCATCGAGCGCATCGGCGGTTTCGACCGGGCACTGGGCGCCGGCACTCCGGCGATGGGTTCGGAGGACACACTGGCCTTCACGCAGGTACTGCGCGGGGGCGGGACGATCGTCTACCAGCCGAGCGCGATCTGCCGCCACTACCACCGGCGGGACCTGGCCGGGCTGCGGGAGCAGATGCGCGGGTACGGCACCGGACTCACCGCCGCCTACACCAGCCTGGTGCTGCACAATCCGTTCGTGCTGTTCCCGCTGCTGCGCCTGATCCCGACCGCGCTGCGCGACCTGTCCAGCGACGACAGCCTGCGCAACGCGGGCATCGACGAGACCTTCCCGGCCGAACTGATGTCGGCCAACCGGCGCGGCATGCTCGCCGGTCCGCTCGCGTACCTGCGGGGCATGCTGGGCCACCGCCGCGCCCCCCGGACACCGCCGCGCACATGAGTGAGGAAGACCACGGCCAGACCGCCGCGAACGGCCCTCCACAGGGACGGGACGAACCCGCGGTCGACCGTGCGGCGCAGGAACGGCGATCCATGCCGGCGGCCGGTCCGGGCTCCGGGCCGGCGGGGTCCCGGGCCGCGACGGGTTCCACTCCGGCGGCCGGCCGGGATCCGGGGACGGCGGGTCGCCGTTCGGGCGGGTTCGGCTCGACCGGCCGTCGCCTGACCGGACCCGCCGAGGAGACCTCGGTGATCCCGCGCGTCGCGGAGCCGGGCCCGGAGGAGACGGCGGTGATCCCGCGGTTCGGGGAGCGGGGGCCGGAACAGACGGTGCCGATCCCGCGGCCGCGGCCCGCGCCGGACAACAGGAGTTCGGCGGCACCGCCGGTCCCGCCTTCGGCGTCCAGGCCGGCCCCTTCTTCGGCGTCCAGGCAGGGGCCACCCGCGGCGTCCAGGCAGGGGCCACCCGCAGCGTCCAGGCAGGGGCCGTCTGCGGCGGCCAAGCCGGTGCCGCCCGCGGCGGCGCCGAAGTCGATGCCGCCGCCCTGGCCCTCGATGCCACCCAAGCCAGCGGCGCCCGGACCGTCCGCTTCCGCTCGGCCGGCGGGGTCGGGAACGCCGGCCGCGCCGGGAACTCCGGCGGCGGCAGGGCCGCCGCCGGTGGCGTCGAAGCCGGTGAGGCCGCCTGCGCGGCGTGCGGCGTCCGGGACAGGAACTCCGGCGTCGCCGGGAACTCCGGCGGCGGCAGGGTCGCCGGGAGCGCCGACAGCGGCAGGACCGCCGCCGCCGGCAGCGCCGAGGTTGATGAGGCCCCCTGCGCAGCGTGCCGTGTCCCGGCCCGGGACCTCCGGGGCGTCCGCGTCCGCGCCGGCGTCCGGGCGGGTGGCGCCGCCCGCACGGCCGGCGGCGTCCGTGCCCGTACCGCTGCCGGAATCCACGACCGTGCGGCTGCCGGCCGCACCTGCCGCGCGGCCGGGGGACACCGGGGCGCGCCTGGTGGTACCGGCGCCGCGGAAGGTCGAGAGCGTGGCGCGGGTACCGGTGGCATCCGACGCCACCGTCGTGCTGCCCCGGATCGTCGGGCCCGCGTTCGACGACACCGTCGTGATCCCCCGCATCGTGGACCCGGCCCCGGACGGCTTCCGGGCACCCCGCCGGCTGCCGGCACTCGGTCGGGCACCCGAGGTGCTCGCGCTGTCCGCGTTCGGGGTGCTCCTGGTGGCGCTCGCCTACCGGGGCGGCCGGTCGGGTGCGGGCTGGGCCGGCGCGGCGTACTGGCTCGGGCAGATGGTCGTCTTCGTCCCCGTCGCCGTGCGCATGTTCTTCCGCCGGCTCGCCGGTGTCACGGAGTCGTTCCTGCTCGTCATGGGCTTGGCGATCGACCAGTACCTGCAGAAATGGCTCTACAGCCCGGACCAGTTCCGGTTCCCGGACGAGTTGCAGCACTGGATCGCCACCGACATCCTGCTGCAGAGCGGACGGCTGTTCCAGCCGGACAACGCGCTTCCGGTGGCGGTGCACTTCCCCGGGCTGGAGGAGATGACGGCGTCGCTGTCGTCGCTGACCGGGCTGTCCATCACCAACGCGGGACTGCTCGTCGCCGGGGTGGCGCACCTGACCTTCATCGGCCTGCTGTTCCTGGTGGTACGCAGCACCGGAGGGTCACCCGAACTGGCCGGAGCAGTCTGCGTCATCTACGCGACCGCGCTGCACTACCTGTTCTTCGACTCGATGTTCATCTACCAGACCGCGGCGCTGCCGTTCCTGATGCTGGCGGTCTGGGCCAGCCGGAAGTGGGAACCGCGGCAGCGGCGGACGGCGCCGTACGCGGTGGTGTGCCTGGTCGCGATGGTGGCCGTGTCGATGTCGCACCACGTCACGGCGGCGGCGACGGTCGCGACGCTCGGCCTCATCGGCGGGTGCGAGGCGGTGATGAGCCGGCCCCGGCGGTGGGGGACCCTGATCATCGCGGGCGCCGGGGCGCTCGTGGTCACCGCGTGGTTCGCTCTCGTGGCCCGCGAGGTGTTCGGCTACCTCGGGCCGCCGATCCAGCAGATCGTCGATGGAGTCGCCGGGATGCTGCACGGTGGCGGGTCGGCCGGCGGCTCGTCGTCGCCCGGCAACCCGCTGTGGCAGCTTGCGGTGGAGGCGCTGGGCCTGCTGGCCCTGCTCGCCCTGCTGGTCAGGGCGGCGCTGGTGAGCTGGCGGGCGTCCGGCCGGTTCGACGCGTGGCGGGCGGCGGCGCTGATCGGCGCGGTGGTCTTCTTCGCGTCGACCGGGGTGCGGTTCGTCGGCTCGGAGGGGCCGGAGCTGGCCGGCCGGGCGTCGACCTTCACGTACATCCCGATGGCGATGGTGGCGGCCGGCGTACTCGTCGGTTGGCGGCCACGGCTGCGGGCACCGAGCCGGCCGGTCGTGGTGCAGCGGGTCGTGGACGGCATGTTGAGCCGGATGAGACCGATCTGGGTGCACCCGGTCGTCCTCGGCCCGCTGATCGTGACGCTGCTCATGCTCGGCGCGCGGGTCGGGGGGTGGCCGCCGTACTGGGAGGAGCTGCCCGGCCCGTACCTGGTGTCGGGCTACGAACGCTCGGTCGACGAGCAGGGGGTGACCGGGGCGGTGTGGACGCGCGACTGGCTCGGGCCGGATCACCGGGTGGCCGCCGATATCACCGGCGCTACCCTGGTATCGACGTACGGCGACCAGAATCCGGTCGGCGAGGCATCGAAGCTCTACTATGACGGCACGTGGAACCTTGACGATGAGCTGCTCCTGCAGTCCCTGGGGATCGACTACCTCTGGGTCGATACCCGGATCTCGCAGCAGTTGCCGATATCCGGGGCGTACTTCCCGGTCGATCCGCAGACCGGCATGCACACCAGCCCGATACCGCCGGAGAATCTGAGCAAGTTCGACGGGGTCACCGGGATCAACCGGGTGTACGACAGCGGTGACATCCGCATCTACGACATGAGGAACGCATGAGGCAGGCGGGTACGCGGTGGACGGCTGTGACCGTCGGGGTCTCCGCCGCCCTCGCTCCGGTGGCCTGGCTCGTCGCGTTACAGCACGCGGTCGGCCCGGCACGTGTCGTGGCCGGACTGCTCCTGGTGTTCGTCCTGCCCGGCGTGGCGGCCACCGCTGCGCTGTTTCCCGGCGAGGGCCCGTCCCGGCTCGAACGGCTCGTGCTCATCCCCGCGCTGAGTCTGGCCGTGCCGGTACTCGGTGGGGTGCTCCTGAACGTCATCGGCCTGCACCTGACGGCCGGTACCTGGGGCGGGCTCGGCGCGATCGCCACGCTCGTGCTCGCCGGCGTCGGGTACCTGCGGCGGCGCGGCTCCGGCCCACCGCCGCAAAAGCCGGCCGCCACCGTGGCGGGGAACCCCGCCCGGCCGGCTGGCCGGTCGACCGGTCCGGTGTTCGGCGGGACCGTCTGGCGTCTCGCGCCGCTGGCGGTGGCCGTCGCGCTGCTCGGCGGCGCGGCCTGGCTCGGGCTGCACAGTGCCACCACCCAGACCCGGGAGGCGTTCACCGCCCTGTCGATGGTTCCCGACGATGACCCGAACCCGGGCGACCAGGTGCGCCCGGTGACCCTCGCGGTGGACTGCCACGAGGCCGCACCGACGCGGTACACGCTCACGGTCCAGGAGGACGCGGGCGACGGCCACCAGTACCAGGTGTCCCTACAACCCGGCGAGATCTGGAAGCAGGACCTCGACGTGCCGATCACCGGCCGGGTCACCGCCGACCTGTTCAAGGGCGACGTGACCACCACCCCGTACCGCTCCGTCTTCGTGTCCGGGCTGCAATGACGTTCTACAACAGCGGCAACGCCCGCGACACTCCGCACACGTACTCGACCGACCGGCGCGAGACGCTTCTCGAGGCGCTGCGATGGATGACGGTCTACGAGAGCGCGAACGCGGCGACGCCGCGCAACCGCCTCCAGCGGGTCGTCAAGCGCAACGGCGACCTGCTGAGCAACTCGGGCGCCCTGATGGCGACAAGCGTGCTGACCTCGCTGCTCGGCTTCGTGTACTGGTGGGTCGCCGACCGGTCGTTCTCCGCCGAGGCGGTCGGGGCCGCCTCCGCCGCCATCTCCGCCATGACCCTGGTCGGCACCCTGGGCATGTTCGGGATGGGGACGCTGCTCATCTCCGAGCTGCCCAAGTCGAAGGACGGGCAGTGGAGCCTGATCTCCACCTGTGTCATGGTCGCCGCCGCCGCGTCCACGGTCGGCGGCGGCATCTACGTCGGGCTGGCGCTGTTCGTCCCCGGGCTGCGCAGCTCGCTCGGGTCGCCGGTGGGCATCGCGCTGCTGATCCTGGCGATGGCCCTCAACGGCGCGATGCTGGTGTTCGACGAGGGCCTGGTCGGCCTCCTGCTGGGACACCTGCAACTGGTGCGCAACGCCTACTTCGCGGTCGGCAAGCTGATCGTCATCGGGATCGTCGCCGTGCTCCCGGTCGCGGTGACCGGCAGCGACATCCTGGGTACCTGGGTCGCCGGGATCCTGCTGTCGATGCCGCTGCTGTGGCTGTCGCTGCGGTCCCGGGGCATGGGTTCGATCCGTCCGCGGCTGGCCGCGCTGCGCGGGCTGGGCCGGCACGCGATCGACCACAACCTGCTGAACGTGGCGCTGTTCCTGCCCCGGACCTCGCTGCCGCTGGTGGTCACCTCGGTCGTGTCGACCCGGGCCAACGCCGCCTTCTACACGGCGTGGATGGTGATGGGCTTCCTGGCCATGATTCCGGGGAGCATCGCCACCACCCTGTTCGCGGTCGCCAGTGGCGACGTGGCCGGGCTTCGGGCGCGGGTACGGATCGGTCTGGCGGTCGCGCTCGGCGTCGGCGTACCGGTGTCGACCGGCATCGCGATACTCGCCCGACCGATCATGAGCGTGTTCGGCCACGAGTACGCGGCGTCGGCGTCCGGTGCCCTGTCGGTTCTCGCCCTGACGTACGTGGTGGGTGTGGTCCGGCAGTTCTACGTGGTCATCTCCCGGGTACGGCGGCGGGCGCGGCGGGCGAGCGTGTACGCGGTGCTGATCGGGATCATGGAACTGGCCGCGGCGTGGATCGGCGGCAGCCATGACGGGCTGTCCGGACTGGTGGCCTGGCTCGCCGGTGCGTTCGTGGTGGAGGGCGTGTTCATGGCGCCGGCCGTGATCCGGGTCGCGCTGGCGCGGGTACCGGCGCCGGCCGACGGCGCCGCCTCGTCGCAGGCCGCGGGGTCGGGGGAATCGGGCTCTGGGGGAACGCAGGCGCCGTCCACGCCCGTGGTGCCGGCCAGGCCGCGCAGGAGGCCGCCGGCGGTGCTGAGTCCCGGCGAGGAGACGGTGGTGATTCCCGGGCCGCGGGCGGACGAGACGATGGTCATACCGCGCGCCAGGATGGACGAGACGATGGTCCTACCGCGACAGAGGGCCGACGAAACGATGGTCATACCAAGGCCCCGGATCGACGAGCCGGTGGCGATGGCCGGGACCCGCGCGGACGACACGATGGTGATACCGCGGCCCCGGATCGACGAGACCGTGGCGAGGCCGCCGGTACCCGCGAAGGAGACCTCGGTGAATCCGTGGTTCACGGCCGACGCGGTGGACCTCTTCACCCCGGTCGCGGCGGACGAGACCGCGGTGATTCCCCGGTTCACGGCGGGTCCGCCGGCGCGCAGGTCGAAGGCGGCCGGCGACGAGACCACGATGGTCGTGCGACCGAAGGCCGACGAGACGGCGGTGATCCCACGGATGCGTCCGGACGAATCGGCGCAACCGCCACCTCGCGTCATATGATCCCGTTATGTCTGAGCGCCGATCGCTGGCTGGGGAGAGTCGATGAGCCTTCCCTCGGTGTCGGCGGTCGTCGTCACCTATAACCGCCGGGACAGGCTCGCCGAGTCCGTCGCGGCGATCGCCGGGGATCCGCACGCGTCGGAGATCGTGGTCGTGGTGGACGGCTGCCACGACGGCTCCTACGAGATGCTCACCGAACTGGCGAAGTCCGATCCGCGTATCCGGCCGGTGTGGCAGGAGAACGCAGGGGACGCCGCAGCCCGCCAGGCCGGCGTGGAACACGCTACCGGTGAGGTTGTGCTCGTCCTGGACGACGATGTGCTGTCCGGACCCGGCCTTGCCGAGGGCCACGCCCGGGTGCACGCCGCGGCCCCGGGGGCGGTGGTGCTCGGGTACATGCCGGTGCGCCGTCCCGCGGTACGGCGACCCGGAGGCTTCGCGAGCGACCTGTACGCCGACGAGTACGAGGCACAGTGCCGCCGGTACGAGGCGGATCCGTCGACGATCCTGCGTGGGCTGTGGACGGGCAACCTGTCGATGAGGCGGGCCGACGCGCTACGGGTCGGCTTCCGTACCGACGGCCAGCGACTGGGGTACCACAGCGATCAGGCGTTCGGGTTGCGCTGCCTGCGGGCCGGGCTGGTCGGCGTGTTCGACCGCGGCCTGTTCGCCGAGCACCTGCACGAGCGCGACGTGGACACGTTCGTCAGGCAGTCGCGGATCCGGGGCTCGGATCGCCGGCGGCTGGAGGAACTCTTCCCGGACCTGATCTCCCGGCGGGATCTCCACGACCGGTTGTCGCCGCCGGTTCGCGCCGCGGTCGCGGTGGCGGCGGCGCCGGGGATGTGCCGCGTGGCGGCGCCGGCGCTCCTCTGGTACGCGCGGCGGGCCGGGCAGGCCCGGCTGTGGCGGCTGGAATCCACGTTCGCCCGCTACCTGCGACAGGTCGAGTTGCGCCGGGGCTACCGCGACCGTCCGGGCGGCGCGCCCTGAGACCGCCGAGCGCGCATTGATCCGGAGCCGGTAGGGTCGGCTCCCGATTGCGGTTGCCCGACGAGAGGAGTGCCGGGCCGTGCCAGGCCGACGGATGTCGTTGCGCGACGGGGAGTGGCTGTCCTACGACCACGTACGGGTGGTGGGTCCGCTGACCGGTGTGACCGCACCCATGATTCGCGAGACGCTGATCGCGCTGCACCGGCAGCATCCGGAGCATCCCGGCGTCTGCCGCATCGACCGGGCGGCACGGCGGCGGATCCCGCTGTCCACGGCCGAGTACGCGTACCTGGTGGACACCGACGTCGCCGTGCACGCGTGGCCGGAGCCCGGCACCAGCGAGGCCGTGGCCGTCGCGGCGGCCCGGGCGGCTCAGGCGGCTCGGGCGGCCACCGAGGAACGTACGGGTACCGATCCTCACGAGGTGGCCACCGCCGAGGCGCTACGGGACGCGGTGGCGGCGCTTCGGCTCGACGACCGGCCGCTGAAAGTGCTTGTCTGCAACGACTTCGTCGGTATCCGCATGAGCCACTCGGTCGGCGACGGCCGGGTGTTCAACACGCTGGTACCGGAGATACTCGGGGCCGGCGCCGCGGGCCGGGCGCCCCGGCTGCCGTTCCCGCGACCCACCCGGTTGCCGCTGGCCCGGGCGTGCCTGCGCTTCTTCGGCCGCGACCCGCGCCGGGTGGCGACCCTGCTGAAGATGCCCCGGCCGGTGCTGCCGGAGCCGGCGGCGGACGAGCCGCGCCGCGCCTGGCAGCCGGACGTGTGCTCGACCTATGTCCGGTCGGACGCGGACGTGCTGGGCACGCTGCGGCAGTGGCGGGACACTCACCGGCCCGGGGTGTCGGGTGCGGCGCTGCTGTTCGCCGCGACCGGTGCCGCGTTCGAGGAGTGCGGCCTGGATCCCAGCGGCCCCGGCATCATGGTCCTGGTCGACGCCCGGCGGTACCTGTCGAAGAACGCGACCGTCGACGGCAACTTCGCGCCCGCGCAGTACGTGGTGCCCTCCGACACGCTCGACCCACGGGCCATCCACGAGGTCATGAGCGCGGCGGTGGCGGCGGGCCGGCCGTTGAGCAGCCTCGCGCTGCGCGACCTGTACTCGCTGCGGCCCGGTACCGGTACCCCCACCGAGCCGACCCAGGTGCGCCTACGGCCCAGCCCGCAACTGACGCTCACCCACATCGGCCGGCTCGAGGAGTATTCCGGGCTGCCGTGGGCGTGCCCGCCGGCGCAGCGCATGATGCTCAGCGCGCCGACGCCGGGCGGCCCGGAGGCGGTGACGGTGACGTTCGCGGAGATGGCCGGGGCGATCCATCTCAACGTCACGTTCCACCGGTCCACCTTCGAGGAGAAGGCGGTCCGCCGCGTCGCCGAGCTGATCTGCGCCGATCCGGTGGCACTGATCGACGCTCACCGGCCCCGGTAACCGCGGAGCAGTTCGACCTGGCGCAGCGTGCGGGCCAGCCAGGTCTCGGCGCCGAACAGCCCGACCCGGCCGGTGGCCAGCACGCCGCCGCGCAGGGCCGCCGCGGCCAGCGGGTACACGCCGGGCGCCGCACCCACCCCGACGGCGAGCCGCGCCGGGGCGGGCAGCGTGCCGGTCGGATCCGCGTCGGCGACCAGGTCCGGGTACGTGGCGGCCAGGTGCCGGCGGGCCAGCCCGGACAGCCGGGCCTGGCGCAGGAAGCTGTCCACGTCGCGCGAGTGGGTGTGCCGGGCCGCCAGCGAGCGGTCGAACACGGCGGTCAGCCCGGCCCGCGCGCAGCGCAGCCCGAACTCCTGATCGTCGTGGTAGCCCAGGCGCCGCTGCCCGTTCAGCCCGACCCGTAGCGCGTCCTCGCGGCGCAGGGACATGTTGCCGGCCCACAGGGCGGTGACGACACAGCCGGGGTCCGCCTCGTACCGGCGGCACGCCTGCTCGTACTCCCGGGCGTACAGCACGGTGGGGAAGTCGCCCCGGCGCCGCACGGCCGGACAGGCGGTGGGCATGTACCCGAGCACCACGGTGCCGGTGCGGTTCTCGTGCGCCCGGGCGTGGCCGGTCGCCAGCCCGGGGCCGGCCACCACGTCGTCGTCGAGCAGCAGCACGACGTCGCCGGTGGCCGCCTCGACGCCGGTCTGGCGGGCCGCGCCCTCGCCGCCGTTCTCCCGCCAGATCGGGCGCACCCGGGGCTCCCCGGCGGCCAGTTCCCGCACCAGGTCGTAGGAGCCGTCGTCGCAGCCGTCGACCACGACCAGGATCTCCGTCGGGTGCGGGTCGGCGGCGATGGCACCGATCGCGGCCGGCAGCGCGTCACGGCGCTGGTACGTCGTGATGACGACGGACACCGACGGCAGGCTCACGGAACAAACCTCCTCGGCCGCCCGGCGTGGTGCGGGGCGGTGCGTGCGGGGCGGTGCGTGCGGGCGGGTCAGCCCGAGAAGTGCGGGTCGGTGGCGAGCGCGCGGTACGCGGCCAGCGACGAGGGGGAACTGTCGATGCGCCAGTTCTTGCCGTTGTTGTGGTCGTTGTCGGTGTCGAACCAGACTAGGGCACCGACGGCGGGATGTTCCTTGATCCAGGATTCCAGCGCGCGGATCCAGTCGGCCTTCACGGTGCCGCCCTTCTCCAGAGCGCCGGTCTCGGCGATCATCACCGGTTTCCGGGCGCCGTACTTGCTGGTGATCCCGTTGAACAGCGAGGCCGGGGTCTCCCGACCGGTGAAGTACCCGGAGACGGCGACCCAGTCGACGTAGCTGTCGCCCGGATAGTAGTTGCCCATGTCGTTCCACGACTTCTGCGGTACGGAGCCGGCGTTGGGGCCCCATACCCACGAGACGTTGTTGGCCTTGTGCGCCACGAAGATGTCGTGGATGTGGCGCCACGCGGTGATGAAGTTGGCCGGGTTGTCGTTGTTCTCGGCGCCGCCCCAGTCGGACCAGTTGCCGTTCATCTCCCACGCCCAGCGCAGGAACACCGGCGTCTTCAGCGCCGCCAGGGCATCCGCGGCCTTGGCGATCAGGGCGTCCTGGGAGCCGTTGATGATCGGGGCGTAGAAGGTGCCGCTCCAGGAGATCAGCAGGATGCTGCCCGTCGGGAGCCCGGACAGCGTCGAGGGCATCGGCTGGCTCCAGTCGAAGTACTGGTGGATGATGCGCGGCTGGCGGCCGAGTTGCTGCTGGCGCAGCGTGAGGCTCTGCTGTTCGCTCTGGCCCTTGAGGTCCAGGTATTCCCCGAGCATGACCTTCCCGGCGGTGGGCTCGGGCTTGGCGGAGCCGTGCTGCGCACCGGACCCGGACGTGGCGTCGGACCCGGAGGCGGCGCCGGAGGGTCCCGCGCTCGCCTGGGCGGACGCGCCCGGTCTGACCCAGGCCGCCGAGGTCGTCGCCGCCTCCTGCGCACAGCCGACGAGTTGTGGCACCACCGTCACGGCGAGTACGGCCGCGACGATGACGCGCCGGAGTGAGCGGTCGAAGCGCTTCACGAAACTCTCCCCAAGGATGTACGGCCGGGTGATGGCCCGGCTCACGTCAGTTTCGTGCGGAAGACCCGCAGCGCAACACGGCGGGTGACCCGCCATCCGGGCTGTGCCACCCGTTTCAGCCCCGGTACGAGGCGTGGGCCGTCGCCGCGTACCAGTCGCAACAGGTCGTCCCCGAAGTGGTCGGGCGTGGGCTGGAACCGGGACACCGCGAAGCGGTCGGCACCGTTGCGGTACAGCCGCCGGCCGACTTCGCACGCGTTGGTGTGCCCGTACTTCGCCACCACGGCGCGCACGGCCGCGCTGTTGTACCCGTGCGGATACGCGAACGAGCGGATCGGCGCCGCCACGGCGTCGGCCAGCCGGTCGTGGCTGTCCCGTATCTCCCGGTCGAGTTGGGCGGGGGGCAGCACGTCGAGCGGGTGGTGGATGAGGCTGTGGTTGCCGATCTCGATGCCGGCCGCGGCCACCTCGGCCACCTGCGGCCAGGTCATGATGGGGCCGAGCGCGCCGGCCTGCGTACCGAGCCAGTCGGCCGGGCCGCCCATGTGGCCGACCGACATGTACAGCGTGGCACCCGCTCCGGCCTCGGCCAGCACGCCGACGGCGTGGTCGAGGAAGTCGACGTACCCGTCGTCGAACGTCAACGCGACCAGCGGGTCGGTGTACCCGCCGTCGAGCAGGTCCAGTGCCTCGGACAGGCCGACCAGCCGGTACCCGGCCCCCGACAGGGCGGCCAACTGCTCGCGCAGGAGTTCGGGCGGCACCGCGAACGTGCGCATCGGACCCTCGCGGATGCTCGACACCGAGTGGTACATGAGCACTGCGAGGGTGTGCAATGCCGGCGGTCCCGGTTGTGCCACGTCAGCCCGTCCTCGTTCCCGTCGTCCCGTGCCGGCCACGCTCGCCTGCCGGTCAGGCTCCCGTGCCGGACATGCTCCCGTGCCAGCTATGCCCGCGGACGGCCGTGCCCGAGGGTCGGTCCGCCGTGCCCGCCCCCGCACCACAGCACATGAGCCGCAAGTATGGACCAACCGCGCGTCCATCCGCGAGTGGCCGGCCTGCACCCGGGCTGCTCCGGTCGGGTCTTACGGGTTCGGCCGATCGGAGAGTCGTCCACGTTGTATCGTCAGCTATCGTATGAACGCTGCGGAGCCCCCTGCACAACGGGGCCGGTCCGGGGGCGGGCGCGACGAAACACCCGAGAGACAGCAGTCAACGCGGCTTCGTGCCTTGCCAACGGGAGCGTGCAGTGGTGCCGGAAGCGGTGGCAGTGCGGCCACGGATCAGCGGAATCGGCACCGCCAACCCGAAGACCACCTACACGCAGGCCGAACTGCTCGGCCGGTACGGGATGACTGACCCGAGAGTCACCTCGATCTTCGAGAACAGTCACATCGATCAGCGTCACCTTCTGCTGCCCGACCTGGACGAGCACGGCAACCCGGTCGACGAGAGCCAGGGTCAACTGCTGGTCAAGCACCGCTCGCACGGCATCGAACTGGCCGCCGAGGCGCTGCGCCGCTGCCTGGAGGACGCCGGCGCCGAGGTCGACGACATCGACTACCTGTGCTGCGTGACGTCCACCGGGTTCCTCACCCCCGGATTCAGCGCGCTGCTCATCAACGAGCTGGGGATCCCGCGCGACTGCCACCGCGCCGACGTGGTGGGCATGGGCTGCAACGCCGGGCTCAACGGGCTGAACACCGTGGCCTCGTGGTCGCAGTGCAACCCGGGCCGGCTCGCGATCATGATCTGCGTGGAGGTCTGCTCGGCCGCGTACGTGTTCGACGGCACCATGCGTACCGCCGTGGTCAACAGCCTGTTCGGCGACGGTGCCGCCGCGGTCGCCCTGAAGGCGGACCCGCAGGGCGGGCGCGGCCCGAGCGTCCTCAAGTTCGCCAGTCGCCTGATCCCCGAGGCGATGGACGCGATGCGCTACGACTGGGACGACGACCATCACAAGTTCAGCTTCTACGTCGACCGCGACGTGCCCTACGTCGTCGGTGCGCACGCCGAGGAGGTGCTCGCCTCGCTGCTGGAACGCACCGGCGTGCAGCGCAGCGACGTGGACCACTGGATCGTGCACTCGGGCGGCAAGAAGGTCATCGACTCGGTACGGGTGAACCTCGGCCTGACCGCGCACGACCTGCGCCACACCGTCTCGGTACTGCGCAACTACGGGAACCTTTCGAGCGGTTCGTTCCTGTTCTCCTACCGGCAACTGGTCGACGAGGGGCGGGTCGCGCCCGGAGACCACTGCGTGTTCATGACGATGGGGCCCGGATCGACGATCGAGATGGCACTGTTGCGGTGGTAGCGGGCCGCGCGGCCGTCCCCATCGGTCGCGACGGGAAGTCCGGATGGATCGTCAAGAAAGGCGCGGCTGTGTCGAGTTTCTCCGATCTGACCGACGTGTACCTGGAAATCGACGGCGCCGTCGCCCTGTCGAAGTCGCTGGTCGCCACCGTGAACGAGGTGTGTGGTCGGGTCGAAGAGGACGAACGCAAGGGTCTGACCCTGCTCGTGCACATCACCGCTGGCCACCCCGGCGCCGGCGACGAGCCGTGGCCGCACGAGACCGCGATCCACCTGGTGAACCAGTGGGAGCGTGCGCTGCGGCGGCTGGAACGCCTGCCGGTGCTCGTGCTCGCCGTGGTCGACGGGGTCTGCCGCGGCCCGGCCTTCGACCTGCTGCTCGCCACCGATTACCGGGTGGCAACCGCCGACGTGAGCCTGGAACTGGTCGGCATGGCCGGCAGCGCCTGGCCGGGCATGGCGCTGTACCGGCTGGTCAACCAGGTCGGGGTGGGTGCCGCGCGGCGGATGGTGGTGCTCGGCACGCCGGTGACGGCGACCCGGGCGGTCGGCATGGGCCTGGTCGACGAGGTCGCCGAGGACGCGGTGGCGAGGGTACGCGCGGTTCTCCAGTCGGCCGGCGGGGCGCACGGCAGGGAACTGGCGATCCGCCGCCAACTGCTGTTCGAGGCGGCCGCCACGAGTTTCGAGGACGCGCTCGGCACGCACCTGGCCGCCTGCGACCGGGCGCTGCGGCTGGCGCGCACCGGGGTCGAGGCGGCCCCGGCGGCCGGCGCCCGCCTGTAGCTCTCCGGCGGGCGCCGGTGAGTTTCTCAGCGGCCGCGGAGGTGGTCGCGGACCCCCTGCCCGTACGCGGTCGGCGTCCCGGACCAGTCGGTGATCAGTGCCGGCCCCTGGCGGCAGCCCCAGGTGTTCCACGTCCACGCCACGTACGACACGCCCTGAGTGTCCAGCCAGCTCATCAGGGGATCGACGAGAGCCGAGGAGCAGTCCATCTCGCCGATCTCGGTGGCCACCACCGGTACCTGCGTGGCCACCGGCCCGACCTCGCGCTGCCAGCAGTCCGCGCCGTCGCAGGACCCGTCGTTGTACCAGTGCCACGCCGCGGCGAGGTTCCCGGTCGGATCCTTCGGCCGGTGCGCCAACCACCCGGTCAGGTCCCTGGAGTAGCTGTTCGCGCTGATCAGCGTCACGTTCCGCGCCCCGGTCGAGCGCACGGCGTCGAGCATCTGCTGCATGCCGGCCACCGGGTAGTCCAGCCCGGGGCAGGCGGAGCCCCCGTCCAGCCAGCAGTTCCATGACTGGTCGCGGGACATGGTGCTCGTGTCGCTCGGGTACGGCTCGTTGAACAGGTCGAAGACCACCGAGTCGTCGTCGCGGAAGGTCTGCGCGGCCGACCTCCAGAACGTGACCGCGTTGCCGTCCGGCATCGGCTTCTGGCAGGTCGCCGTGGCGCTGGCACACATGCTCTGGTCGCCGGTGTAGCGCCCGTCGGTCCAGTGCAGATCCAGGATCGGGACGAGCCCGTGCGCCTCCAGGGACGCCACCAGCGTGGCGACGGCGTTGCGGTATCGGGCGCCGGAGTAGCGGGGGTCGAGCTTGCCGAGGCTGAGCCAGCAGTCCTCGTTGAGCGGGACGCGCACCGCCTTGACGTTCCACGACCCGATCGCCGCGAGCGCGTCGTCGTCGACCGGCCCGTCCCAGATGCCGTCGCCGTTGACACACATGTACTCGCCGCCGGAGCGGTTGACCCCGATCAGGGAGGTCGGCCGGCCGGACTGGTCGACGATCTGGTTGCCGGCCACGTGCAGCGCCGGCGTCACCCGGGTCGAGGCCGGCGCGGTGGCGTCCGAGTCGACCCGCGGGGCGCACGTCACGCCGTTGAGGGTGAACCGGGCGGGGGCGGCACCGACCGGCCCGACGCCGTCGAACCCGGCCGTCGCCGAGGCCCGCGGAGCCAGGTCGGTGCCGGAGACGGCCGCGGTGACGTGCGTTCCGGTCTGGAGCCAGGTGGCGTTCCAGCCGGACGCGAGGCGCTGCTCGGTTCCGGCGAAGTCGAAGCCGACGGTCCATCCGCGCAGCCGGCCGCCGAGGTTGGTCACGCTGACGTCGGCGGTGAAGCCCGCGGGCTGAGCGCGTACCACGTAGCGGACCTGGCACGCGGCGGGCGCCGAGACCGTGGGCCCCGGGGCGGAGCCGCCACCGGTGCAGGTCGACAGGGCCGCCAGCGCCAGCACACCGGCGCCGAGGCGCACCAGCCAGCCCACCGGCCGGCGACCCCGCCGACCAGCCAGTACGCTCCGCCCCGCCATGCGTCGAGTCTCGCCCGACAACCTCAACGCGAGCTGGCGACCCACCGGTGCGGCGGGTCGCCAGCTTGGTTGCCTATTCGGACTAGCTCTCCTTGGAGGACTGGGCCTTCGTGATCAGGTCGTGCAGCGGCTTGGTACCCGTGCCCACGACCAGGCCGGTGACGAGCGCGTCGACCCAGGTCGGGATGTGCGACACCCAGTTCTGGGCGGCGATCATGTGCAGCAGGTAGAAGCCGCCGGCCGCGGATACCGCCGCGGCGACGCCGGTCGCCAGACCCCACATGAGTACCGTCCGGTTGGCCAGTGCGTGGTCGAGCTTGGCCTTGGCCGTCGCGACATCCTTCAGCGACGTCGCCGGGTGCCCGTTGGCCAGCGCGGCCACCACGCTCTCGTACTGCGCCCGGGCGCGGGTGCCCGGCAGCATGTTGGAGAACGGCTCCAGCAGCCGCTCCACCGCACCGGCGAACACCACGATCCCCGCGTACGCCGAGATCTGGTTGCCGATCTGGAACGGCGTCGCCTTGTTGCCCCAGTGGTTCAACGCGTACGCGCCGCCGGTGCCGATCGCGACGAGCAGGAACGCGCCGAGCACGCTGGCGACCGACGCACCCTTGGACGCGACGGCGGCCGCCTCGGCGTTGCCCGCCCAGGCCGGCACGGAGGTCGGGATGGTGGCGGACGGGTCGACGGTTCCCTCCGCCCCGCCGTTCGACGAGGTAGTTCCGCCGTTGGACGAGCCCGGTGCGGTCGCGGACGCCGGCTTCTCGGCCGTGCCGCCGTTGGCTACTGCGCTCACCTGTTTCGCGAGCATGTCCGAGGCGCCGCCGACGCCTGTCTCGATCGCGTGACCCAGTTCCCCGACGATGGCGGACCGACGTACCAGTGCCATGACTCACCTCAGTCTCAATGGACAGTCTCGATGGACGTCGAAAACGTCGCAGACGATACGTGAGCTCTGATACGCCGATTGATCGAGGACCCTCGCCGGGTCGGGACGGCGCTATTTCTCCGGAACGAACGTGCCGTGACCCTGGACGCCGACCACCACCTGGCGCTCCTTCAGCAAGACCATGACCTTCGCGATGGTGGTCACGCCGACGTTGTAGAGGGCGGCCAGGCTCGCGTACGTCGGAAGCTGACTCCCCGGTGGGTACTCGCCCCGCCGGATCCTCTCGGTGAGGTCGGCTGCGATGTCCGCGCTGGACATGGGTATCGGCACCTGATCATCCTGCCTCTGCGGCATAGCCACCCGCCACGCCTTCGTTGTCTTGAGTGGAGGATGCGCATAAGGTGTAGAAGCTCGTCCGGCTTGCCGCAGGTTCCAGTCGCAGGAGGGTGACGACCATGAGCTGTCCGACGTGGTGCACGGCCGACCACCGAGCGGGACGCGAGCACGTCAGCGACGAGGTCCATCACGACGGCGTCGTCGTCGAGCTGATCCAGTACTTCGACGAGCAGGAACCGCTCGTCGCCATCAACGAGGACGGCGAGTGGGCCGGACGCATCGCCGAGTTCCCGCTGTCCCTCGTCCCTCAACTGCCGGCGGTCGTCGCCAAGCTGGCGCCGGACATACGCACCGCCAGCAGTTGAGGGCCGAACCGTCAGACCTCCGGCGGCATCGCCGTCCAGTCGGGGAAGTTGCCGTACAGCCGCTCGTCCGGCTCGCCCACGGTCACCGCCTGTACCAGCAGATCACCGCCCACGAACGCGCCCTTCCACGACGCACCCCGGCCACCGAACGGCTCATCCCGGTCACCGCGCGAGCGCGGCTTGTTGATGCCCACCTTGAACGCCTGCAGGTCCGCGGCCAGCTTGCCGGCCAGGTCCGCGTTGTCGCAGGCGAGGCTCGCGACCAGTGCGCCGTTGGACGCGTTCATCGCGGCCAGCAACTCCTCCTCGGTGTCCACGACGACGATGGTGTCCACCGGGCCGAACGGCTCGGCGTGCATCAGCCGGGAGCGTCCGGGCGGGGCGAGCAGCGCCACCGGGGCGACGTACGCGCCGGTGTCCTGCCCGTCGAGGAAACCGGCCGAGTCCGACAGGCCGCCCCGGTGCAGCGGGATCGCTCCGGCCTTGATCGCCTCGTCCACCTTGCGGTGCAGTTCCTCGGCCTTCGCCGCGCTGATCAGCGGCCCGAAGTCCAGCTCCGGGAGCGCGTCGCCGTCGGCCTCCACGGCCAGCGGGTGGCCGAAGCGGATCGACTTGACCACCGGCAGGTACACGTCGAGGAACCGGTCGACCAGGTCACGCTGTACGACGAACCGGGGGTACGCGGTGCACCGCTGCTTGCCGTACTCGAAGCCCTTCTTCAGGTGCCCGGCGAGCATGTCCCACTGGGAGAACTCCCAGACGCCCCAGGCGTTCAGGCCCTCCTGCTCGATCATGTGCCGCTTGTCGGTGTCGAGCAGCGCGGCGGCGACCTTGCCGCCGTTGGACCGCCCGCCGACGAACGCGACCGCACCGATCTCCGGAGCCCGTACCAGCACCTCGGACAGCTCCTCGCCGCCGCCGGACACCAGGGTGACCGGCAGGCCGGCGCGGCGCATGAGCGCGTGCGCGACGGTCAGGCACACCGCGCCGCCCTGCGACGGGGTCTTCGCGATGACCGCGTTGCCGGCCAGCAACTGCACCAGTTCGGCATGGACCAGCACGCTCATCGGGTAGTTCCAGCTGGCGATGTTGGACACCGGGCCGGACAGCGGAACGCGGCCGGCGAGCTGCCGCTCGATCTCCTCCGCGTACCACCGCACACCGTCCAGCGCGCGGTCCACGTCGGCGCAGGCCAGCCGCCACGGCTTGCCGATCTCCCAGACCAGCAGCAGGGCGAGCAGGTCCCGGTGTTCGGCCAGCGCGTCCACGGCGGCGAGGACCCGTTCCCGGCGCTGCGCCAGCGGGGTCGCCGCCCAGTCGCGGTGCTCGGCGAAGGCGGCCCGCACCGCGCGGGTGGCGGCCTCGGCGTCGAGGCGCGGCAGCAGCGCGAGCTGGCTGCCGTCCACCGGGGTGCGCAGCGCGGACGGGGTGCCGGAATCCAGCCAGCCGCCCTCGACGAGGTTGTGCAGCCGGTCGTCGGTGAAGGCTTCGGGGGTGATCGCGGCGGCGCGCCGTAGCGTGTCGTTCCAGGCGGTACCCGGAGCCAGTCGCATGGTCATCGTCGTGTCCTTTGGGGTCCGGCGAAGGGGCGGCAGCGTCGATGGCACCGCGGGCTCTCGCTCGCCAATGTGCCGTTCCGCGACCCGATACCACAACGTGACCTACGTTACGGGCCGTCCGGCCTCGGCCCGCCCGATCAAGAAAATCTCCGGAAACCCGTGCCCGTAACGCCCCGTTTCCCGGTATCGCCCCGGGATTCCCGGCCGCCGGATCCGGCCCCATGCCGGCGGGGCCGGGCGCGGCGGGGCTGGGCTTTTCGATCAGCGGGGCGGGGCCGCCGGCCGGCGACCCCGCCCCGATCACGGCTTCAGCTGGCCGGCGCCTTCGCGCGCAGCACCCGCAGGAACTCGCGCATCCAGGCCGGGTGGTCGGGCCAGGCCCGGCCCGAGACGAGCACGCCGTCCACGACCGCCTCGCTGTCGCGGAACGTCGCGCCGGCCGCCACCACGTCCGGCTCCAGCGCCGGGTACGCCGCGGTGGTCCGGCCCGCGAGCACCCCGGCCGCGGCCAGCACCAGCGGGCCGTGGCACAGGTCGGCGACGGGCTTGTCCAGCTCGAAGAAGTGCCGCACGATCCGCTGCACGTCGCTGTCGTTGCGGATGTACTCCGGCGCCCGGCCGCCCGGGATGATCAGCGCCACGTAGTCGTCGGGGTCGACGTCGGCGAAGGCGAGATCGGCCGGCCAGGTGTAACCGGGCTTTTCGGTGTACGTGTCGAAGCCGTCCACGAAGTCGTGCACCACGAACTGCAGCTTGCGCTTGCTGGGGGCGGCGATGTGCACCTCGTACCCCTCTTCGCGCAGGCGCTGGTACGGGTACTTGACATCCTCCACCGCCCTGATGGCGGGGATTCCCTTGGTTGCCCTCGGGTTTTCCTGCTTCACCGACGACCGCCCCGTGCGGGAGGACTCCCGTTGAGGTCTTACACCGTCTCCACAGGCTGTCACCGCCAGCCCGG
>DASXOA010000253.1:0-2826 GCA_036494675.1 Rugosimonospora sp.
TCGCTGGATGCGACCGGTGGCGGTAGACGTCGAGTCGCTGCCGCCGTCCGCCGGGGCCGTAGCTCAGATTCGCGATGTGCTCGACGTCGTGGCGTCGCCGGTAGAACGGTGTCAGCAGGATCCGTGTCCACGGCCACCGCCTGCGCGGCCGGTCATCGATGCCGACCCGGAGAAGGAAGCGTTCGACGACCGGCCGCGCTCTCAACCCACGTGCGAAGAGCAGGGCTAGACGACCTTCGGCTCAGCACCTGTGCGCTCACGGCAGTTGCGGCTTGAGGTTGAGGAACGTCGCCAGCGACTCGATCTCCTGATGGATCGCCGTGTTCATCGCTCTGGTGAACGGGACGTCCTGATGGATGGCGTTGACCCGCAGCACCCCGGCCGGCCGGTCGGAGGCGGCGTCGAGCTTGCCGACCAGGCGGTCGCCGTAGAGGATCGGCAGCGCGTAGTAGCCCCAGCGCCGCTTGGCGGCCGGCTTGTACATCTCCAGTTGGTAGTCGAACTCGAAGATCTCCGCCATCCGTTTGCGGTTGTAGACCAGGCGATCGATAGGAGACAGGAGGGCCGCCCGAGCGGAGAACGGCTGTCCCAGCTGAGCCGGGTCGACCCGCCAGCCGCCCCGTACCCCCTCGATCACGGCCGGCTCGCCCACCTCACCGACGTCCTGCGGTTCCACGGGGCATTGCGGGCCGCGAGCGCGAGCGATGCCCAGCGACCGCAGCCGCCGCCGCGAACGGATCCGCAGCGCCTCGGCGGCGGGGACCATGTTGTCGTCGGGGAAGACTCTCTCGGCCAGGTCCCAGAGCCGGTCCCGGCTCTCCTGCCGCCCCACCACGGCCACCTCGCCGCGCACCTCCATGAACTCCAGCAGGCGCAGCACGTTGCGGTTGTTGGTCCAACCGGTGGACTTCCAGGGCACGTCGCAGGTGTCCGGGATCTCCCGGGCCGGCAGGGGACCGTCGCTGCGCAGCCGGTCGAGAATGTCCAGCCGGCAGCCCCGGTTGGCCGAAACCCAGTCCCGGTTGGCCTTGCGCCAGCCGCCCGCCTCCTCACCGCGCTGGTCCCAGTCGGCCATGTCCGCCCGGTACAACGCCAGATCCTCGGCCGGCCGGATCATGCCCTGCAACTCCACCAACGCCTGATCGCCCAGCGCCGACTCCAGATCCGCGGGAGAGTACGACGAGCCGAGCCGGCTCCAGGCCACCAGATCCGCACTGGGTGCGACGGCCGGAGTCAGGTCCACCTGCAGCAGGGCCAGTTGCCGGACCAGTTCCAGCAATCCGGACGGCCGGTCCCGGTGCAGCCACTGGGCCCGTACCGCGATCTGGCGCGCCCGCTCACGACTCAGCCGGTGCGTGGTCATTGCCAGAGACTAGGCGCAGCCACCGACAGTCTGCCGGCCGTGGCGGGCACGAGCGGCGGCACCCCGCCCGGAGAGGTTCCCCGGACCCGGACGGGGTGCGTTGCTCCCCCCACCGCTACCCGGCTGCCGCGCCCGCGTGCTCGTACGCCGTGCGCAGCGCGGACTCGAACACCTCGACGGGCTGTGCGCCGGAGACGCCGTACCGGCGGTCCAGCACGAAGAACGGCACGCCATTCGCGCCCAGTACCTGCGCCTCGCGGCCGTCCTCCACGACATCCGCCGCATACTCGTCGCCGGCCAGCACCCGGCGCACCTCGGTGGCCGGGACGCCGACCTCGACGGCCAACCGGACGAGCGTCTCGACATCGTCGAGCGTCTCGCCCTCCATGAGATGGGCGCGCAGCAGCCGCTCGTGCATCTGCCCGCCGAGCCCGTGCGCCTTCGCCAGGTGGCTGACCCGGTGGGCGTCGACCGTGTTGACGAGGACGGAGCGGTCGAAGTCGTACACCAGCCCCTCCTCGGCGGCCAGCGACGCCACACGGTCGGTCATCGCGCGTACCTGGGCGACCGAGCTGCCCATCTTCTCGGCCAGGTGCGTGTAGACCGGCCGCCGGACCCCCTTGGGGTACGTCGGGTCGAGCTGGAAGCTTCGCCACACCACCTCGACCTCATCGGCGTGTTCGAACCTTTCGATCGCCCGGTCCAGTCGCCGCTTGCCGATGTAGCACCACGGGCACACGACGTCCGACCACACCTCGATCTTCACCAGCATCTCCCTGCTCACAGGCAGACCCCGTCCGAGCACATCGGCGCGTCGTCCGCGGCCAGCACCACCAGTCCCGGCACCGCCGGAATCGGCGACACCGGCGACTCGCCGCCCGCCGCCGCGGGCACGCCGGCCGCAACGCCCACCGCGGGCACGCCGCCAGCGGCGTCCAGCGCTGTCACGCCGGCCTCAGCGCCTCCGGCGGGCACACCGGTCGGGCCACCGACCGCCGGCACGGCGGGCGGAATGTCCGGGTCCGGCGGCGCTTGCTCATCCCTGGTGGTTAGGCTCATCGGGTCTCCTTGGTTACTTCTTGTTAGTAACCCAATCATGCGTCGGCATGGAGGCAACCGGAAGGAGGCACCTCGGTGTCAGCCAGGCACACGGATGTGCCCCTCGCGGGACGGCTGGACGGCGACTGCCCCATCCGCGAGGTGCTCGACCGCGTCGGAGACAAGTGGAGCGTGCTGATCGTGGTACTGCTCGGCCAGCGCACGCACCGCTTCAGCGAACTTCACCGTGCCATCGACGGCATCAGCCAGCGCATGCTGGCGCTGACGCTGCGCGCACTGGTCCGGGACGGGCTCGTCGGCCGCACGGCCTACCCGAGCGTGCCGCCCCGCGTCGAGTACGAGTTGACCTCACTCGGCCGGACCCTGCTCGTCCCGCTCGCCGCACTGGACGAGTGGGCCGCGGC
>DASXOA010000254.1:0-11135 GCA_036494675.1 Rugosimonospora sp.
CTCGTCTTCCCGTCGCACTACGACATGTTCGTCGGCGGGGTGGTCGGGGCGGGGGAGTCCTACGACGAGGCGGCGTTGCGGGAGGCCGAGGAGGAGTTGGGTGTTGCCGGGCTGACCCAGCCGGTGTTCCTCTTCAAGTTCCTCTACCAGTCGCCCGAGCACTCCTGGTGGTCCGCCGTCTACGAAACGCGCTGCGACCGACCGGTCAACCCGCAGGCGGAGGAGGTCGCCTGGCACACCTTCCTGCCCGAGGAGGAGCTGGCGCGGCGGTTCGGCGAGTGGGTCTGGGTACCGGACGGTGCGGAGGCCTACCGCCGGCTGCTCGCCTGGCGGCGCCACCCGTCCGACGGGGCACGCGGCAACTGAGCCGCCGCGACCCGGGCGGGCCCGACCCGAGCCCGCCCGACCCGGGCCCGCCGCACCCGAGCGCTCGCCGGACCGCCCCGTTGGTATCTGTCCCCCTGACCCGAGGTATTGACAGACGTCTCAACAGAAGCGCCCAATTGTCTTCACGTCGCTTCCGAAGTTCCGCCACGAGTCAGCAAGTTCACCCAGTGGCCCGGTGACACCTCGTGTCCGGGCCCCGCCGGCACCACACCCACGGCGAAAGGGACAACGACCATGCGGCTTACCCCTCCACCTCGGGCGCTCACCCGTGTCTGGCCGGCTCTCTGCGCAGCGCTGTTGCTGGGCGGCGTCCTCGTCGGCCTCGACACCACCGCGGCCGCCGCGGCCACCAGCACCACCATCAACGTCAACGGTGCGCAGTCGGGCCGCACCTTCGACGGCGTCGGCGCGATCAGTGGCGGTGGCGGCAACAGCCGGCTGCTCATCGACTATCCCGAACCCGCGCGCTCGCAGATCCTGGACTACCTGTTCAAGCCCGGCTACGGGGCCAACGTGCAGATCCTGAAGATCGAGATCGGCGGGGACGCCAACTCCACCGACGGCGCCGAGCCCAGCATCGAGCACGTCAAGGGGACCGTGAACTGCACCGTCGGCTACGAATTCTGGCTGGCCGAGCAGGCCAAGGCGCGCAACCCCAACCTCAAGCTGTACGGGCTGGCCTGGGCCGCACCCGGCTGGATCGGTGGCGGCAACTTCTGGTCCCAGGACATGATCGACTACCTGATGAGCTGGCTGGGCTGCGCGAAGAGCAACGGGTTGACCATCGACTATCTGGGCGGCTGGAACGAGCGCGGCCACGACAAGGGGTGGTACGAGACGCTGCACAGCACACTGGCCAGCAAGGGGTACGGCGGCACCAAGGTGGTCGGCGACGACACCAGTTGGGGTACCGCCGACGACATGGTCAGCGACTCGGCCTTCAACAGCGCGGTGGACATCGTCGGCGACCACTACCCGTGCGGTTACCTGTCCGACTCCACCACCTGCAACTCCACCGCCAACGCGGTGGCCACCGGGAAGCCGTTGTGGGCCAGCGAGAACGGCTCGCTGGACATCGACGCCGGCGCCCAGGCGCTGATCCGCTCGATCACCCGCGGGTACATCGACGGCAAGATGACCGCGTACCTCAACTGGCCGCTGGTCGCCGCGATCACGCCGAACCTGCCGTACCCCACCGTGGGGCTGGCGGTCGCGCCGTCACCGTGGTCCGGCGCGTACCGCCTCGGCAAGGAGACCTGGGCGATCGCTCAGGTCAGCCAGTTCGCCCAGCCGGGTTGGACGTTCATCGACCCGGCCAGCGGGTACCTCGGCGGAGCCCGCGCCAACGGCAGCTACGTGACCCTGAAGTCCACCAACGGCAGGGACTACAGTTCGATCATCGAGACGACCACGGCCACGGCGGCCCAGACGGTGACGCTGAACGTCTCCGGCGGGCTGTCCACCGGTGCGGTCCACATCTGGGCGACCAACCTCACCTCATCCAGCGCCAGCGCCTACTTCGTCAAGCAGGCCGACGTCACCCCGTCGGGCGGCAGCTACACGCTCACCCTGCAACCCGGCTACGTGTACTCGCTGACCACCACGACCGGTCAGGGCAAGGGCACGGCCGCGAGTCCCGCCCAGACCAACCTGGCCCTGCCCTACAGCGACACCTTCGAGAGCTACGCCGTCAACGGCGAGGCGAAGTACGTCGCCGACCAGCAGGGCTCCTTCGAGGTGCGCACCTGCCTGGGCGGGCACACCGGCAAGTGCCTGCAGCAGGTCGCCCCGGTCAGGCCCATCGAGTGGCAGGGCGACAGCGACGCGTTCGCGCTCGACGGCGACACGGCGTGGAGCAACTACACCGTGTCCGTGGACGTCAACCTGCAGCAGGCCGGCACCGCCGAGCTGATCGGCCGGGCGAACACGCAGTCCCGGCCGCAGAACAGGCAGGCCGGGTACGAGTTCCGGCTGAGCAATACCGGCGCCTGGTCGCTGGTGAAGAACACGACGTCGGGAACCCTGACCACCCTGGCCAGCGGGACGACCACCGCGCCCGGCCTGAACAGCTGGCACACCCTCACGCTGACCATGCAGGGCAGCGCCATCACCGCCAAGATCGGAACGACTACCCTGACAACCGTGAACGACGCCTCGTACGTCACGGGTCAGGTCGGTCTCGGCGTGGTGGGCTACCAGACCGACCAGTTCGACAACCTCACGGTGACTCCGGGCTCCGGAGGCCCGACCGCGACCCCGATCACCTCCGGCCTCGCCGGCAAGTGCCTGGAGGCCCAGAACGGCAGCTCCGCCAACGGTACGCCGGTGGTCATCGACACCTGCAACGCCGGCAACGCCGCGCAGAACTGGACGGCCGGCAACGGCAACAGCCTGCAGTTCAACGGTCAGTGCCTCGACGTGACCGGGCAGGGGACGACCGATGGCATTCTGGTGGAGTTGTGGACCTGCAACGGCGGCACCAACCAGCAGTGGACGGCCGGGGCCAATTCGTCGCTGGTCGGGACGGGCTCCGGCAAGTGTCTCGACGATCCCGCCCAGTCGACGACGAACGGCACCCAGCAGGAAATCTGGACCTGCAACGGCGGTACCAACCAGGTCTGGCACGTCACGAGCTGAGTGTCGTCGATTGACCAGTAGGTGAGGTGCCGATGGGTTGCCCGGTGGGACCGGGCAGCCCATCGGGCCGTAGCGGACAAAGGAGCCAACGTGTACGTGGTCAGATACCGGCACTCCGGCGCGGCCGACCCCGACGTGCGGGTGGGCATCTGCGAAGACGGGCGGGTCAGCGAACTCCGCACCCCGGGGTCGCTCGCCGGGCTCTGGTCGTTGCCGCTGGCCGACCTGCGCTCGGTACTGGTCGACGCGCCGCGCGAGGACTCCGTACCCGTCGCCGACGTCCACCTGCTCGCGCCGGTCGACGGGCGCACCGAGGTGTGGGCCGCCGGTGTCACCTACGAAACGTCGCGGGAGGCCCGGGTCGAGGAGAGCGAGCGCGCCGCGACCATGTACGAACTGGTCTACGACGCGCAGCGCCCGGAGCTGTTCTTCAAGTCGGTCGCCTGGCGCGCCGTCGGCCCGGGCGGGCGCCTGTCGGTACGCGCGGACTCGACCGTGGACGTACCGGAGCCGGAACTCGCGCTCGTCGTCAACCGGTACGGGGAGATCGTCGGGTACACCATCTGCAACGACATGTCCTCGCGCAGCATCGAGGGCGAGAATCCGCTCTACCTGCCGCAGGCGAAGATCTATCAGGGGGCGTGCGGTCTCGGTCCGTGGATCCGGCCGGCCTGGGAGATCGAGGATCCGTACCGGCTGGCCATCGAGTTGACCATCACGCGCGGCGGCGTACCCGAGTGGACGGGGCAGGCGAACACCTCCCGGCTGCACCGTCGCCTCGACGAGCTGGTGTCCTACCTCATGCGCGGTGACGTGCACCCCGACGGGGTCGTGCTGTCCACCGGCACCTGCCTGGTTCCTCCTCCTCCGTTCACGCTCGCCGACGGCGACCTGGTCGAGATCGGCCTCGAAGGGGTCGGGACGCTGTCCAATCCGGTGGTGCGGGGACTCATCGGCTGACACGCGACCCCGCCCCGGCCGCTGCGATGGCCCGGGCCGGTCGGCCAATGACGTGGCGACCAGGCTCTTTGCAGATTCTGCACATTTGCTCGCTCGGCATCTTTGCAGATTCGGCAGTATTCGCTAGAGTGGGTGCATGAGTACCGGGGACGGCGAGCGCATCAGCCTGCGGGAGCGCAAGAAGCGCGAAACCAGGGCGACGTTGAGCTGGGCGGCCATCCGGCTCACCGTCGAGCGTGGGTTCGACCACGTGCGGGTGGAGGACATCGCCGAGGCGGCCGGCGTGTCCACGCGTACCTTCAGCAACTACTTCGCCAGCAAGGGGGAGGCGATCGTCGCCCGCCACCTCGACCGGTGCGCGCGGGTCGCCGAGGAGTTGCGCCGCCGGCCGGCATCCGAGCCGCTCTGGGAGTCGATCACCCAGGCGGCGCTGATGCAGGTGGATCCGGGACCGGAGCTGGTAGCGCATCCGGTGCCCGACCACCAGCAGTGGGCCGCGGGAATCCGCCTGATGGTCGCCGAGCCGGCGGTGCAGGGGGAGTTCCTGCGCGCCGGCGCCCTCGCCCAGGCTGAGATCGCCGCCGCCATCGCCGAGCGCACCGGCACCGACGCCGAGCGCGACCTGTACCCGCAACTGGTGGCCGCCGCGATCATCGCGGCCACCAACGTCGCCATGCACCACTGGTTGCGCACCGAGCCGCCCGTCTCGATGGACACCCTGTTGACCGAGGCCCTCGCCCAACTCGCGGCGGGCCTACCCACGCCGTAACCCGGTCGCGTCACCCCGTCACCTCAACTCCGCACCGCGGAGTCGATCCACCGCGCGCACTCGCGCACCGCACCGACGGTGCGCACCCCGTGCACCGCACTCGCATCGTGCGCAACCCGCGCACCGCACTCGCATCGTGCGCACCCCGCGCACCGCACCCACGGAGGTTCTGCCATGCCCAGTTCTGCCATGCCCAGTGACGTCGTCATCGCCGGTGCCGGACCCAACGGTCTCATGCTGGCCTGCGAGTTGGCCCTGGCCGGCATCCGACCGCTCGTGCTGGAACGGCTGACCGGCCCCACCGAGGAGCAGCGCGCCAACGGGCTGGTCGGCCAGGTCGTGAGGATGCTCGACCGCCGAGGACTGTACGAGCGGCTGGCCGGTGGCTCGGCGCCGCCGCGGCCGGCCCCGTACTTCATGTTCGGCGCGTTTCCGCTGGACCTGTCCGTCCTGGCGGACAACCCGGTCTACCTGCTGATGGTGCCGCAGCGGCGCATCGAGCAGATGCTGGCGGAGCGTGCCGCCGAGCTGGGGGTTGAGATCCGCCCGGGACACGAGGTGACCGGCCTGACCCAGGAGCCCGGTACGGTCGCCGTCGAGGTGACGGGCCCGACCGGCCCGTACCGCATCGAGACCCGCTTTCTCGTCGGAGCCGACGGCGGGCGCAGCGTGATCCGGGGGCTGGCCGGCATCGGCTTTCCCGGCGTGACCACCGACCGCACGATCTCGCGGACCGCGCACGTGAGCATCCCGGCCGAGCTGATCGATCCGGCAACCGGCGGACTGGCCGTGCCCGGGTACGGCGTCGTCCCACCGTTCACACACCACCGCACCGAACGGGGACTGTTCGTGTACGCCCCGCTGCCGGGCGGCTCCCCGTCGGTGAGCACGGCAGAGGTGCGTCCGTCCTCGAACGCGCCGGAGGAGGACGACCCGACGAACCCGGAGCCGATGACGATCGCCGAACTGCGCGACAGTGCGCGCCGCGTGCTCGGCGTCGACGTGCCGTTCGGTCCGCCCGACGGTGCCGGGCCGCACCTGCTGCGCCGGTTGACCGGTGGGAACACGCGGCTGGCCGACCGGTACCGTGAGGGCCGGATCGTACTGGTCGGCGACGCCGCCCACGTGCACTCGGCGATCGGAGGCCCCGGGCTCAACCTCGGTCTGCAGGACGCGGTCAATCTGGGGTGGAAGCTCGCCGCCGAACTGCGCGGGTGGGCACCGGTCGGGCTGCTGGACAGTTACCAGGCCGAGCGCCGGCCGGTCGGCGAGCGGGTGACCATGCACACCCAGGCGCAGTCCGTGCTGGTCCGCCCGGGCCGCGAAATCACTGCGCTGCGCGAGTTGTTCGGAGAGCTGCTGGCGGACCGGCACACCGTGCAGCACCTCGCGGATCTCTTGGCCGGCGCGGACATCGCGTACGACATGGGCACGGCTGACGCATCCTCGACGGTTGGCCGCTGGGCACCCGACCTCGTGCTGCACACCGGAACCGGCACCGTACGCCTCGCCGAACTCACCCGCGACGCGAGGCCGCTGCTGCTGGACCTCACCGACGGCGGGACCCTCGCGGGGGAAGCCGGACCCTGGCGTGAGCGGGTCACCGCGATGACCGCGCGGACCGGGGACTCGAAAGCCACCGCGCTGCTTCTGCGGCCGGACTGCTACGTCGCCTGGGCGTCCACGTCGCCCTGCCCGGACGCCCGGGAGCGGGAGGCACTCCGGTCGGCCCTCACCCGTTGGTTCGGGCAGCCGACGGATGCCTGACCGGAGCTGCCCCCGGGGTTTCCGCGGCGAGGGGTGAGGCCCGGGCGGCGGCCTACGCCGACCGCGTGGGCCTGTCCGCCGCCGACTTCGATGTCGGCGGCGTGGGGCAGGCGAGGGCCAGCAGCAGGTATCCCAGGCCGACACTGCCGCCGCCGAGGACGCTGATGCTCGCACCGCTGAACGCCGGAAAGTCGGGGAGTCCCTGGTAATGCGCGAACATCAGGGCGAACGACACCAGGCAGGGGACCCAGGTCCACTTCGGCACCGGTGGCGGTCGCCGGGTGACCACGGCAACGGTGGCGGTCACGGCGATGAGCATGACGACGGCCAGCACGACGGCGAACCACTCGTTGTACAGGTGCTGCCACCAGTTGAGGTCCCCGCCGCCGTACTTGGTGATCGCGTTCGCCACCTTGGGATAGGACTGGCCGGTCGTACCGTGGCCGTTCGAGACCTTGATCCAGGGGAGTACGAACAGTCCGAGCAGCATGAGCAGGGCGGCCAGCCCGATCATCACGTACCGCCCGGCCGGCGGAAATCCCGGCCTGGCCGGGGATGGTGCCGCGGCGGGCCGCCCGGCCTGGGCCGCCGGCGGGGACTGGGGCCACTGGGGCGGGATCGCCGCCGGGCCGACCGGCGACATCGGGGTGGTCGCCGCCGACCCGGTCGCCGGCGGCACCTGAGGCGGCCCCGACTGCGAGGCCATCGGCGGCGCTGAGCCCATCGGCGGCGCTGAGCCCATCGGCGGCGGCGCGGCGGCCGTCGGCGGCGGCGCGGCGGCCGTCGGCGGCGGTGCGGCCATCGGCGGCGGCCCCGCGACGGTCGGGGCCAGCGGATCGACTGCCGGCCGCTGCCAGCCGTCCATCACCTGGGGCGTCCACTGGCTGCCGTCATGCCACCGCAGCGGGAAGTGGCCCGACGGATCCTGGTACCAACCGGGTTGCATACCCGTACCCTCCTCGATCGACCTTGCCATCGGCCATGCCAGAGCGGTCCCGCTAGTCGGGTTGACCGTCGGGCCAGACGGGGAACCATCCCGAGGGGCCGACCGGTGCCGCACAGAAGTCGTACCGGACCCGGTCGTCGCGTAAAGCGACGAGACTTGCCGACGTGGAGGCGTAGTTCTTCCCGGCGACGCTGCGGCCCACCAGCAACGCGCGCGGGTCGCCGGGGTCGAGCCGGTCGCCGCCGAGCAGCCGCACCCAGTCTCCCCAGAAGTCCACTGTGGACCCGGCGGCCGTGGAGTCGGGACCGGCCGCCGTGCGCAGCAGCGGCAGGAAATGCGCCACGACCGGCACGTCGTCGTGCCCCACGCCGCGGTTGACGATGATGTGGTCGCCGGGCTCCAGCGACCGGCTCACCAGTTCCCGACCGTCCCACGACCAGACCTGCACCTCGTGCGGCGTGGCCCGGATCAGGTGGAACCCGTCGTACCCGGCGCCCTCGGGCTCCCGTCCGCGCAGGGCGTCCAGGGGCAGCGTTCCCCGGGTCGGCCGCTCACCCTGCGCCGGATGCGGCAGCCGTACCCCGTTGAGTACCGCGGCGACGCCCGGCCGCACCGGGTCGACGGCGAGCCAGGTGCCGCCGGCCGTCCGGTCGCGCCCGCCGAGCACCTGATCGCCCCAGTACCGGCCCGGTGGATCCCACGCCCGGTCGACGAACTCGTCCCGTACGGCCGCGAGGAGCAGCGGCCAGGCGCTGCCGGGCGCGAACCTCAGCAAGACGGTGCACATGACCGCCCAGCGTAGGCCGGGCGGTTCCGGCCGGTCGGCCAGGGGCGGCGTACCGCCCCTGGCGAGTCACCGTTTGTCGGTCATAGCCACGCTCCCGCCGGACGCTGCTGTTGCGGCCTACACCGCCCGTAGTCGCATCACCGGTCGTAGGTCAGCCACGCTCCCGCCGGACGCTGCTGTTGCGGCCCACGCCGCCCGTAGTCACAGACGCCGGTGGGGAACGCGGAGCGCAACTCCGCCTTCTGGGCGGCGGTGAACGCGACCGGATAGTCGGCGAAGTTCAGCGGTTGCAGCGCGCACTTGAGCACCGGCAGGGCGAGCGCGCCGCCGGCGACCAGCCGGGTGTTGGACCCGACCGGGAACAGGCTCGCGCACTGGCCGGAGCCGCCGTACGACAGCCGTTCGTGCACGAGTGTGCCGTCGTCGCGGATACAGCCGTCCGAGATGTCGCCCGGCCGGTCCGCGCCGACCTTCGCGGACAGTGGCCGGCGGGAGTGGTCCGCGTCGATCGCGGTGAGCCAGCGGTCCATCGCGGCCAGCTCGTACACGCTGGCCGTGGCGGCCGTGGCGACACTGTCCTCGATGATCACCTGATTGGACACGGTACCGGCGGCGGTCATCCGGGCCCGCATGATGTACGACCACTCGGTGGTGTGGATGTCGTTGCCGAAGCCGGCGAGGTCGAGGTCGATGCGCTGGTCGATGACGGGGGTGTCGGCGAGGCCCAGACCGCCGCTGTTGACCAGATCGTCCCGGTAGGACGCGGCGAGTGCCTTCGGGTCGGCCTGCGTACGCTGGGCGGACGGCTTGCCGGTGTAGTCGAAGCCGCCGACGCTCGCGTTGAGGTCGGCGAACTGCTGTGCGCTGATCTGGCCGTCCCGCAGGGCCTGCAGGCCGTACTGGATGCCCACGTTGTCCATCGGGCTGCGGGCGAAGCCGGTGCGCGGATCGCGGCCGAGCTGATTGACCATCTGTTCGGTCGCCGAGCACTTCACGCCGGTCGGGTTGGTCACCGGATTCCAGCGCACCGCGACGGGGATCGATGAGTCGCAGCTGTCGGTCGCGGTGATGCGGCTGGCGAACGTGGCGTCCCAGGACAGGCAGGTGTCGTACGACAGGTAGCCCGAGACCGCCTGGCGCTGCGCCGCGGTGAAGCCGCTGCCGCCGGCGGCGAAGTAGTTGTTGAACAGCCGGCAGTCCGAGACCGGGCCGGTCGTGGTGAGCGGGTCGGGGAACGAGACCCCGGGCACGATCCCGTCCACGATGCCGGGGTACTGGTCGGCGATGTCGTACTGCTGGATCGCACCGCCGGAGCCGCCCCAGCCGATGGTGTGCGCGACCGGCCCGTACACCTCGATGAAGCGTTCCTTGACCATCATCGCGGCCTCGGCGGAGATGATGGTGCTGCAGTTGTTGTCCAGCACGTTGAGGGTGGACGAGGCGACCGCGTAGCCCTGCGCCAGGAACAGGTCGTTGACGACTCCGCCGGTCGACGTGCCCTGGTGGAACCCGCCGTTGCAGCCGCCCCCGAAGGTGTAGACCAGCCGCCGGTTCCAGTTCGCGTCCGGCCGCCACGGCACCGGGTCGGTCCCGTCGTAGAGGGCCGCGATCTGGTACACCGCACGGTCGATGGTGCCCTGCTCCAGCCGGACGATGTACGGCACGGTGCGCCCGGCCACCTGCGCGGTGGCCAGATCCGCCGGGTGCGACGCGGGATCGGCCAGCGGCACGAACGAACCGGCGGTGTTCTTGTACAGGTACGAGACCTGGGTCGGTGCGGCGCAACTGGGCGGGTTGGCCGCCGCGAGCCCGAAGGACGTGGTCTGGCACACGAACGGCAGCTGTTGGGCACCGGAGAAGACCGGGCCGTTGATGCTGTGGTTGTCCACGGTCAGCCCGGCCCGGTCGTGACCGCGGGTCGCGGTGACCTGGTGCCGGCCGCCGGTCAGGCCCGCGATGAGGGCCAGCCACGACCCGTCCGGCTGCGGATGTACCGCGGCGGAACTGGGCCTGCCGTCGACGGTCAGTCTCGGCGCGCCGTCCGAGCCGGCGACGCGGACGAGGATGTCGCCGCCGCTGACCAACGCCGGGCGCGGGTTGGAGACGGACGTGATGGACAGCGGGGCGTGGTGCGGGTCCGTGCCGGCGGCCTGAGCCGGCGCACCGGGCCCGATCAGAATGATGGAGGACAGGGCGGAAACGGCGATAACTCCGGCGGATCGTCTCATGGAGGCTCCCTCGTGAGTCGCTCACAGCGACCCTACGGCCGGGTAACAGCCCTGTCGAGATCGTCGTCGATCTGTCCGGCGCATCGACGGGTCTGCGGCTGGACCGCGAGGTGACCGTCCGCTGTCCCGCAGGCAGGTCGCTTCCCGCGCGCGGTAGCGGCTCCGGCTACCGCCGCACCGACGCCTGGACGAACTCGCGGATGGCCGCGGCGAGCCTCGCCGGCTGGTCTAGCCCCGTCCTTCGCACATGGGGTTTCAGTGGTCTGACCAGCGGGGGCGAGTGGGATCGATGTGGAGTAGGTCCAGGAGCCGGGCTTGGATGCCGGTGGGTGCTGGGATTTTGGGTGGTCTGCCGTGGCGTGCGGGGATGAGCTGGAGTTGGGCCAGGGCGGTGAAGATGTTCCGGCCGGTGGGTCGCATCGCCCGGTTGTCGTAGGCGTAGAACCCGACCAGGCCGGTTTCTGGGGCGAGATTGGCGCGTACCTCACGTTCGACGAGGCAGAAGATGAGCAACGCCAGGCAGATCACGGTGATCAGGGCGGTGATCCGCCGGTTGTGTTGCAGGAACATTGGCGACACGGCGAGGGGGCCTTTGACATCGCTGTAGCGGCGTTCCACGATCGCCTGTCCTTTGTAGCGGGTGAGGACCTCGGC